>JBEANR010000199.1:0-38986 GCA_041165365.1 Actinomycetota bacterium | reverse complement strand
CCTCGTGTCGGGGGTGAGGTCTGGTCTCGCCCTTCCCGACAGCGTCGTCACCCTCGCTCACACCGGTCCACCGGCGGTGCGTGAGGCCTTCGCGGGGTTCGAACGCACCTATCGGGCCACCGGGAGTTTCGGTCTCAGCGTCGACGAACTCAAGGAGGCGATAGCAGACCCTGTCGCCGACCGCGTGCTCGAGACCCTCCGTATGTCGCGTGAGGTCGGGGGCAGCGAACTCACCACCGTGCTGCGCAACCTGTCGTCGTACCTGCGACAGGATGCCGCGATCCGGGCCGAGGTCGAGGCCCGCCAGTCCTGGGTGATCAACGCCGCGCGCCTCGGGGTCGCCGCCCCCTGGATCATCCTGCTGCTGCTCTCGACGCGCCCCGAGGCCGCAGCCGCCTACAACTCGAGCGGAGGCGTCGTGCTCATCGTCGGCGGCCTCGCCCTCAGCGTCGTGGCGTATCGCATCATGATCGGCATCGGGCGGATGCCGACCGAACGGCGGTGGTTCGGATGACCACGACTCTCGCATGGGGTGTCTTCGCCGGACTCGGGCTGGGCTTCGGACTCTGGTCGCTCGTGAGCCTGGCGCCGTCATTGAACCGCCCGCGCCTCCTGCACCGGGTCGCTCCGTACCTCGTCGACGTGTCGGCGGGCGCCCGGGAGCTGCTGGCACGCCGGGCCGTCGATCCGCTCCCCGTGCTCGGCACTCTCGTGGCACCAGCCGTGACGCGTCTTCGCAGTCTGCTCGGAAGCGTGCTCGGGGGCTCCGAGCAGATCGCCACACGCCTCCGGCAGGCGGGGTCCCCGCTGTCGGTCGAGGCGTTCCGTTCCCGCCAGCTACTCTCCGGTGCCTTCGGGGCCGCGGGCGGTGTCGCCGTCGCCGCGATCGCCTCCGCCGTGCGCGAGGTGCCGCTGATCCTGCAGGTCGGCATCGTCGTGCTGGCTGCGGCATCCGGCGTGTTCCTCCGAGACTGGTGGCTCACGCGCACCGCGCGCGCCCGGATCTCACGCATGACCGAGGAACTGCCCACGGTGCTCGAGTTCCTGACACTGAGCCTGTCGGCGGGAGAGGGCATCTTCGACGCCGTGCGGCGGGTCTCGCTCATCAGTCGGGGCGAGCTGGCTCACGAACTCGCCGGCACCGTCGCCGACGTCGGCACCGGGCTGCCGTTCGCCAGATCGCTTCAACGCCTGGCGGACGACTTGAGGATGCCGCCTCTCTCGCGGGCGGTCGAGCAGGTCATCGGAGCGCTCGAGCGGGGCACCCCTCTCGCCGAGGTGCTCCGCGCGCAGGCGCAGGACGCCCGCGACGAGGCGAAGCGTTCGCTGCTCGAGAGCGCGGGCAAGAAGGAGGTGGCGATGCTCGTGCCGCTCGTGTTCCTGATCCTGCCCACGACCATCGTCTTCGCCATCTTCCCGGGCGTCTTCGTGCTCCAACTCGGTTTCTGACCATCCATCGAAAGGACCAGGCATGTCTTTCCCCACCATCTCGAACCGCTTCCGGTCGATCCCGAGCTCCTGGCGGAGCGCGGACCATCCATCACACGACGACGATCGCGGTGACGTGCCCGGCTGGGTGTTGATCACCCTGATGACCGCTGGTCTCGTCATCGTGATCTGGGCGCTCGCCGGACCTGCGCTCAGCGGTCTGTTCGAACAGGCCATCTCCCGTGTCTCCGGGCTCTGACGACCCGTGATCGAGCGGGCGGCACGGCTTCGGGAACGCGTGCGCGACGACTCGGGGTCCGCCGTCGTCGAGTTCGTCTTCGTCGGCGCGCTCCTCACGGTCCTGACGCTCTCGGTGCTGCAACTCGCGCTCTCGCTCCACATCCGCAACACGGTCCTCGATGCGGCCGCCGAGGGTGCGCGCACCTCAGCGCTCGCCGATCGCACGGCGGCGGACGGCATCGCCCGAACGCGCGACCTCATCGCCGGCGCCATCGGCCCCTCGTTCGCGGGCGACGTGACGGCGTCGACCGGCGACTACCTCGGACTGCCGGCGACGAGCATCACCGTGCGTGCCCCGCTCCCCGTGTTCGGGCTACTCGGACCCGTCGACGCCCTGGAGGTGACAGGTCATGCGGCGGTCGAGCAGCTGGGGTGATCGTGTGGACCGACTGCGGCGCGTCGCGGCGCGCGACGACGGGTCGGCATCGCTCGAGTTCATCACGGCGGGGATGATCCTGCTCGTGCCGCTCGTGTACCTGATCCTCGCGGTCTCGGTGGTGCAGGGTGCATCGCTCGCGGTCGAGGGCGCGGCGCGGCAAGCGGCGCGCGTCTACGTGAGAGCCGACGACACGTCGCAGGCGCGCACCGCGGCGGACCGCGCCATCCGCATCGCCCTCGCCGACTACGGCCTCGACTCCCAGTCCGCCGAGGTGTCGGTGTCGTGCAGTGTCGCCGATTGCCTCACCAGGCTCGAGACCGTGACGATCTCCGTCGGGGTGCAGGTGTCGATGCCGCTCGTGCCTCCTGTGCTCGAGATCGCGATCCCCGCACGCATCCCCTTGTCTTCCTCGGCCACGCAGACCGTCTCCCGCTTCTGGGGCTCGTGATGACCGACCACTCCCACCTCGACCCGCGCTCCGACGACGGCTCCACTCTCATCCTCACCATCTTCTACGCGCTGCTCGCCCTCGTGCTCGTACTGCTGGTGGTCGCCGCGACCTCGCTCTACCTCGAGCGCAAGAGGCTGTTCACCCTCGCCGACGGCGCGGCGCTCGCGGGTGCAGAGGGTTTCGAGCTCGACGACGTGAGGCCGAGCGCATCCGGGTTCCGTCCGCTCCTCGACGACGACGCGGTGCGGTCCGCCACCGTCGACTACCTCGGCTCGGCGTCGGGGCAGCGATTCGAGGCCCTCGAACTCGAGCGCGCATACTCTGCAGACGGGGTGAGTGCGACCGTGACACTCTCGTCGTCGTGGCGACCTCCGGTGCTGACGGTGTTCGTGCCCGCGGGGCTCCGACTCGAGGCGATGGCGAACGCCCGCTCGGTGTTCGGATGACGGCCGCCGTCACCCGCTCGATAACGATCAGGTAACTAAACTCTCGTTCCCAGCCCGCGTCGGGCCATGGTGACCACACGGCTTCACGTCCCCCGATCGGGGGGCGGAGCCCAATTCGGGAGGCAATCGTGCGAACACGAGCATGGCTGGCAGCGGCGATCATCGCCGCGTCATTCGCGGTACCGACCAGCGCATCGGCCGCGGTCGATGAGGTCAACACCACCAGGTTGAGGAACGCGGTCAGCGTCAACGGGATCCTGCAACATGAGAGGGCGCTCCAGCGGATCGCCAACCGCAACGAGGGCACGCGCGCGGCAGGGACGCCGGGCTTCGCCGCCTCCGCGGCCTACGTCACCGACGTGCTCAAGCGAGCCGGCTACAAGGTCACCGAGCAGGCCTTCGAGTTCCCGTTCTTCCAGGAGCTGGCGCCCGGCGCACTCGAGCAGGTCACGCCGACGCCGGTGTCGTACACCGTGAGCACTCTCGAGTACTCGGGCAGCGGATCGGTCACCGGAGGCGTGGTGCCCGCGCTGAACACCGTGGTGCCCGCCACTCCGGCCCCGAGTTCCTCGGCCGGATGCGCCCCCGCGGACTTCGCCCCGGCATCCGCCACCGATCCTCAGGTCGCACTTGTGCAACGCGGCACCTGCACCTTCGAGGTCAAGGTCGCCAACGCGGTCGCCGCCGGATACGACGCTGTCGCCGTGTTCAACGAGGGCAACCCGGGACGCACCGATCTGCTGGAGGGCGTCACGATCGGCGCACCCGCTGCCGTGCCGGTCGTCGGACTGAGCTACGCCGACGGAGAGGCCCTGTTCACGGCTTCGCAGGCAGGCCCCGTGGTCGTCACCCTCACCACGTCGACCCTGTCCGAGACCCGGACTGCCTCGAACATCCTCGCGGATTCGCGTCGCGGCGATGCGAGCAAGGTCGTGGTCGTCGGAGCCCACCTCGACTCGGTGCTCGAAGGCGCCGGCATCAACGACAACGGCAGTGGCACCGCGGCGATCCTCGAGACGGCCGTGCAGATGTCAAAGCTCAACATCCAACCCCGCCAGAAGCTCCGGTTCGCGTTCTGGGGCGCCGAGGAGAACGGACTGCTCGGATCGACGTACTACGTCGACACCCTCACCGACGCGGAACTCGCCACGATCTACGCCAACCTCAACTTCGACATGCTCGGCTCGCCGAACTACGTGAGGTTCGTCTACGACGGTGACGGCTCGGCCGACGCGGATGCGGTCGCCGGTCCTCCCGGATCCGCGCAAATCGAGGCGGTCTTCGAGTCGTACTTCGCGGGCAAGGGGCTGGCGACGGCACCCACGGCCTTCGACGGCAGATCCGACTACGGGCCGTTCATCGCGGCGGGGATCCCCGCGGGCGGACTCTTCAGCGGCGCTGAAGGGCTCAAGACGGCGGAGGAGGCCGCCGTCTACGGGGGCACCGCGGATGCCCCGTACGACGCGTGCTATCACGAGGCGTGCGACGACATCACGAACCTCAGCACCGCGGCGCTCAACGAACTGGGCGACGCCGCAGCGCACGCGACCATGACGCTCGCGCGCACCCGCTCGGGGTTCTTCGAAGACGGCAGCAGGCTCGGTGCACGTCAGGCCGCTCCCGCCACCGAGTTCGAGTTCAAGGGCAACCACCCGATCCGCTGATGAGGTAGGCACCCGCGAGGGGCCACGGAGTCCCCGACCGATCCGGTCGGCACGCTTCCGTGGCCCCTCGTGGCGCGTGCGGGCGCACCGGTCGTCAGCGGCGCTGCCGAGGCACGTACCTCGGCACGTACCTCAGCAGGACGCCGGCGCCGACAAGGGCCATCACGCCCATCGCGCCGGTCGCGACCGCGAGGGAGGCGACGGCCGTGATCCCGGCGATCGCCAGGGGCGCTACCGCACCTCCGAGGTCTCCGGTGAACCGCCAGGCGCCGAGGAAGGGCGCCGGATCGGCGGCGGGGGCGAGGTCGGCGCCCAGGGTCATCAGGATGCCGCTACCGATCCCGTTCGCAAGTGAGAGCACGATGGCCACACCGATGAACCACTCGACGTTGGTCGGGAGGTCTGGGGTGAGTGACAGCACGAGGTGGCCGAGACCGAGGCCGATCATCGACGGCAGTGCGCTGGCGAGTCTGCCGAACCGGTCCATGATCTGCCCGCTCGCATAGAACAGCGCGAAGTCGACGGCTCCGGCGATGCCGATGATGATCGCCGTGTCGGTATCGCCGATGCCGATGCTCACCGCCCAGAGCGGCAGGATCACGGCCCGGCTCGCCCTGATCGCGCCGATGAGTCCGGCGCCGGTGCCCAGGGTGAGCAGCACCCGGCGATGGTGCCACATGGTGCGCAACAGCCCGCTCGCCTCCTGGCCGACGAACTCCTCGCCTGAGGTGCGCCGACGGGAGCGCCCGCTGCCGAAGCTCGCCGAGGGGTCGCGCAGTGACAGCAGGACGATGGCCGCTCCGATACACCCGACGATGTGTACCCAGAAGACGGCCGAGGTCGAACCCGTCAGCTGGATGACCCCCGCCGCCAGGAACGGCCCGACGAAGTACCCCAGTCTGAACGTGCCGCCGAGGGTCGACAGCGCCCTGGCCCGATACTCCAGGGGCACGAAACTCGTCATGAAGGCGTGCCTCGCCAATGCGAAGACGGCGGTCGCGACGCCGACGAGCAGGATCCCGACGCCCAGAACCGAGGTGGTCGGCGCCCAGGTCGCGAGAAGTAGCCCGATCACGGCCAGCAGCGAAGCGCCGATCATGGCCGGGCGTTCCCCGATGCGGCTGACGAGCCATCCGCTCGGGATGTCCCCTACGAGCTCACCGACCATGATCATCGCCGCGATGAGCCCGGCGACCGCGAGACTGGCGCCCAGGTCGTCGGCGACGATCGGGATGATCGGGATGATGGCGCCCTCGCCGATCGAGAACAGCAGCGTGGGCAGGAACGCGGGGAGAGCGACGCTGCGCCACGAGAACTGCGGCGCGGAGGTCACCAGTCCGATGGTAGCCGGGGCGGCGGTAGGCTGATCCCCGCCATGACCGACCTCGATATCGCCGAACAGATCGCCGCCCTGCGCTCCACCTTCTCCGACATCCGTTCGGTCGTCGGAGTCGAGCGCCTCGAGGCGGAGATCGCCGACCTGAGCGAGCAGGCCGGTGCCCAGGACCTCTGGGACGACCCGGATGCCGCGCAGAAGGTCACCAGCTCTCTCAGCCACCGACAGGCCGACCTCGCCCGCATCACGAGCATCGAGTCGAGGCTCGACGATCTCGAGGTGCTCGTCGAGATGGCGAACGAGGCCGACGACGAGGAGTCCGCCACAGAGGCCGTCGACGAGCTCGCGTCGATCCAGAAGGTGCTCGGCGAGCTCGAGGTGCAGACCCTGCTCAATGGCGAGTGGGACGCGCATCCGGCGGTCGTCACCATCCGGGCGGGAGCCGGGGGAGTGGATGCCGCGGACTTCGCCGAGATGCTTCAGCGCATGTACCTGCGCTGGGCCGAGCAGCACAGGTATCCGACCACGGTCATGGACACCAGCTACGCCGAGGAGGCGGGCATCAAGTCGACGACCTTCGAGATCGACGCGCCCTACGCGTTCGGCACCCTCAGCGTCGAGGCCGGCACCCACAGGCTCGTGCGCATGAGCCCCTTCAACTCCGCGGGCAAGCGGCAGACGAGCTTCGCCGCGGTCGAGGTCATCCCGCTCATCGAGGAGGCGGGCGCGATCGAGGTGCCCGACAGCGACATCCGCGTCGACGTGTTCCGTTCGAGCGGCCCCGGCGGGCAGTCGGTCAACACCACGGACTCGGCCGTGCGCCTCACCCACCTCCCCACGGGCATCGTCGTGTCGATGCAGAACGAGAAGAGTCAGATCCAGAACCGCGCGGCTGCCATGCGCGTGCTGCAGAGCCGGTTGCTCATCCTGCAGCGCGAACAGGAGGCCGCCGCCAAGAAGGAACTGGCCGGCACCATCACCGCGAGCTGGGGCGATCAGATGCGCTCGTACGTGCTCGCGCCGTACCAGATGGTCAAGGATCTACGCACCGAGCACGAGGTCAACAACCCGTCGGCCGTGTTCGACGGCGACCTCGACGGGTTCATCTCGGCGGGCATCCGCTGGCGCAAGCGCGACAAGGAGTAGGGCGCCGCGCCTCGGCCTGTCCGCCTCGGACTGCCCGCCTCGGCCTGTCCGCCTCGGCCTGTCCGCCTCGACTCGTCCTGAGCCACCTCGACTGGTTGCGCCGAATCGACCTTCAGGCGCGCGGGAGGGTCGATTCCGCGCGAACAGTCTGCGGTCGTGCGCCGGCGCACGGGGGTGGGGGGTGCGTTGCATGGCCTCGGCGCCGCAGAACGACACTTGCGATCACGATCGCGTAGAACACGATGTCCGCGGCCACCTTGCCCACGAGCCACGACGACGGCGCGCCCGCGAGCAGCACCGCTGCGAGGTACATGAGCGCCGGTCTCGCGGCGAGGGTGTCGATCACTTCGGCCGGCCCGAACTCGAGGATCAGCGAACGAAGGGTGCTCAGCATCCGTGCCCCGGTGTGCCCAGAGGATGTCTCGGCGGAGGTGGCTGACAAGGTCGAGGCAGATGTCGCGGCGGATGTCGCGGCGGAACGGCTCTCAATCCACGCCCGTACCGCTGCCGCCCCGTAGAAGCCCACGCCCTCCCCGACGGTCGCGGAGATGGCGCCGACGGCCTCCGAGCTCGTGAGCGCGAACATCCACCATCCGCTCGCCACTGCGGTGAGCGTGCCCAGGATCTCGTTCGGGAGGTACCGCAGCACCCACGGCCAGACCCGTTCCCGTCGCACGTCGACCTCTCCGGCGCCGGGGGTCGGGCCTTCGTCCCATCGTGGGGATTCGGGTCTGGCCGGAGATCGGGATTACTCCCCGATGTGGTGGGGGCGCACCCCGGTCGCCTATCGTCGAGGCATGAGCGGGACTCCCGGCGGACAGGTGGCCCTCGCGCCGACGGGCTGGACAGCCAGGGCTCAAGTCGGCTTCATCGGCATCGTGCCGGCCTTCTTCGTGGCGCAGGGTGTCTTCGGCATCGTGCGGGTCTGGTTCGACGATGCCGACTTCGCCCTGCAGATCGCGGCCGCGCTGGCTGCCGCGATCGCGGTCATAGCGCTCGCTGTCGTCGTGAACGCTCGCCGGTTCCCCATACCGGTGGCGGACTTCAGCGCCGGGCGACTTCTCGTCGGAGACGGATCGATCGCCTTCTCCGAGATCGACGAAGCGCGCTACCTGCCGACCGCGGTGAAATGGGGGAGGGCCAGGGGCATCCTGCGGATCGGGCGACGCAAGACCGAGCAGTCCACCGCGATCGTCGCCGCGATCCCCCTGCCCTTCCCCGAGGACCGGCCGGGCGATGCGCTCCGCCAGGCTGCCCTGCTCGTCGTCCTCGACGCCTCGAGGATCGAGCTCCCCGCCGATCCGTACGATCCGACAGGCCGTTTCTCACGGATGGGCAGCTCCACCGGTCACCTCGACAAGCAATCGGCGCTCGCGGTCGTGGAGGATCCGCACTGGGAGCCGCTGTCGTGATGCACCTCGGCCAAGCGCACAGGTCGAGCCGCCGAAACCCGAATAGTGGCGCCTCACACGCGCATTTGGAGGCCACTACTCGAGTCTCGACGATCCTGCAGCGGCGGGTGACCCTGGGAGTCCCAGCGTTCGGCCTGTCGCTGTGCCACTTGCTGTACCCCGTCCGTAGGCTCGACCAGACATGATTCGGTTCGATCAGGTATCCAAGTCCTATTCCGGCACGGCCAGGCCGGCCCTCAATTCGGTGACCCTCGAGATCATGAAGGGCGAGTTCGTCTTCCTCGTCGGGGCCTCCGGATCCGGCAAGTCCAGCTTCCTCAGGCTCGTGCTCAAGGAGGAGAACCCCACCAAGGGCCGCATCCATGTGCTCGGACAGGAGCTGGGGAGGCTTCCGAGCCGCAAAGTGCCTTATTTCCGCCGCAACCTCGGGGTGGTATTCCAAGACTTCCGGCTGCTGCCGCAGAAGAACGTGTTCGCGAACGTCGCCTTCTCGCTGCAGGTGATCGGCAAGAGTCGTGGATTCATCCAGGAGGCGGTTCCCGACGTGCTCAAGATGGTCGGACTCGCCGGCAAGGCGAGTCGGCTGCCGCACGAGCTCTCCGGTGGCGAGCAGCAGCGCGTGGCCATCGCCAGGGCCATCGTCAACAAGCCGGCCATCCTGCTCGCCGACGAGCCGACCGGCAACCTCGATCCGTCGACGAGCCAGGGCATCATGACCCTCCTCGAACGCATCTCGGCCAGCGGCACCACCGTGCTCATGGCCACCCACGAGGCAGGCATCGTCGATCAGATGCAGCGCCGCGTCATCGAGCTGGTGAGTGGCCAGATCGTGCGCGATGAGCGCGAGGGCGGCTACCAGACCCAGGCGATCCCGATAGTCCAGGGATTCGGCATTCCGGGTCGCGCCCCGTCCGAGGGGATGTCGCGCACCCAGGCCAATCCGGTGTACGGGCCGGGGGCGGGCCGATGAGGGTCGGGCTGATCCTCGGCGAGGTCTGGAACGGACTCCGTCGCAACGTCTCGATGGTGATCTCGGTGATCCTGGTCACCTTCATCTCGCTGACCTTCGTCGGCGCCGCCATCCTGTTGCAGGCGCAGATCGGGCAGATGAAGGGCTACTGGTACGACCGCGCCCAGGTCGCCGTCTACTTCTGCACCTCCTCGTCGGAGATCAACAACTGCAATCTCGTCGAGGCCACGGAGGAGCAGAAGGCCCTCGTCGAGACACAACTGCAGTCCGAGGCGCTCGCCCCGCTCATCAACAGGTTCGAGTTCGAGTCGCACGACCAGGCCTATGAGCGCTACCAGGCGCAGTTCTCCGACAGCGCCGGCGCCGACTTCGTCACCCCCGAGTTCCTCAACGAGGCGTTCTGGGTGAACCTGAAGGATGCCCGGCAGTCCGACGCCCTCGTCGAGAGCCTCTCCGGGCTCGCCGGGGTCGAGGAGGTGAAGGATCAGCGCAAGCTGCTCGATCCGATCTTCAACGCCCTCAACGCGGCGAGTGTCACCGCGGTCGCCATCGCCGCCCTCATGCTCGTCGCCGCCGTGCTGCTCATCGCGACCACGATCCGGCTGTCGGCGTTCTCGAGGCGACGCGAGCTGGGCATCATGAGGCTCGTCGGAGCCTCGAACCGCTTCATCCAGACCCCGTTCATCCTCGAGGGGGTCATCGCCGCGCTCGTCGGTTCCGTGCTGGCGTCGGTCGCCGTGATCGCCATCGTGCGGTTCTTCGTGCAGGACTACCTCGGAGGGGCGCTCTCGACGACCACGTCGTTCATCGGCCTGCGCGACGCACTCATGGTCGCGCCGATCCTGCTCGGGGTCGGCGCGCTCCTGGCGGCAGCGTCGGCGGGCGTCGCCATCAACCGGTACCTCAAGGTCTGATCGTGCCCGGGTGGCCCGTCGCGTAGACTGGATGGCTGCCCGCGACCGGTGGGCTCTCGACACAGGAGATCATCGTGCCCAGGGAACGTGGCCAGAAGGTCGTCGCCTCCAACCGCAAGGCGCGCCACGACTACACCATCGAGGACACCTACGAGGCGGGTCTCGTGCTCACCGGCACCGAGGTGAAGTCGTTGCGTGCCGGGCGTGCCTCCCTCGTCGACGGCTACGCATTCGTCGACGGCGGCGAGGCCTGGCTCGATTCCGTGCACATCCCGGAGTACAACGAGGGCACCTGGACCAACCACCCGCCCCGCCGCAAGCGCAAGCTGCTGCTGCACAAGCAGCAGATCCTCAAGATCCACAACAAGGTCAAGGAGGGCGGATACACGCTCGTGCCGCTCTCGATCTACTTCAGCGACGGTCGCGCCAAGGTCGAGATCGCCGTGGCCAAGGGCAAGCGCGAGTACGACAAACGGCAGACGTTACGCGAGCGGCAGGACAAGCGCGAAGCCGATCGCGCGATGGGGGCCCGTCGCAACCTCGGCGACTGAGACCTCGATCGGACCGGCGATAGCCCCGCGCAGCGGATGCCGCAGCTCAGGTCGCCTCGAACCTCGCGTCGACCACGGCCTCGAGCTCGATGTCCTCGGGGGTGAACGCGAGCGATGGAGCCGAGTCCGACGCCACCGCGCGCATCAGGGCGAGTTCGGGGCCGGCGTCGCCCGGAGAACGCGAGTCGCCGAGCATCCCCTGGTCGGCGATCGCGACGGCACGCACCGTGCCGAGGCCGATGCTCTGCGCGTAGACGGCGGCCTTCGCCACGGCATCCTTCACCGCCCGCGACCGCACCTCGGCGAGCCTGCCCGCCCGGCTCGCCTCGGTGAGCGACCACGAGATGCCGTCGACCGAGGCGCCATCGACGGCGACGACCTCCTCGACGAAGGTCGACAGATCGCCGAAATCGCGGAACGTGACCGAGAAGACGACCCGCGAGTGGAACACGGGCGGCAACTGGGCGCCGTCGCTGCTCCAGGGCTTCTCGCTCCAGACACGTACCGAATCGCTCGAGAACCTCGTGACGGGGCCGGCCGTCCGATCGTGTCGTTTCTCGATCAGACCCCGGATGCGCTCGCCGGAGGCCGCCGTGTCTCTGAACACGGTCTCGCGCTCGGTGCCCTCGAGGTGGGCGGAGATGGTGACGGTCGCCCGTTCGGCGGGAGAGAACGCCGAGTAGCGGCCCTGCACGGTGATCATCGTCTCGGTCATCGGGGTTCCGTTCGCTCGGGGGTGCCGGTTCGCTCAGACGCCGAGGTCACGGGCGCTGCCCGTCATCTTCGCGCCGCTCGGGTCGTACAGCACACACAGGGCGCTGCGGTCTCCCGCTTTCCAGTCCTGCCGGGAGGGCAGGTAGAAGCCGTAGTCGAGCACCGAGGACTCCCAGGACTCGCCGGTGAACCCCTCGAAGAGCGCCAGGCATCCGTCGTCGGCGCCGGCGGTCAACTCGTCGTCGTCGGGGTACCCCGAGTCGGCGTACTCGGATTCCGAGTACTCGGCGACCCCGAAGACCTCGCTGTCGTGCAGTACCCCGCAGTCGACCACGTCGAGGCTGTAGATCGCTTCGACGGTCGGATCGAGAGCGACCTCCGCGTCGTCGAGGCAGTCGCCGAGCCCGATCAGATCGATCGGCGTGTTGCCGTCGTCGCTGACGCCGCCGTCGGGTTCGGAGCCAGCATCACCCGACTCGGAGCCGGAGCCACCGGGGGAGTCGTCGCGGCCCGATGATCCGGGATCGGCCACCTCAGACGTGCCCGGGTCTCCGGCGCCGACCACGCCACCCACGACGCGATCGACTCCGCGGGCGACCAAGTCTGCGAGACCCTCGGCCACGCTGCATCCGCCCAGTCCCATCGTCACCACGGCGGCCAGCACGAGGGAGAGGATCGTTCGCCCGAAGCGGGTCTCGGTCATCGGGGCGTCCTTCGGGTGAGGGCTCGAGGGTGTTCCACCGGCAGCGCAGCGCGGTGCCTCACCCTATCCATCCGAGCGTGCGGTGGCGAGTCTCGCGAAGAGTGGCGGCACCGGCGGGTCGGGCGTACTATGGAGGGCTGCGCACAGGCGCAGTGCACCATCCACAACTCCACAGCGCGCGACGCCGCCACCTTCTCGCATCATCGTCTTCGGAAGGGGTCGACGGATGCCGCGACAGGTGCTCATGGGGATGATCGGTTTCGACATTGCCTGCGCAACTGTGAGAAGCGGGTCGAGGATGCAGGGTTATCTCGTTAACGCTCCCGGCAAACAACAAGTGCCAATAAATCACGCACTGACTTCGCTCTCGCTGCCTAGCACGAGCGCACTATGAGGTCCGTCAGTCCGGGGATGCTCTCTACCCGGATCCTGGCGTAATCAAGAGGGATTGCTGCCGTGTTATGTCTTAGGGCACGGCGGGACTCGAACTAGGGCTGGGCTCGTCGGGATAGCTGCCACTGGCAAATCCCGGAGCCGATGAGAACGCCTCCAGTGGATACACCCGTAGAAGGCACAGGACCACAGCAGTGGACGGGGGTTCAATTCCCCCCATCTCCACCATCGGTGGGCGTCGCGCGTTGTCGGAGTCGGCGGCCGAGGCCGTGATCGACGCCCTACGAGGCGGGGTAGTCCGCGCCGGCTCCCTCGAGGCTCCCGGCGACCGGGCCGTTCGCGTCACCGGCGAGGCAGAGGATCTCGCGGTCGCCGCCCGCCCATCCCTCTTCGAGGGGGGAATAGTAGGTCCAGCTCAGGCTCGTATCGCGCTCCGGCACTCCGATGAAGTCCTCGAATGCCGCCCCGCAGGTCTCGTCGCCGAACGCCTCCACGGCCTCCGCACCGGGGTACTCGGAGCCCTCCATGTCCTCCGCGAGGTAGGCCTCGAGGTCGTGCGGCTCCGAGCAGTCCACGATGGGCACGCTCAGCACCTCGGTGTCTCCACTGTCGTCGAGACAGTCCCCGACCTCGATGGCGAAGACATCGGACTCGCCCTCGGGGATGGCGTTTCCGCCGACGAGGTTCTGCACTGCCCCGCATCCGGCCAACCAGGGGAGCAGAGCCAGCGCGGACACTGCGAGGGTCGCCCGCTGTATGACGCCGGGGCGTGCGATGCTGCGCCGCGCAGTGCCGCGCCGCGCTGTGCCGACCTGAGAAGGGTGAAGGTGCCGTCTGTCGTGGGCGCCGGGCATGGCGAGCTCTCTTCTGCGAGATCGGTCGGGTACTCCGATGCTACCCACGAGTCGCCGGGGTTCGATCACCCCGATCGGAGCGAGCGGATGACCGCGTCGTGCAGCAGCCCGTTCGTGGCGAGCCCCGATCCGTGCCACGGGCCCTCCTCGCCGTCGATGGAGGTGAACCGACCACCGGCCTCCCGCACGATCGGGATGAGCGCTGCGAGATCCCACGGCTGCAGATCGAACTCCCCGGCGATGTCGAGGAGGCCCTCCGCCACCATCATGTACGACCACATCTCGCCGTAGGCGCGGGTCCTCCACACCTCGCGCGAGAGTCGCACGAGGTCGTCGACGCGTCCGGCCTCATCCCACCCCTTGAGACTGTTGTAGCTCAGTGACGCGTCGCCGAGCCCGCCGACCGCCGACACGAAGATCCGGCGTTCACGTCGCTCGATGTCGGTCGCCGATTCGCTCGTCCAGGCGCCCTGACCGAGTCCGGCCCACCACCGCTGGCGCAGCGCCGGCGCACTGACGACACCCACGACGGGGACGCCGTCGACGGCGAGCGAGATGAGGGTCGCCCAGACCGGGATGCCACGCACGTAGTTCGACGTGCCGTCGATCGGATCGATGATCCACTGGCGGGCGGAGGGCGCGTCGCCGGCGCCGAACTCCTCACCGAGGATGCCGTCTGCCGGTCTCGAGTCCGCGAGTCCGCCGCGCAGTGCCGCCTCGACCGCCCTGTCGGCGTCCGTCACCTCGGTCATGTCGGGCTTCATGGTGACGAGGAGGTCGTGCGAGCGGAACCTGTCGATCGAGATCGCGTCCGCCATGTCGGCCAGGTCGCGGGCCAGGTGGAGGTCGGACTGGATGCTGTGCTCGGTCACACCCTCAGGCTATCGACCCTCGCCCACCTGCCTGAACGCGGTCCTGGAGCAAGGTTCGACCGCGTCATCGTGCGGGCGTGGCCAGCGTCGTGAGCAGACGTTGCAGAGAGTCGAGCCGCAACGCTCCGCTCTCGCCGAGGTCGCCCCGCTCCACGGCATCCACGATGGCGCAGTCCGGGGAGTCCGCGAGGTGGGTGCATCCGCGGGGGCACTCGAGCGCGACCGCCGCGAGATCGGTGAACGACCGCAGGATGTTGTCCGGCTCGATGTGCCCCAGGCCGAAGCTGCGAACCCCCGGTGTATCGATGATCCAGCCGTCGCCGACCCGGTACGAGATGGTCGACGAGGAGGTGTGCCGCCCCCGGCCGGTCACCGTGTTGACCCGGCCGATCGCCCGATGGGCGTCGGGTACGAGTGCGTTGACGAGGGTGGACTTTCCGACACCGGAATGCCCGACGGCCACTGTCGAGTGCCCGGCGAGCAGGGAACGCAGCTCGGTCAGGGGCCACCCGCCGTCGTCGCTCGTCCCGTCACCCGTCACGGCGGCGCTCGCCGCCACGGCGCTCGTCACCACCGCGATGTCGAGCCCTGCGAAGTTCGCGAGAAACGGTGCCGGGTCGGCGAGGTCGGTCTTCGTGATGCAGAGTATCGGCACGATCCCGGCGTCGAAGGCGGCGACGAGGTAGCGGTCGACGAGCCTCGGCCGAGGTGCGGGATCGGCGGCGGCCACCACGATCAGCATCTGGTCGGCGTTGGCGACGATGATGCGTTCGACCTCGTCGGAGTCATCCGCACTCCGCCGCAGCAGAGTCGTGCGTTCCTGGATGCGCACGATGCGCGACAGGCTTCCTTCGTCGCCGGTGGTGTCGCCCACGAGGTCGACGCGGTCCCCGGTGACGATCGCCTGCTTGCGAAGCTCGCTCGCGCGGGTGGTCGTCGCCTCGTGCTCGCTCGGCGTGCCCTCGTCGACGATCACCGAGTACCGCCCGCGGTCGACGGTGATCACCCGACCGGTGACGGCGTCCTTGTGTTCGGGGCGGATCTTCGTGCGCGCGCGGTTGCCCTTCGGGTTCGGCCTGGATCGCGCCTCGTAGTCGGCGTACGGGTCGTCGTCGTCGGAGTCCTCGGGGAGCCAGCTCATCGTCAGAGGAGGTCGAGCGGCCCGGGCGTGCTCGGCCCCGTCGTGGGCGGATCGGTACCGAACATCGAGCCTGCCCAGAGCTGCGCGAACTGGGGGAGCGTCTTCGCGGTCGTCGTGATGTCGTCGATACGGACCCCCGGCACCGCGAGGCCGATGATGGCGCCGGCCGTCGCCATCCGGTGATCCTCATAGGCATGCCAGAGCCCGCCGTGCAGGGGCCTCGGTCGGATGATCAGCCCGTCGTCGGTCTCGGTCGCGTCACCGCCGAGGGCGTTGATCTCGGTGACGAGGGCGGCGAGCCTGTCGGTCTCGTGACCGCGCAGGTGGGCGATCCCGGTGAGCACGGTCTCGCTGTCGGCCAGCGCCGCGATCGCCGCGACGGTGGGGGCGAGTTCACTGGCCGAGTCGAGGTGGATGCCGTGGATGCCGCCGGTCGCCGTCACCGTGAGGTCGCCGACCCCGCCGACTCCGGCTTCGAAACTCACGTCGCCGCCCATCCGGTCGAGGATGTCGACGAGACGTGCGCCGACTTGGCTCGTGCGCTCCGGCCACCCGCTGATCGTGACGGAGCCACCGGCGACGAGGGCCGCGGCGAGGAAGGGGCCCGCGTTGGAGAGGTCTGGTTCGATCTCCAACTCGATCCCGGCGATGGCGGCGGGCGCAACCACCCAGACCCCCGGTTCGGGACTGTCGACGACGACTCCGCGCCTCGCGAGGGCCTGGATCGTCATGTCGATGTGGTCGAGGCTCGGGAGGGTCTCGCCCACGTGCCGCAGCGTGAGGCCGCGATCGAATCGAGGTGCTGCGAGGAGAAGTCCCGACACGAACTGGCTCGACGCGGAGGCGTCGACGGTGACCTCCCCTCCGCCGACGGCTCCCGTGGCGTAGAGGCTGAAGGGCAGGGTGCCGCGGCCGTCGTCGTTGACGTCGACCCCCAGCGTTCTGAGGGCGTCGAGGGTGGCGCGCATCGGCCTGCGGCGAGCCGACGGGTCCCCGTCGAATCCGACCGGGCCGAGGGCCAGAGCCGCGACAGGGGGCAGGAAGCGCATCACGGTGCCGGCGAGCCCGCAGTCGATCTGTGTGCTGCCGGTCAGTTCACCCGGGGTGACGAGCAGGTCCGGACCGTAGTCGCCGTCGCCGGGCACCTCGACGATGGAGGTGCCGAGTGACCGGAGGGCTTCGATCATCAGGGCGGTGTCGCGGGAGTGGAGAGGTCGCCGGAGAGTCGACGGACCGTCGGCCAGCGCCGACAGCACGAGCTCGCGGTTGGTCAGCGACTTCGAGCCGGGGAGGCTGAGCACGGTGTTCAGCGGTGCCGACACCGTCGGGGCGACCCAGGGGCTCACGGTGTCGTCGACGGGCGCAGCCACCTCGTCGCCGAAGGGGTTGAACTGGGGCCCGGAATACCTGAATACCTGCATCGGTTACAGGCTACCGAGGTTTGGCAGCGACGATCGGAGACAGGATGACCACGGTGCTGTCGCCGAGGCCCTCCCGCCGCATTCCGTCGCGGAGGACCGCCGGCGTGAGTCGTGCCTCCGGTTCGACGCTCGTCACAGGCCGTCGCGCGGGCCTCATCGTAGACTTGCCCGCGATGAGCACCCCCGAGTCGAGCGGTACCGACAGCACCCACCAGGCGCCCTCCGATCCGACGGGGTCCGAAGCGGTGTCGTCTGAAGCACTAACGTCCGATGCGGCGGCGAAGGCCGACGTGCGTGACCTGTTCGAAGAGCAGGCGATCCCGTTCATGGACCAGTTGTACGGCGCGGCGCTGCGGATGACGCGTAACCCCGCCGACGCCTCCGACCTGGTTCAGGAGACTTTCGTCAAAGCCTTCGCCGCTTTCGCGCAGTTCCAACAGGGCACCAACCTCAAGGCCTGGCTGTACCGCATTCTCACCAACACCTTCATCAACAGCTATCGCAAGAAGCAGCGGGACCCGTACCAGGGCACGATCGACGACCTCGAGGACTGGCAGATCGGCGGTGCGGAGTCCCTCACCCAGGGGCGGGCGACCCGGTCGGCCGAGGCCGAGGCGATCGACCATCTGCCTGACAGCGCGGTGAAAGACGCCCTGCAGGCCATTCCCGAGGATTTCCGGCTGGCGGTGTATCTCGCCGATGTCGAGGGATTCGCCTACCAGGAGATCGCCGACATCATGAAGACACCCGTCGGAACCGTCATGAGCCGTCTGCACCGTGGCAGACGGATGCTTCGCGGTCTGCTCGCAGAGTATGCGAGTGAGCGCGGCATGAGCGCCGCCTCCGACGGTGGGCGTGCGAAAGGATCGAGCAGATGACCGACTGCGGCTGTGACAAGGCCAAACAGGACCTCGAGGAGTACCTCCGCAACGAGCTGCGGTCTGAGGACGCCTCCGACATCGCCGAGCATATCGAGCACTGCACCGACTGCGAGAACGAGCGACACGTCGGGATCGTGCTCACGCTCGCCGTACAGCGGGCCTGCAAGGAGACCGCTCCGGAGGTGTTACGCGATCAGGTGCTCGCCCGCCTTCGCGAGGTGCAGGCGCACTGAGTCAGTTCGGCTGACCGCGACATCCTGCACCCCGCGTGCTGTGGCTCAGCTAGCCGGTACTCCTCCGTTCTGGAGAAGCGACTGCACAGCGATGAGTCCGACGATGAACGCGATGACTCCGAGCACGAAGCCGACGATGCCGGCGATGATGCCCCACAGGGCGAGCTTCTGCCCGGCCGGCTCGGAACGACGAGCGAGCATGCCCACGATGACGGCGGCGATCCCGGCACCGCCCAGAAGCGGGATGAAGCCGCCGAGCAGTGAGACGAGTCCTAGCACGAGCGAGACGATGCTCTTCGTCTTCTTCGCATCGGCGGGGGGTCCGGCGGAGTAGCTCGGCGTCGGGTTGAGGTTGCTGTCGGTCATCATCGATCCTGTCTTCGGGTGGCGGCCGGAATGCCGCACCCAAAGCTTAAAACCACCGTCATCCTGCGAGTATCCCTCGACCCGGCGTGCGCGGATGTGATAGCCGTCAGACCGTGAGCGCCCGATCAATGAGGTCGACCTGCTCGAGCGCGCTCCGCTTCGTCGATCCGGTTGCCGGTGAGGCGGCCGCCGGGCGGGACGCGACCCGGATGGTGCGCCCTGAGAGGTGCTTGGCGAGTTCGAGGCAGACGAACGGCCACGCACCCTGGTTCTCCGGCTCCTCCTGGGCCCACACGAGTTCGGCGTTCGGATACCGATCGAGCACGGCCTGGAGTTCGCGTAGCGGGAGAGGGTAGTACTGCTCCATCCGCACGAGCGCGACATCGCTCGATCCGCGCTTCGCCACCTCGGCGGCGAGGTCGTAGTGCAGCTTGCCGGCGTGAAGCACGACGCGCTTCACGGCAGCGGGGTCGACACGGAGGTCGTCGATGATCGGCTCGAACCGACCGGTCGTGAAGTCGGCGAGGTCGCTAGTGGCCCCGCGCAGCCGCAGCATCGCCTTCGGCGTGAAGACGATGAGTGGTCGGCGCGGCCGGGCGTAGGCCTGCCTGCGCAGCAGGTGGAAGTACGACGCGGGCGTCGAGGGCCTCGCGACGGTCATGTTGCGTTCCGCACACAGTTGCAGGTACCGCTCGATCCTCGCGGACGAGTGGTCCGGGCCCTGTCCTTCATAGCCGTGCGGCAGCAGCAGCACGACGCTCGAGCGCTGGCCCCACTTCTGCTCGGCGCTCGAGATGAACTCGTCGATGACGGTCTGCGCCCCGTTCGCGAAGTCGCCGAACTGCGCCTCCCAGAGCACGAGGGCATCCGCGCGTTCGACCGAGTAGCCGTACTCGAAGCCCATCGCCGCGTATTCGCTCAGGAGGGAGTCGTAGATCCAGAGCTTCGCCTGATTGTCGGAGAGATTGGCGAGTGGCAGCCATTCCTGGCCGTTCTGACGGTCGTGCAGCACGGCGTGCCGTTGCACGAAGGTGCCGCGGCGGGTGTCCTGGCCGACCATGCGCACCGGAGTGCCCTCCACGAGCAACGACCCGAGGGCCAGCAGCTCGCCGAACGCCCAGTCGGCACCGCCGCTCCGACTCATCTCGACACGCTTCTTCAGCAGCGCCTGGAGCTTCGGATGCACGGTGAAGCCCGTCGGCGGATTGCCGTGAGCATCTCCGATCAGCGCGATGACGGACTCGGCGACCGCTGTGGTGGCCGGTTCACCCGCGGAGTCGTCCTGCTGGGAGTCGGGTCGCTCGAGACCGGCTACGGGCTCGTCATCCTGCACGATCACGGGCATCGAGGCGGTCTGCGCGGCGTGGGTCTCGGCGAAGGCGCGCTCGAGGCGGTCCTGGAAGTCGGCGTGGGCCGCCTCGTACTCCTGCTCGGTGATGTCACCGCGACCGACCAGCGCCTCGGCGTACAGGGTGCGCACGGAGCGCTTCGCCTCGATGAGGTTGTACATGAGCGGCTGGGTCATCGAGGGGTCGTCGCCCTCGTTGTGACCGCGCCTGCGATAGCAGACGAGGTCGATGACCACGTCGCGGTGGAACTCCTGGCGGTAGGCGTAGGCGAGCTCCGAGACCCTGAGCACCGCTTCGGGGTCGTCGCCGTTCACGTGGAAGACCGGCGCCTGGATCGTCTTCGCGACATCCGTCGAGTAGATCGACGTGCGGGCCTCACCGGGCGGGGTGGTGAACCCGACCTGGTTGTTGACCACCAGGTGGATGGTGCCACCGGTGCGGTAGGCGCGGAGCTGCGACATCTGCAGGATCTCGACGACGATCCCCTGACCGGCCATCGCCGCGTCGCCGTGCACCATGATCGGCAGCACCTTGAAGGCCCCGACCGGGCCGCGATCCTGCTTCGCCCGCACGATGCCCTCGAGCACGCCGTCTGCCGCCTCGAGATGCGAGGGGTTGGCCGCGAGGTAGACGGGGATCTGCCGACCTGCGGCACTCGTGAAGGTGCCCTCGGTGCCGAGGTGGTACTTCACGTCGCCGGAACCCTGCACGGTGCGGGGATCCTGGGTGCCCTCGAACTCCCGGAAGATCTGACCGTAGGTCTTTCCTGCGATGTTGGTGAGCACGTTGAGGCGGCCTCGATGGGCCATCCCGATCGCGACCTCCTCGAGCTCCTCTTCGGCGGCGAGCTGCAGGATGTTGTCGAGCAGCGAGATCATCGATTCGCCACCCTCGAGGCTGAACCTCTTCTGCCCGACGTACTTCGTCTGCAGGAAGGTCTCGAAGGCCTCCGCCTCGTTGAGCTTGCCGAGCACGCGCATCTGAGCGTCGTGGGTCGGCTTGGAGTAGGGGCGCTCGACGTGCGCCTGCAGCCACGAGCGCTGATCCGGGTCTTGGATGTGCATGTACTCGATGCCGATCGTGCGGCAGTAGGAGTCGCGCAGCACCCCGAGGATCTCGCGCAGCAGCGCAGCGCGCTTGCCTCCGAACCCACCGGTGACGAATTCACGGTCGAGGTCCCAGAAGGTGAGGCCGTGGCTCGTGATGTCGAGGTCGGGGTGCGAGCGCTGACGGTATTCGAGCGGATCGACATCCGCCATCAGATGTCCGCGCACCCTGAAGGAGTTGATGAGCTCCTGTACCCGCGACGTCTTGTTGACGTTGTCGGAGAGGTCGACGTTGATGTCGGCGGCCCAGTGGATCGGCTCGTAGGGGATGCGCAGGTCGGAGAACAGGGTCTCGTAGAACCCGTGTTGACCGATGAGTCGCTCGTGCACCTTCTTCAGGAACTCGCCGGAGCCGGCACCCTGGATGACGCGGTGATCGTAGGTGGAGGTGAGCGTGATCGTCTTGCCGATGCCGAGTTCGGTCAGTGTCTTGGTGCTGGCGCCCTGGAACTCGGCGGGGTATTCGAGCGCACCGGCACCCACGATGCAGCCCTGACCGCGCATGAGCCTGGGCACGGAGTGCTCGGTGCCGATGCCGCCGGGGTTGGTGAGGGAGATGGTGGTGCCGACGAAGTCGGCGGCGGTGAGCTTGTTGTCGCGCGCCTTGCGCACGAGGGCCTCGTATTCGCGCAGGAACTCGCCGAAGTTCATCGTCTCGGTCTTCTTGATCGCCGGCACGAGGAGGGCACGGGTGCCGTCGGGTTTCGGGAGGTCGATCGCAAGGCCGAGATTGAGATGTGCGGGGGTGACGACCGAGGGCTTGCCGCTCGAGTCGTCGTAGAAAACGTTCTGACTCGGGAACTCCTTGATCGTCTGAACGATCGCCCACCCGATCAGGTGGGTGAACGAGACCTTGCCGCCGCGAGCGCGCTTGAGGTGGTTGTTGATGACGATCCGGTTGTCGATCATCAGCTTCGCCGGCATGGTGCGCACGCTCGTCGCCGTCGGCACGGTGAGGCTCGCGTCCATGTTCGAGGCGAGACTCTTGGCCATCCCCCTTAGCGGGCTGACGAGGTCTGCGTCCTCCGACGGAGCGGGTTCGGTCGAAGCGGCCGCTGCAGCTGCCGCGGTGGGCTTGCCCGGCGCCTTCGGCGCGTCCGCGGGAATCGGCTGGGGCCTCGGCTGCACCGAAGTGGTGCGGGCGACGGGCTGGCCGGAGGTCGGCTGGCCGGAGGTCGGCGCCTCGGCGGTGGGTGCAGCCGCGGCATCCCCATCCGACACCGGGATCTCGTCGGGGATCTGCGCCTGCCCGCCCTCAGCGCCCTGGGGGCCGGCGGTCGAACCGCCCGTGCCGGAACCCTCGGCGGTCTGATCGCTCTGCACGCTCTGGTGATAGCCCTCGAGAACCGGCCACCACGATTCGTCCACCGAGTTCTTGTCGACGAGGTACCTCTCGTACATCTCGTCCACGAGCCATTCGTTGGCACCGAACTCGTTCGAGGATCCATCCTCGGACGCGATTCCGGTCACTTGGCTAGACACAGCCGACCGCCCACTTCCCTGTATTCATACTGTCACTACGTCACTGTCCGTCGTTCCAGCTTAATCGCTTTCCCTCGACCGGCACGACCTGAGCCGGGAGGGTTTACCGTGAACGCATGAAGTTCATCGACGATCAACCGGTGCACGACCTGACCTACTCCGACGTGTTCCTCGTGCCCCGTCGATCCGGCATCAGCAGCAGGCTCGACGTGTCGATCGCCCCCGACGATGGAACCGCGACGACGATCCCGATCGTGTCGGCCAACATGAACTCGGTCACCGGAGCCCGTCTCGCGACGAGTCTCGCTCGCCGCGGTGGGCTGGGCGTGTTGCCTCAGGACATGCACCTGCAGGATCTGGATGCCGCGATCCGATTCGTCAAGGCGCAGCCGGTCGCCTTCGACTCGCCCCTGTCGCTCTCGCCCGAGCAGACCGTCGCCGACGCGCTGACGGCGATCCCCGCCGTGGAGGGCCACGGCATCGTGCTGCACGACGACCGGGGGCGCTTCGTGGGCTGCATCTCGGCGGCCAGGCTCGGCACGGCGCTGCCGGACGCGAGACTCGGCGATCTCCTGCACGGGCAACTGGCGTCCATCGACGCCGACGACGTAACCACCGGTCGCGCCGCATTCGACCTCATGGTCGCCGCCGACCTCGAGTTCGCCCCGGTTCTGCATCACGGGCAGGTCGTGGGCACGCTGAGCCGCACGAGCGCCCTGAGATCCACCCTGTACACACCGGCCCTCGACTCCTCCGGGCGTCTCGAGGTCGCCGCCGCCATCGGGATCAACGGAGACGTCGCGGTCAAAGCGCGCGCGCTCGCCTCCGCGGGCGTCGACGTGCTCGTCATCGACACGGCGCACGGGCACCAAGACGGCATGCTCGCGGCGATCCGCACCGTCGCGGCGCTCGGACTCGGCATCCCCCTCGTGGCGGGCAACGTCGTCACCGCAGACGGCGTGCGCGATCTGGTGGAGGCCGGCGCGACCATCGTGAAGGTCGGGGTCGGGCCGGGAGCCATGTGCACCACCCGGATGATGACCGCGGTCGGGCGCCCGCAGTTCTCGGCGGTGCTCGAGACCGCGGAGGTGGCTCGTGGCCTCGGCGCTCACGTGTGGGCGGACGGCGGCGTGCGGTACCCCCGAGATGTGGCACTCGCGCTGGCGGCGGGCGCGGCATCCGTCATGATCGGATCGTGGTTCGCGGGCACCATCGAGGCGCCGGGGCCCCTTCAGACCGATGGCGCCGGTCGGCTGTTCAAGGAGAGCTGGGGGATGGCCTCGACCAAGGCCGTGCACGACAGGTTCGACCGCCTCGATCCCTACGAACTCGCCCGCAAGACCCTCTTCGCCGAGGGCATCTCGTCGTCGCGCATCTACGTCGACCCGCTGCGTCCGTCCGTCGAGGATCTGCTCGACATGATCACCTCGGGGGTGCGCTCGTCGTTCACCTACGCGGGGGCGGCGACCCCCGCCGAGTTCGCCGAGCGAGCGCTCGTGGGCATCCAGAGTGCCGCCGGCTACGAGGAGGGCAAGGCGCTGCCGGTGAGTTGGTGACGGGCATCCGCCTCGGCGGGGTCCTTGCCAGGCTGCGGAGCGTACACTCGAAGCACGATGGACGACCCCCCTCATAGGCCCTTGTCACCCGCACCGGACCTGAGGGGCCACGTGCGTGCCTGACCTCCTGCTTCTCGCGATCGGACTCGTACTCACGGTCGGCACCGGATTCTTCGTCGCCTCCGAGTTCGCGCTGGTCAATCTCGACCGCTCGGAACTCGAGGCCAGGCAGACCAAGGGCGAGGGCGGCCTCGCGCCGACGATCGGCGCGCTGAAGATCACCTCGACCCACCTCTCTAGTGCCCAGTTGGGCATCACGCTCACCACCCTGCTCACCGGCTACACCCTCGAGCCCGCCTTCAGCGCCTTCCTGAGCGGCCCGCTCGGTGCGATCGGGTTGCCCGTCGCGGCGGTCGAGGTCGTCGGAACGATCGTCGCCGTGCTCATCGCCACCCTGCTCTCGATGATCGTCGGCGAACTCGTGCCGAAGAACTTCGCGCTGGCCCTGCCTCGGCAGACGGCGAAGTTGGTGATCCCGTTCCAGGTCGCGTTCACGTTCGTCTTCCGGCCCGCGATCAGCCTGCTGAACAATTCCGCCAACGGGATCCTGCGCGGCATCGGCATCGAGCCCAAGGAGGAGTTGTCATCGGCGAGGACCGCCGAGGAGCTCACCTCGCTTCTGCGGCGGTCGGCGCTCGAGGGCAGTCTCGATCGCGGTACCGCGACTCTCCTCCAGCGCACCCTGGCCTTCAGCGAGCACATCGCCACCGACGTCATGACCCCGCGGCTGCGCGTGGCGAGCGTCGAGCGTTCGGCCTCCGCGACCTCGGTGCTGGCGCTCGCCCGGCAGACCGGATTCTCGAGATTCCCGGTGACGGATGACGGCATCGACGACATCGTGGGCGTCGTGCACGTCAAACAGGCGGTCGCCGTGCCGCGCACGAAGCGCGACAGGGTGCCGGTGTCCGCACTGCAATCCGACGCTCTGCGGGTGCCGGAGACGATGAAGCTCGACACCCTGCTCGGCGAACTGCGCCAGAGCGGGTACCAGATGGCCGTCGTGGTCGACGAGTACGGCGGCACGGCAGGGGTCGCGACCCTCGAGGATCTCGTCGAGGAGTTGGTCGGCGAGGTCGCCGACGAGCACGACCGCGCCCGCGCCGGCGTGGTGCGCTCGCGGGGCTGGCTCACCTTCCCCGGCAGCCTCCGCCCCGACGAACTGGTGGAGCGGGCCGACGTCACGGTGCCCGACGACGGCCCCTACGAGACGATCGGCGGGTTCATCATGAGCGAGCTCGGCCGACTCCCCGTCGTGGGCGACACCGTCTCGATCGAGGCCGGCGTCTTCCGGGTGGAGCGTCTCGACGGCCGACGCATCGACCGGCTCAAGTTCACCCCGACCCCGCCGGACGCCGGCGCCCAGAGCACGGGGCGAACTGATGTCGCCGCCGATCCCCTGGCGCACCCGGCGAGCCGTCCCGCGAGGAGCACCCGATGAGCGACTGGGCCGGAATCGCGTGGCTCTTCATCCTGCTGGCGGTCAACGGTTTCTTCGTGGGGGCGGAGTTCGCGGTGATCTCGGCCAGGCGGTCGCAGATCGAACCTCGGGCGGAGGCCGGCAGCCGGGCCGCGAAGAGCGCGCTCTACGCCATGGAGCACGCCACCCTCATGCTCGCGACCAGCCAGCTGGGCATCACGGTCTGCTCGTTGTTGATCCTCAACGTCTCCGAGCCCGCCATCCACCATCTGCTCGAGGTGCCGCTGGAGCTGACCGGGCTGCCCGAGGAGGTCATCGGCACCATCGCCTTCATGATGGCCCTTCTGCTGGTGTCGTACCTGCACGTCGTGCTCGGAGAGATGGTGCCGAAGAACCTGTCGTTCTCGGTTCCCGATCGCGCGGTGCTCGTACTCGCCCCACCCCTCGTGCTGGTGTCGAAGGTGTTCATGCCCGTGATCGCGAGTCTCAACGCGATCGCGAACGGTGTTCTCCGGCTGTTCAGGGTTGAGCCGAAGAGCGAGGCGACGAGTGCCTTCACGATCGAGGAGGTGCAGACGATCGTCGCGACCTCCACTCGGGAAGGCGTGCTCAACGACACCGCCGGCACACTCAGCGCGGCCTTCGAGTTCACCGAGAAGCGCGTGCGGGACATCGCGGTGGGGCTGTCGGATCTCGTCGCGCTGTCTGAGGCGGCGACTCCGAAGCAGGTCGAGCGGGCAGTGGCCAAGCATGGGTTCTCGCGGTACGTGCTCGTCGACGATGCGGGGGAGCCCACGGGGTACCTGCATCTCAAAGATGTGATCGACCTCGAGGAGGCCGGCGAGTTCGAGGAACCGGTGCCGCCCAAGCGCATCCGCCAGCTCATCTCGATCTACCGCGACACCGAACTCGAAGACGCCCTCGCGTCCATGCGCAGATCGGGTACCCATCTCGCACGGGTGTTCGACGGCGACGGAGCTACCGACGGCGTGCTCTTCCTCGAGGACATCATCGAGGAGCTCGTGGGCGAGGTGCAGGACGCGACTCGGCGGCGCTGAGCCGGATCCCGGTCCGTCGGTCTGGCCCGCCGAGACTCCTCAGCAGGCCCGCGTTCAGCGATTGGCCTTCGAGCAGACTTCCTCCGCGGCGGTCTGGCCGGTGGCTCCGGCGACCGGATCGGTCCCGACAGCGGCATCCGGTGGAACGGATGCCGACGGGGATCCCGTCGTCGCGGCCACCGAGGGCGATGCTGTCGAGTCGACCTCCGTCGAGGTCACGGTGCCGACTCCGGGCGCGCTCTGATCGGGCACGACCGGGAGCCCCCGTTCGATCCTCGCAAACAGGTCGTCTGCTGCCGCCTCATCGGGGAAACCCCTGCCCGGAGCAGTGGTCCGTGAGCCGGCCGGGTATTTGACGAAGGCGATGTCGTCGAGCGGGATGTCCTTGAAGATCAGCGCCATCGAGACGAGCGTGAGGTCGTTCAGGTTGTCGGACAGCGCCATGTTGCGGGTCGCGGCGGTCGCCAGGGAGAACATCTTTGCCGGGTCGGTCAACGTGCTGGACTGTTTGATGGTTCGCAGCATCGAGGCGAGGAAGGCCTGCTGAGATCCGATGCGACCGGTATCGCTGCCGTCGCCCACTCCGTACCGTGTGCGGAGGAATTGGAGTGCCTGTTCTCCCGCGAGCAGATGCGTGCCCGCGGTGGCGAGTTCGAGGCCGGACCGTGGATCGTCGATGGGAGCGTCGATGCAGACCGGCACTCCGCCGATCGCGGAGCTGATCTCACGGACTCCGGCGAATGTCATCACCCCGGCGAACGGGATGTCCAGCCCCGTGAGCGCTCGCACGGTGAGGACGGTGCACGGGAGGCCCCCGTAGGCGAGGCTCGCGTTGATCTGCTGGGCGGACATCGCATCGTAGGTGCCGGATCCGTCCTCGCGTGGGCATTCCGGGATCGGGACGATCATGTCCCGTGGAAAGCTCACGGCGACAGCGGACCGATGATCGTCGGCGACGTGAACGAGCATGGTGAAGTCCGCGAGTTTCTCTGTCCGACCGGGACATCCGCCCGTATCCACACATTCGTCGCTCCCGACGATGAGCATGTCGAAACCGCCCTCGAACCCTCCGATGCCGGGAGGCTGGGCCTCACCGTCCGAGCCTGGGAGGGCGATCGACGTGACGTTGGATCTGAGTTGGGCGACGGTGATCGACGCGACCGATACACCACTCGCGATGAGCACGGCCAGCGTCGCCGACATCACTTTCAACAGGCCACCCCATGGCCCACTACGGCGGAGCCTGCCGTGTCGAGCCACAGTCTCCAGTCGAGAAGACCTCGATCTGGACTCCATGCGACTCCTCACCCTGCGGGAACCGTACCAGGGTCAGACTCACGTCGGTGGCTCTCGACCACCGACTTCAGCGGAACGCCGCCCGCCGGTACTGCTTCGGGAAGTAGTCGAGCTCGACGCCCAGCTGGTGCGCCGCCCGCAGAGGAAAGTGCGGATCGCGCATGAGTTCGCGCCCGATCATCACCGCATCCGCCCTGCCCGAGGCGATGATGTCGTTGGCCTGCTCGGCCTGGGTGATGAGACCGACGGCGTTCACCTCCACGGATGCCGACCGCCGCACGTACTCGGCGAGCGGGACCTGATACCCGGGGCCGACGGGGATGCTCGCGAGGGCGTTGCCGCCGCTCGAGATGTCGAAGTGGTCGGCACCGGCCTCGTGCGCCCACCCCGCCACGATCGCGGTCTGCTCCTCGTCCCAGCCGCCGTCGGTCCAGTCGGTCGCCGAGAACCTCACGAAGACGGGAACCTCGTCGCCCACTCGGGTGCGCACCGCGCGGATCACCCGCAGCAGCATCCTGGCGCGGTTGCCGAGCGAGCCGCCGTACTGGTCGGTCCTGACGTTCGACAGCGGGGAGAGGAACTGGTGCAGCAGGTAGCCGTGCGCGGCGTGCACCTCGACGACGTCGAACCCGGCCTCGATCGAGCGGGACGCGGCATCCGCGAACTCCTCCACGATGTCGTCGATCTGCTCGGTCGTCAGCTCGACGGGGGCGTCGTAGCCGTCGAAGGCCACCGGCGAGGGGGCGACGGACTGCCAGCCGCCGGCGTCGATGGGGCGGGTGCCGTCATCCGGTCCCCACTCCCGATAGACCGAGGCCTTACGACCGGCATGGGCGAGTTGGATGCCGGCGACCGCACCCTGGCCGTGGATGAAGTCGACGATGCGGGCCCACGCCTCCCGTTGGGCATCCGTGTAGATGCCGGTGTCCTCCGCGGAGATGCGCCCGACGGCGCTCACACCGGTCGCCTCGGTCATCACGAGCCCGGCGCCGCCGCGCGCGAACGACCCGAGATGCACGAGGTGCCAATCCGTCGGCACGCCGTCTTCGAGGTCGACCGAATACTGGCAGAGCGGGGCGACCCACAGCCTGTTGCGGAACGTGACGGATCTGATGGTGTGCGGACTGAACAGCGGGATGACGGGCATTCTCCAGCCAACCGAGCCGCAACCTCGAATATGCCCGGCGCTGGGTATCGTGAGCGGATGCGCTACTCCGAGTGGACCACGGATGACGCGGCCGCCCACATCGCGGTGCCCACCGCTGCCGACGACAAGTACTCACGCGGCGTGCTCGGCCTGGTGACGGGCTCCGAGGACTACCCGGGGGCCGCCGTGATCGGGGTCGAGGCCGCACTCCATACGGGCGTCGGCATGGTGCGCTACCTCGGCCCGGAGCGGTGCTGCGAATTCGTGCTGCAGCGACGCCCCGAGGCTGTCACCGTCGACGGTCGGGTGCAGGCCTGGCTCGTCGGTTCGGGGATGGACCGGGCCTCGCGGGGAATCGCCGACGCCGAGCGCCTCGCGCACGCCTTCAGTCGATCTCAGCCCACGGTGGTGGATGCCGGCGCTCTCGATCTGCTCGACGCGGCCACCTCGCCGGTCGTCATCACCCCGCACGCCGGCGAGCTCGCGAGGGTTCTCGAGGTCGACCGGTCGAGTGTGCTCGCGGACCCCGGGGAGTGGGCGGTCAGGGCCGCGGAACGCCTCGGTGTCGCCGTACTCCTGAAGGGTGCCGCAACGCACATCGCCGACCCCGACGGCACGCGACTCGTCGTGGAGTCGACCGTGGCGTGGACGGCGACCGCGGGATCGGGGGACGCGCTCGCCGGCATCCTGGGGGCGCTCGTGGCGACGCACAGCGACGAGGTCGTCTCCGACCGCGCGCTGCTCGCGAAGCTCGCTGCGACCGCCGCCGTCATCCACGCTGCGGCTGCGGCGCGCGTGAGCGGCGGTGGACCGTTCGTCGTGCTCGATCTGGCGAGCGAGGCGGCGGCCGTCGTCGCCGGACTCCTGGCATCGCGCGCGCGCGACTGAGCGCGACTAGGGGGAGCCGGCCGTCGCGCAACGCGGACGCGGGCGCAGTCGTTCAGGCGCTCAACTGGGCGGCGCCGAACGACACGCCGAATTGCTCGCACCACAGTGAGACGCTCGCGAATCGCGAGAGATCGACGTCACTCGGGATCTCGTAGACGAGGTCGCCGATGTTGCCGCGCAGGATACCGAGATCGAGATGCTCTCCGGTGCCCGCCGTGGACCAGCCGTCCCGACCTTCGACGACATCGGTGCTGCTCAGCCACACGTGCACATCGGGCCCGTCTGTCGTCGTCAACCCGTCGATCGCGAGCACCCGAGATCCGTCGGGGAGCGCGACGATGCGCACGCCGCCGCTGGTGGCATGCTCGTGGCTGATGAACGACCCCGTGCGCTCGTCGACGGATGACGCCGGTGCGTCGGCGGAGGGGGACACGGAGGGGGAGGTCGAGGCGGAAGGGCTGGAGGACGCCGCCACCTCGGGCGTGCTCGCACTCGGGATCGACTCGTCGGCGACCACGTCGACGAACAGTCTCCACGGCTGGAACACGAGCAGGGCGACGACGACGGCGCCGACGGTGACAGCAGCAGCACCGAGGACGAGCGCCGACTTCTTCGTTCTCGTTCTCAGCTCGGGCATGAGGCGAGGATAGCGCTGTCGACGGTTCAGATCGCTCTGGGTTCAGCTGACTCCGGGCTCGTCGTTCATCGGCGGTCGAGTCGGACCACCGGGATGACCCTGGGTGCCGCTCGTGACTCGTACCCTGCGAAGGCGGGGGCTTCGGCGAGGAACGTCTGCCACGCGGCATCCCTCTCCGCCCCCATCAGGTCGACGGCGCGCACGGCCACGGTGTCGACGCCGTCCACCGTGTCCGCACCCTCGGGTGCGGGAACCTCGATCTCGGTGTCCGGCGCCTCGATCAGGTTGAAGTACCAGCCCGGATGCTTGGCTGCCCCCGCCGCCGAGGCGGCGATGAGCCAGGAGTCGCCGACAGGGATTCCCATCAGCGGGGCGATGCGCGACTCGCCGCTCTTCGCCCCGACGTGGTGCACGAGCACGAGCCTGTCGCCGAATCCATAGGTGGAGACGTGACCACGGTTGGCACGGAACTCGGTCGTGATCATCTCGTTGAAGTCGTTCATCCCTCCACGCTAGACCGGGCCGGCGGCCCTCGCCAGAACCTTCTGCGTCGCTAGCCTGAGATGGTGGACGACTACCAAAACCTCCCCATCGATGCTCGCTCGCTCGACCGACTCGCCGCGGGGAGCCTGCGATTGGGGCTCGTGCCAGGAGACGACAGCGAGGCCTTCGCTGCGTGGCTCCGCGCGGAATCGCGAGGGTTCCACGAGGAAGAGCCGACCCGCGAGAAGATCGATCAGGCCTTCGGATACTCCCACCACAAGCGTATCTCGGCGGTGTGGGACGACACCGCTGCGGATGCCGCGACCCCCGTCGCCACCGTGGATTCGTGGGTCGCCGACCTCACGGTTCCCGGCGGGGCGACGGTGCCGGGATGGGCGGTCAGCGCCGTCACCGTCTCGCCCACTCATCGTCGCCGGGGGATCGCGCGAGCCCTGCTCGAGGCCGAACTGCGCACCGCGAAAGCCGCAGGATGCGCGCTGGCCATGCTGACGGTGTCCGAGTCGACGATCTACGGTCACTTCGGATTCGCGCCCGCCGTGATCGTGGCCGACCTCGAGATCGACACGAAGCGGGCCTCGTGGACGGGCCCCGCGGCATCCGGTCGCGTGCATTTCGTGACCGCGGACGACCTGCTCGTCGAAGGCCTCGCGATCGTCGACAGGGTGCGCCGGGCGACCCCGGGCGAGCTCGTCTACTCGGGTCGACTGTGGGAGCGTCAGCTCGGCCGCACCGTCGGCGACGAGGAGGCCAAGCACCTCAGGTTCGCCCGCTATGACGATGCCGACGGGGTGCCGCAGGGTTTCGCGATCTTCCGTCTCAGGGAGAACGAGGCCGACTTCACCCGCCACCGACTCGCGGTGCACACCCTGGTCGCCGCCACCGACGAGGCTGCGGCCGGGCTGTGGCGGTTTCTGCTCGAACACGACCTGGTGGGCACGGTGACCGCGGGGCTGCGGCCGGTCGACGATCCGGTGCGGTGGATGATCGGCGACTTCCGCGCGGTGAAGAGCACACCGGTCGATCACCTGTGGATCCGCATCCTCGATGTGAAGGCTGCTCTCGAAGCCCGGACGTACTCGGGACCGGGGGCGGTCGTGCTGAAGATCGAGGATGCGCTCGATCTCGGCACCACTACGGTCACCCTGGCGGTCGACGAGACCGGGCGCGGCTCTGTGACGTCGACGCCGGATGCCGGGAGCCTCATCGAGCTGACCGTCGACGACCTCGCCGCGATCTATCTGGGTGGGGTCAGGGCGTCGACGCTCGCCCGCGCCGGACGGATCCGCGGCGACGTGAGCGTGCTCGATGGTCTATTCGCCTCGCCGGTGACGCCGGTGACGAGTATCTGGTTCTGATCAGCAGGATCTCGGCGGTCGCGTCCCCCCGCGTCGGGCGCAGCTCGACCTGCGGGGTGCGCCCCTATCCCCGGAACCGCGCCAAGAACTCCCTCGTGCGCTGCTGCTGCGGGTCGCCGAGCACCTGCGCGGGCGAGCCCGCCTCGGCGATGACGCCGGCGTCGAGGAACACGATGCGGTGCGCGACATCCCGAGCGAAGGCCATCTCGTGCGTCGCCATCACGATCGTCGTGCCGGATGCCGCGAGCTGGCGAACCAGGTCGAGAACCTCACCGACGAGCTCGGGGTCGAGAGCGCTCGTGATCTCGTCGAGCAGCAGCAGCTCGGGGTCGGTCGCGACGGCGCGGGCGATGGCCGCTCGCTGCTGCTGACCGCCGGAGAGCCTGTCAGGGTGCTCGTGCGCCTTGTCGGCGAGACCCACCTGAGCGAGCAGGTCTCGGCCGCGCCGTTCGGCGGCTGCCCGCGGCATCCGGAGCACGGATCTGCCGGCCAGCGTCACGTTGTCGAGCACGGTGAGGTGCGGGAAGAGGTTGAAGTGCTGGAAGACGACGCCGATGCGAGCCCTCACCGGATCGAGCCGCACCCGCGGATCGCTGATGTCGACGCCGCGCAGGAAGACCTGCCCGTCGTCGATGGGTTCGAGCAGGTTGATGGTGCGCAGCAGGGTCGACTTGCCCGATCCGCTCGCCCCGATGAGGGCGACGACCTCATGGGTGTGCACGGTGAGATCGATGCCGTCGAGCACCGTCGTCTGCCCGAACGACTTGCGGACGCCGCTGAGCCGCAGCACCTCCTCCGGTGAGGTCAGCGCGTCTGCCACAGTCACAGGGCGGAGCCGACCTGTTCGCGCGCCCGCATCCTCGCGCTGAGGTGATCGGTGATCCTGATGAGCGGCAGGGCCAGCAGCACGAACAGCACCCCGGCGACCACGTACGGGGTGAAGTCGAATGCCGATGCGACCTCGATCTGGGCGGCCCGCACGGCGTCGACGGCCCCGAGCACCGAGATGAGCCCCACGTCTTTCTGCATCGCCACGAAGTCGTTCATGAGCGCCGGGGTGACGTTGCGTACAGCCTGGGGGAGGATCACGATGCGGATCGTCTTGCCATGACTGAGCCCGAGCGAGCGCGCCGCCAACCGCTGCGAGGGGTTCACCGATTCCAGGCCCGCGCGGAACACCTCGGAGACGTACGCGGAGTAGGTGAGGATCAGGGCGATGGTGCCCCACACCTCCGACGGCACACGCGTCTCGCTGAACTGGAGCCCCGGGATCCCGTACCCCACGAGGTACAGCACGATGATCAGCGGGAGGCCGCGGAACACGTCGGTGTAGGCCGCCGCCAGCGCGCGCACGGGCCAGAACACCGGACCGCGCAGCGTGCGCACCGACGCGATCAACACGCTGAGCACGAGGACTCCGATGGCGGCGAAGAACAGCACGCGCAGGTTCAGCCATAGACCCTCGATCACGCGCGGGAACGCCGCGATGGCGACATCCGGATCGAAGAAGGTCTGCTGCACCCGTTCGAAACCGGGGGTGCGGATGACGGTGAGCCACAGCACCCCGGCGAACACGAGTGTGCTCACCACGGCGATCACGACCGAACGGCCGGTCTGCCGTCGCCGGTAGCGGCGCCGATCGAGTTCGACGGCGCTCGGGGCTCTGGCCGACGGATCGAGGAGGGCGGCCCGGTCGCCGGGGTTCACAGACTGACCGATCTCACCACCGGAATCTACCCCAGCACGGGCGCATCGCCGGCGTCGGCGAGCCAGGTGGCGGCGAGCTCGTCGAGCGTACCGTCGGCGCGGAGTGCATCGACGGCGGCCGTCACGTCGGCGGTCAGCGGGCTGTCCTTCGCCAGAACGATGCCGAAGGCGTCGCCCGCCGCCCCCTCCTGCACGGGGAGTTGGCCGACGATCGTGCCGCCGTCGAGTTCGACCCCGGTGAGGTAGAACGCCGTGGGGAGGTCGACCACCATCGCGTCGATCGTGCCGGACTCGAGGGCGAGCTTCGCATCGTCGTTCGTGTTGAAGACCTGAACGCCCGCGCTCGGCGCGATGACTGCCTCGGCCGCGGTGAAACTCGTCGTGCCGGTCTGCGCTCCGATCAGGAGTGACCCCAGGTCGGCGAGGGTCGACGCGTCGGCGGCGGGGGAGTCCTCGACGGTGATGACGACCTGGGTGGTCTCGTAGTAGGGCGAGGAGAAATCGACGGACTCCTCGCGTTCGTCGGTGATCGAGAACTGCTGCAGGTTGAGGTCGAAGTCTTTGGGGCCGGGCGCGATCGACTGGTCGAAGGTGTTGCGCACCCAGACCACGTCGTTCTCGTCGTAGCCGAGTTCGGCGGCGACCGCGTAGGCCACGGCGGCTTCGAAACCCTCGCCGCTCTCGGGCTCGTCGTCGATGACCCACGGGTAGTAGGCGGGTTCGCCGGTGGCGACGGTGAGCTTGCCCTCGGTGATCGTGCCGGTGCCGGTATCCGAGCCGGAGCCTTCGCCGTCGTCACTCGCCGAGCCGGCGCAACCGGCCAGGGCGAGCGCCACGGTCGCGGCGGCGAGGGCGAGGAACGGGCGACGGTATCGGATGCTGCGCATGCTGACATTCTGGCCCACCGCTCGTTTCGGTCGTGTGTCGGCGTCGTAGTGTGACGGCGTGCCGGCGACGGCGGAGCGCCCCGTCGACCAGCACCCGTGAGGTGTCGCCCGCGGAGGGCCCGGCCGACGCGGCTACGCTGAGCGGATGACCCGTCGAGCGCCCTCCGCCGCGCTCCGGTCGATCGCTTCGGGCGTGCGGCTCGTCGGCTCGAGTCCGCTCGCCGCATGGTGCGCGTTCATCGTGGTGCATCTCGTGGTCGGCCTGCTGAACCTCTACGGCGAGGGGTATCCGCTCGGAGACGTGACGAGCGTCTACCCGTTCTGGGTCGATCAGGCCCTGGTCGCCGACTACTGGGTGGGCGTCGACGGCCCATGGGTCTACCCCATCGTGGCCATCGTGCCGATGCTCGCGGCCCACCTGACCGCTCCGATCGCGGCATCCATCCCGGCACTCGCACCTCTGTCGATCGGGTCCGGCCTGTATGCAGGATCGTGGCTCGGAATGATCCTGCTGCTGGATCTCGCCGCCTTCGGTGCGCTCACCGAATGGGGTCGCCGCCGTGATCGTCTCGCGGCCGCCTGGTGGTGGACGGCGTTCGTGCTCGCGCTCGGGCCCATCGCGCTCGGGAGGATCGACTCGGTGACGGTGCCGATCGCGGTGGTGGGCGCCCTGTTCATCATCACCAGACCCGTGCTCGCCGCCGTGCTGCTCACGATCGCCGCGTGGATCAAGGTCTGGCCCGGCGCTCTCGTGATGGCGATGGTCGTGGCGTGCCGGGATCGCACACGCATCGCCCTCTGGGCCGGCGCGACGAGTATCGGCATCGTCGCCCTCGCCCTCTCGTACGGCAGCGGCGCCAACGTCTTCAGCTTCGTCACGCAGCAGACCGATCGCGGGCTGCAGGTCGAGGCTCCGATCTCGACGATCTGGATGTGGCGGGCAGCCGCCGGCGACGGCACCCTCGTCTACTACGACCAGGACGTGCTCACGTGGCAGGTCAGCGGCGCGGGCGCGGCAGCGGCGAGCGGATGGATGACCCCCCTCATGTTGCTCGTCGTCACGATGGTAGTGCTGCTCGGCGTCGTCGCCGTGCGCCGGGGGGCGAGCGGACTCGCCCTGCTGCCGCCGCTGTCACTCGCGATCCTCAGCGCCATGATCGCCCTTCAGAAGGTCGGGTCGCCTCAGTTCATGACCTGGCTGTGCGTTCCGGTCATCCTCGGCCTCGTACTGCACCGGCAGCGTCTCGCACCCTCCTTCGCCGTGGGCGCCGTGCTCGTGATCCTGCTGGCCGTGCTCACTCAGGCCATCTACCCGGTGAACTACGGCCGCGTCCTCGGCCTCGACCCGATCGCGCTCACGATACTGACCGCGCGCAACCTCCTGGTCTTCGTCGTGCTGGGCTGGGCGGTCATGTCGACCATCTCCGTCGCACGATGGCGGGCCACGGATGTCGCGGTCGCCACCGATGCGGATGACTCGGCCCTCGGGCATCCCACCCCCACCGCGCTGGAATCGGCCAGACCCGCCTCCGAGTCACTCCTAGGGAGAGCCCCATGATCGTCGCCTTCTCCGTCGCGCCGAGCGGCGGATCCGCCTCTGATTCGGTGCACGACGCCGTCGCCGCGGCGGTGCGCGTGGTGCGGGACTCGGGTCTGCCGCACCGCACCTCGTCGATGTTCACCGAGATCGAGGGCGAATGGGACGAGGTGTTCGCGGTGGTGAAGCGCGCGACCGACGCCGTGAGTGCCTACGGGTCGCGCGTGTCGCTGGTGCTGAAGGCCGACATCCGTCCGGGTCGTGTGGGCGAACTCGACGGCAAGGTGCAGCGACTCGAGCGGGCACTGCGCGATCAATCGCTGCGCGATCGGGCGAGCACCGACTGACCCGCTCCGACTGACCCGCTCCGACTGACCCGCTCCCCGGCCGAGAGCCGGCCGGGGGTCCGCTCAGTCCGTCTGCAGCAGGATGCCGTCTTGGATGGCGCGCTTGCGCAGCGCCACCTTCGTGCCGACGTCGATCCCGGCCACGCGGTACTTCTCGCGGATGCGCTTCAGGTAGGACTTCGCGGTCTCCTCGGAGATGTCGAGCTGGTACGCGACGGCCTTGACCGGCTCGCCGCCGCCGTAGAGTGCCATGACCCGGCGCTCCTGGGCGCTGAGCTTGGGCGATCCGCCCACGTCGACCGCGTTGAGCGCGAGATCGAGTTCCGCCGAGATGTACGACTCGCCCTTGGCCGCCGCCCTGATGGCTTCGACGATCATCCCGGCGTCCTCGCTCTTCACCAGATAGCCGAGCGCACCCGCGGCGAGCGCCTCGCGCACCACGTTCGGCTCGGAGTAGGTGCTCATCAGCACCGTCTTGACGCCCGTCGTCTTGAGGGTCGAGATCTTCAGTGAGATCGGAAGGTTGTCCTTCAGATCGAGGTCGAGCAGCACCACGTCGACGGGAAAGGCCGGGTGGGTCAGCAACTCGGGCCACGACGAGCAGGCGGCCACCATGCTGATGTCGCTGGCTGCTCCACGAATCCATTCGGTGAGTGCCCCGAGGAGCATCTTGTGGTCGTCGACCAGCGCCAGTCGGATGGGGTTGTCGGTGGTAGGCATGGAGTCCTCACTCTGTCGTTCGCAATGCTATTCGTCGGCGGGGCCGATGGTGGGTTGGTCGCCGATCGGCGAGTCTGCTGATCGGGCTTCTCCTGGGTCTGCGGGTCTCCGCTCGTTCTGTTCTACTGATCCGCCGGGTTGGCGACGGAGCATTCGATCTCGACCCGCAGGCTCGCGTTCTCGGTGGAACTCGCGTAGGGCCCCACCTTGTTCAGGGCCTCCCAGACGGAGGGGTCCACCCGATTGCGCGCCATCCCCGTCGTCACGATCACGACGGGCACGACGACGCTTCTGGTGGCCGCCGCCCCCGAGGCGATGGGGCCGAGCCGCAACTCAGCGGTCACGTTGGTCTTCTTGTTGTTGTTGTCGGCGACCAGCAGCCAGACCGCCGCGAGCAGCCCGTCGCGCTGCTGCGGATCGAGCAGCCCGGCGAGGCTCCCGGAGTCGACGAGCCTCGCCGACCGGCCGAGCTGCTCGGACTCGGTGACCGCATGGTAGAGCCAGGTCTCGCGTCTGCCCTCGATGAGGTGCAGACGCAGTTCGGTGGCGAGGGATGCCGCGGTCGAGGCCGTCTTCGGACCGAGGGGCAACGCGGTCCGCCCGCTCGCCACCGAGTCGAGCAGCTCCTCCGCGGCGAGGTCGAGACGTGCCAGCTCCTCCGACGCGAGCATCCCGACGGCGAAGCGGGGCGCGGACACCGTGCTCTGCACCAGCACCCGGTCGAGCTCGAGCTGCACCATGCGCCGGAAGCGACGGATGATGAACAGACCGAAGCCCGACGGCAGCACGGCGAGCGCCACGGTGCTGATCTGCCGTGGCAGATTCTCGGGGGTGAGCTCGGTGGTGAGCACGACGGCGGCGACGAACGCCACGAACAGCACGGATGCCGCGATCACGATCTCATGGGCCGGCCTCAGCGTGACCGCCATCACGAGACCGAAGGCGGCCGCGATCGACGCGGTCGCATAGGTGCCCACGTCGCCCATCGGCCAGATGGCGATGAAATCGAGCGCGACAACGCCGGCGAGCGCGGCCGCGAAGCAGACGAACACCCATCCGGGAAACCTCTCGCTCCTGGTCGAGATGCTCAGCGACATCATCGCGAACGCGACGATGAACAGCAGCCAGGCGAGCACGACGGGAACGACCGAGGGGTATTCGCCGAGGTGGCTGGCGAACACCGACAGTCCGAACACCGCCGCCACCGCGGCGATGACCCCGACACCGATGCCCAGGTGTGCGGTGCCGAGGCTCACGCCCCTGGCCCCCGCCTGCACGACGGCTCGACCCGCGGTGGAGGCCGCCGGCACTCCGCCCCTCGCCCTCCGCCCGAGGATCACGCCGAGGGTGTTCTCCTC
>JBEANR010000198.1:0-5596 GCA_041165365.1 Actinomycetota bacterium | reverse complement strand
ACGACCCTCGACGACCAATCGACCCTCGCGGCGACGGCGCGACAGGTCAGCGAAGACGACGAGCGCCTCGCCCTCCTCGCCGGCAATCTGGTCTCCCGCAGCGGATACGACACCGCATCGGAACTCGACGACCTCGTCATCGGATTCATCGTGCTCGACACGACCATGGGGGCCGAGGCGACCGCCGGCCAGCGCGAGTTCATCGTGCGCGCCAGGGAGGCGCTCGACGGCAACGCCGCGTTCACCCCCATCGGCAACACATCGAACGGTCTCCTGTGGCGGTACACGGATGTCGCGACCACCGAGCCCGACCGTGGCCCGAGCAACACCGGCACCGCCTGGGGACTCACCGTGCTGCTGGTGCAATCGGCCGTCCTCGTCGGAGCGGTGCTGCTCTCGCTGCCGACGGTGCGCCGTCGGCGTCGGGTCGCTCCGGTCGGGGTGACCACGGGCGACCCAGCGACGACGTTCGACGAGGACGACGATGACTGACCGCGACGACACCCCCGAGCGCGGGGAGCCTGCCGGTCTGCCGTCCGATGCGCAGTCACCGTCGCCGTCGCTTCCGCCGTCGGACGGGACTTCGGATGCGCCCGCAGACGCGAGGATGGCTGCGCTCACAGAGGCGCCGACGGATGCGGCTGCAGAGGCGCCAACGAACGCGGCTGCGGAGGCGCCGATGAACGCGGCTGCAGAGGCCGATGCCGATTCGTCGGTCGACGCATCCGCGGCGGGTGCCGACGCGCCTTCGGCTGCGTCCGCGTCCGCGATCCCGTCCGACGACGACACCGTCGCCAGAGAACCCCGCCCGCGCATGACCCGCCGTCGGCTCCTCGCGGCCGGGGGTCGTGGTGCCGGAGCAGCCATCGCCGTCGTGATCGCGGTCGTCGCGATCGGCGGAGCGACCCTCCTCGACGGCCCGGTGTGGCGAACGGAACCCGCGTCGACCTTCGTGACGCCCATCCCGGCCGCGCAGCAGCGCGTCTGCCCCGGCCCGTTCCTGCGGCTCGGCGACGAGACCGGCCAGGGCGCGACCTCGGCGTCGTCGGTCGGGGTGGCGGCATCCGTGTTCCAGGCTGTGCCGGACGAGGTGGACGGCACCCCGCTGTCGACCACGGAGAACACCGAGGGCGTCGCACCGCTACTGCTCACCTTGCCCCCGCAAGACGACGAGGCCGCCGACCCGCGCTTGGCCGGTAGCCAATCTCAGCTCGTCGGCGCCGACGACCTCGTCGGCTTCGCCGCCGCGGAGTGCGCGGAACCGAGGGGCGACTCCTGGCTGGTCGGCGGAGCCACGGATGTCGGGCGCACCACCCTCATCACGATCAGCAACCCCACGACCGTCGTCGCGACCGTCGACCTCACCATCTACTCCGAGACGGGCATCGTGCCGGCGCCCGGCGCCGAGGGCATCGCGATACCCCCGGGAGCCCAGCGGATCTTCTCCCTCGCCGGATTCGCGCCCGGCATCGTGCAACCCGTCGTGCACGTGAGCAGCCGGGGCGGGCAGGTCGTGTCGAGCCTGCAGCAGAGCGTGGTGCGCACCCTCGCTCCGGGAGGAGTCGACCTCGTCGCGGCCGGCGTCGGACCCGTCGAGAGGGCCGTGATCCCGGGCCTCGTCGTCTCGGGGGCGGAGGCGGTCATCGCCGCCCAGAGCGCGGTCGGCTACCAGGACCTCGGGTCGGTGCTGCGACTGCTCGCTCCGAGCGACGACGGGGTCGGGGTGTCGGTGGTCATCACACCGGAATCGGATGCCGCGGCACCTGCCACGGGCGTCGACCCGGCCACGGGCGCTGCTCCGCCACCCGCGGCTGCAGCACCCGGAGCCGCCGTTGCTCAGCCCACGAGCTTCGACCTCGAGCTCCGGGCCGGTGAGGTGAGCGAGGTGCCGATCTCGGGACTCGCCGACGGCGTGTACACGGTGACCGTGGTGTCGAGTGCGCCGGTCGTCTCGGGCGTGCGCTCCAGCGTGCTGACGACAGAGGGCGCGTCGGACCTCGCCTGGGTGCCCTCCGCGCCCAGGCTCGCCGAGAGCACTCTCGTGAGCGTCGCCGCCGGCCCGGCGCCCGTGGTGCGGCTCGCCAACGACAGCGGCTCGCCGATCTCCGCGACGGTGGTCGACGGAGACGCCGAGGTCGACGTCGAGGTGCCGTCGCGAGGCTCGGTCGGGGTGCCCGTCGCGCCGCGATCCGACCTGCTCATCGAGGCGGACGGGAGTCTCCGTGCCGCGGTGACCTACTTCGGCGCCTCAGGGGTGTCGGCGTTCGCGGTGACGCCGCCGGGCCCGGCATCCACTCCGCTGCTCGTCTACCGGTAGGGGCCGCCGGCAGTCTCGCCGCGGTCCTGCGGCGACGGTCCTGCGGCGACGGCTGGATGACGCGGGGCGGCGCCTCACAGGTGCCGGAACCTGTCGGGCGCGAGCTCCCACGGATCTTTGCCGAGCAACTCGGCCACCGCCCTGAACACCATGCTCTCGACGAGCATGCGGCGGCGCAGATCGTCTGAGCGCTGCGACGGGAAGAGTCTCTCGATCGGTACCCGGTAGAGGATGACGCGGCGCTCCGCCTGGAAAACGGTCCACCGCGCCACCGCGGAGTCGCCGCCGTCGTGCCCTCCGCTCGGGAGTGCAGCCACCTCGAAGGTGACGTCGAGCAGCTCGTCCGGCCACAGCTCGCGCAGGTATTCGGCGGCGGCGACGATGCCCGACTCGAAGTCCTTGATCCTGGTTCGGAGCGGTGCCAGATCGGGCCCGGTCACCGACCCCCGGGAGCCTCGACCGTGCCGCGCCCTGCTCCGTCGGGCGGAGTCGGCGCGGGGGGTGGCTCGGGTGGCTCGGGTGGTGATGGTGGCTCGGGTGGCGGTCCTCGCCGCCGTGGGGCTCAGCATTTCGGACGGGGCGCCGTCGGGTTCGGGTGCATCCGGGGCGCCGGGCGCGCCGGGTGCCGCAGGCTCGTCAGGGCTGTGGGCGTCGAAGCCGGCGCTCTCGGCGGCGCGTGTGCCTGTGTCGCCCGTGCCCGTGCCCCTGTCGCTCGCGCCCGTGGCGTCTGCGCCGGTGTCGCCCGTGCCACCGTCTCCGGCTCCGTGGGCCGCCCTCTCCGGGGAGGCGTCGTCCGCGTGTGCACCCGCCATGACCCGAGTCTAGGCAGGGGAGGAGCGCGGTGACCGAGGTGTGCGGGCAGGGTGACCGGTGTCGGTGGGTCGTGGCCGCGGCATCCGTTCCCCGCCCTAGGCTGACCGCAAATGGATGGACGCCCCTGCAGCAAGGTCGCCTGCGTCAGAGACGCGGTCTCGACACTCACCTACGACTACGCCGATTCGATGGCCGTGCTCGGCCCTCTGAGCTACGCACCGGAGCCGCACAGCTACGACCTGTGCCCCCGGCACTCGGAGCGACTGTCCGTGCCGCAGGGGTGGCAGGTCGTCAGGCACGTCGTCATGCGCGACCTCGGCTTCTCGGCCTGAGCGGACGGCCGCCGCAGCGGGCGGGGTGGTTCGCAACGCAGGCTGCTCGTGCGTGGAGTGGCCGCATCCGGGGTTGTGAGCGCGGTTTCGCCCGTCCGGCCTGAATGGTGAACGCGCCGATGGTGAACGCCCCGATGGTGAACGCCCCGATGGTGAACGCGCCGATGGTGAACGCGCCGATGGTGAACACCCCGATGGTGAACGCGCCGATGGTGAACGCGCTGACCCGCCGGCCGCGACCGCTGGCGCAGTCAGCCCGTGGACGGATCACTGGGCCACCCTGCGACAATGGGAGCATGACCCTCACGGCCCCCGGCTCCGACACGTCCATCACCTCGCACGAGGTCTTCACCGACTTCGAGGTCGCCGATCTCTCCCTGGCCGAGGCGGGCCGCCACCAGCTGCGACTCGCCGAGAACGAGATGCCCGGGCTGATGGCCCTGAGGGCGGAGTTCGGCGACAGCAAACCCCTCGCGGGCGCGCGCATCGCGGGATCCCTGCACATGACCGTGCAGACCGCTGTGCTCATCGAGACCCTCGTGGCCCTGGGTGCGCAGGTGCGGTGGGCGAGCTGCAACATCTTCTCCACCCAAGACGAAGCCGCCGCCGCGGTCGTGGTCGGCGACGGGACTCCGTCGGCCCCGGCCGGGGTGCCCGTCTTCGCCTGGAAGGGCGAGACGCTCGAGCAGTACTGGTGGTGCACGACCCGCATCTTCGACTGGTCACGCGAGGCCGCGTCATCCGGAGCCGACTGGGCAGGGCCGAACATGGTCCTCGACGACGGTGGGGACGCCACGATCCTGGTGCACAAGGGGCGCGAGTTCGAGTTGGCCGGGGCGGTTCCGGATGCCGCGGAAACCGACTCGCAGGAGTGGCGCGTGATCCTCGACACCCTCCGCACGTCGCTCGCCTCGAGCGGAGACCGGTGGACCCGCATCGGCTCCGAGATCCTCGGCGTCACCGAGGAGACGACCACGGGAGTGCACCGCCTCTACGAACTCGCGCGCGGCGGTGACCTGCTGTTCACGGCGATCAACGTCAACGACTCGGTCACGAAGTCGAAGTTCGACAACAAGTACGGCATCCGGCACTCGTTGCCCGACGGACTCAACCGCGCCACCGACGTGCTCATCGGCGGCAAGGTGGCGTTCGTCGCCGGCTACGGGGATGTCGGCAAGGGTGCTGCGGAGGCGTTGCGGGGTCAGGGCGCTCGCGTCATCGTGAGCGAGATCGATCCGATCAACGCGCTGCAGGCGGCGATGGACGGATACCAGGTGACCACCATCGACGATGTGCTCGACACCGTCGACATCTGGGTCACCGGAACCGGCAACGAGAACGTGCTCACCGTCGACCACATGCTCGGCATGAAGCACCTCGCGATCGTCGCGAATATCGGCCACTTCGACAACGAGGTCGACATGGCCGGGCTCGAGAAACTCGACGGCGCCCAGCGGATCGAGATCAAGCCACAGGTTCACGAGTGGAGGCTGCCGACGGGGCGCAGCATCCTCGTGCTCTCGGAGGGGCGACTGATGAACCTCGGCAACGCGACCGGGCACCCCTCGTTCGTCATGAGCAACTCGTTCGCGAATCAGGTGCTCGCGCAGATCGAGCTCTACGCGCATGGTGACAACTACCCGCTCGGCGTCTACGTGCTGCCGAAGCACCTCGACGAGAAGGTGGCGCGGCTGCACCTCGATGCGCTCGGCGTGAAGCTCACCGAGCTGACTCCGGCTCAGGCGGCGTACATCGGCGTGGACCAGGCGGGCCCGTACAAGGTGGATCACTACAGGTACTGACGCCCCGCGGCATCCGTCGGCCCGTCGCCGGGGCCCGCCCGCCCGCCGCTGGTCTGAAAACGAAGGAGAACCGTCTCGCGTTGACCGCGACACGCCGCGCATCCGATGAGACGGCGGCATCTCTCCTTCGTTTTCCGACCCGCCTACGTGATCGGCGCGTCGCGCCCGCCGCTCATCGGGGCACCGGCGATGCAGGCGGGCTACGGGGTCTGAAAACGAAGGAGAAACGTTCGGCTGGGACGCGACGCGCCGTGCGTGCAGACGCGGCCGCGACCATCCTCCTTCGTTTTCAGACCCCGACTGGGGGCGGAGGGATGCGGGATGTCGCGCGC
>JBEANR010000197.1:0-2826 GCA_041165365.1 Actinomycetota bacterium | reverse complement strand
CATCTTCGCGCGCACCCGTGCGTTCGCCGAGGAGCTCGCCGACCAGCTCGACGACGCCGGGGTGCCCGCCACCTCACTGCACGGTGACCTCAACCAGTCGCGCCGCACGCGCAACCTGCAGTTGCTCACGAGCGGCCGGGTGAACGTGCTCGTGGCCACGGATGTCGCGGCCCGCGGCATCCACGTCGACGACATCTCTCTGGTGATCCAGGCCGACGCGCCCGACGAATACAAGTCATACCTGCACCGCGCCGGCCGCACGGGTCGCGCGGGCAAGGTCGGAACCGTCGTCACCCTCGTCTCGAAGTCGCGCAAGAGGCGCATGGACGAGCTGCTCGGGCGTGCCGACATCGAGGCGTCGTACGAACCGGCTCGCCCCGGCGACGACGTGCTCGACAGGCTCGCGGCGCTCTAGCCCCGCGTACCGCGCGCGGAACGATCGGGCCACCAGCACGGAATGAGGGAGGATCGGGCGCTCACGTCCGGTTTCTCCCTCATTCCTGTCGGGCCGCTCCAGCATCCGCTTCCGGCGCACACGCGCGCCGGTCGGCTCGACTCGCACTCTCACCGAGCCGTCCGCGCCGCGTCGCCGAGAAGCGCGTAGATCGTCGCGACGAGGTCGTCCCATCCGCCGAAGACATCGGCGTACCCGAATCGCAGCACTGCGTACCCGGCGCGGATCAGCCGGTTCGTGCGCGCCCGGTCCTTCACCGGGTCGTGCCATTCGTCTCCATCGAGCTCGATCACGAGCCACCCGTCGATGACGAGGTCGACGCGATCCGGTCCGATCGCCACCTGCGCGACAAGGCTCAGCCCGAGGGCCTCGAGGCGGAACCTGGCCACGGATTCGAGTCCGGACTCCGCCGAGAACGGGATGCGCGACACCAGCCGCCGAAGCCGTCGGGGAAGCGCGCCGACCAGCATCGGAAGATCCCGTCGCGACATCGCACGCGTGTGCACGGCGCTCTCGATGGCTGCGACGACGTGTTCGTCCGGGTGGCGGCGACAGAACGCGGAGACGGCATCCACCGTCCCGACCGTCCAGGCTGGCGCTCGCGTCGGCGAGGGACGCGCCTCACTCCAATGCTTCACGATGCGACCGGGTGCGAACCGCGGTGGCCGGAAGACCGCAATGGGCGTGAGGGGCCGCTGCTCCACACGATGGGCGTTCGGCGGCAGTTGCAGGTGGATGTCGCGATCCGCCCCGTTCCACACCCCGAGAGCTCCGAGCGCGCTGGCGCCGGTGAGACGCGCGCCGTGCAGCACCGCGATGACGGCGAGTTGGGTCGCCGCTGGCGTGGCGACCCAACCGGGTCTGACCGGAACCAGGGGGCCCCCACTCAGGGCGGAGTCGATGGCGGCGCGACCGTAGCCGAGATCGACGAGCTGGCGTCGCGAGGCGAGGTGACCGAGCGTCGCTAGGCGTGCCGCGAGATCCATACCCCGAGTGTGCTCATCCTGGGAGCCTCTCAAGGTCGATCGTGTCGATCTGTCGGATGTCTCGGGCCGCGTGCGCCTGGGGAGGACGACTATGCGCCGCCGTCGAGCGCGGGCACGGAGGAGAAACGGGCCGACCACCCCAGGAACTCCTTCGTCGCGTGCTGGTCGGGCAGTTCCTCCGCGTGAAGCGCTGCACCGGAGCCGCACGGTCGCCGCTCGGCCGCAGCGCCGAGTGCGGCTTCCGCCCCTAGGCCAGCGCCAGGAGGGCTGCGGCGGTGAGCGCGAGCCCGAGACCGAGGTATTGCGTCGTGGTCACCCGCTCCTTCAGCACCACCGCGGCGAGGATGATGGTGCCAGCCGGGTAGAGCGCGGTGAGTACCGACTGCACGCTCAGGTCGCCGAGGCGCAGGCCGAGCAGCAGGATGACGTTGGCCGCGGCATCCAGCACACCGCTCCCTATCGCGAGTGACAGGCCGGGCCGCCACCGTCCGGGTGTCGGGGAGACACCTCTCGCCCGTGCCACGACGGCGAGCAGCCCGACGACGGCGAACAGCAGCAGCGTCTTCACGGTCAGGCCCGCGGCGACCGGCACGAGTCCCGAATCATCGGGGGTCAGGTCGATCACGATGAGGAACACCCCGATCAGCGTGCCGGACCCGACGGCCATGAGCAGAGCGCGGAGCGACGGTCGCACGGCTCGGCGGTCGGGAACGAAGCCCACGAGCACGACCGCGACGAGTGCTAGGCCGAGCGCCAGGTATCCGATCGGCGGGAAGCGTTCCCCGCGGAGAAGGCCGGCGGTGAGCGGCACGATGGCCGACACGACGGCGGTCAGTGGCGAGAGGATGCTCATCGGGCCGAGCGCGAGACATCCATAGAGCAAAGCGATCGCGACCGAACCCGCGAGTCCGGCGAGCGCACCGAGCCCGACCGCCTCGACCGACCATGCGCCTCCCAGCACGGGAAGGGCGATCGCCACCGCGAGCACGCCGCTGAGGCCACCGAGAGCCGTGACCCGCACCGCGCTGATGCGTCGGGACGCGAGGCCCCCCACGAAGTCGGCCGCGCCGTAGACCAGCGCGCCCGCGAGGCCCACGAGCACTGCGAGCACGGGGCCTCCTCGGGTCTGTCCGCGATCAGGCTACCGAGGTTCGCGGATGCCGCAGCGCAACCGCGGCGCCGAGCGCACGCCGAGCCGAGGAGCCGACGGCGGCGAGCCATCCGTCCGACCCGGCTCGTCACCGTCGACGGAAGTGAACGCACGATGACGAATCGACCGCGGGTGTGGCCAAAGAGCCGGCGCCGGGTTAGGGTCTGGATTGTGCCCCTGATGGGGGTAGAACGACGCTGTCCACCGCCCCACGAAGGAGCCCCCGTCAGATGAGC
>JBEANR010000196.1:0-27372 GCA_041165365.1 Actinomycetota bacterium | reverse complement strand
TGCGGTACTTGCCGAGGATCGTGCCGTCGGCTTCGACGATGACGGCCGTGTTGTAGTACACGCCGGTGATGTCCTCCTCGTAGATCGGCAGGATCATCACCATCGCGAGTTCCTTCGCGAGTGCGGCGAAGCGCTGCACGATCGGGCCGTCGGCCGGTTCGGCGTAGCGGTAGTACTTCTTGTCTTCGGTGATGCCGAAGTACGGACCGTAGAAGAGCTCCTGGAAGCAGATGACCTGCGCACCGTCGGCCGCTGCATCCCGGGCGAACTGCTCGTGCTTGGCGAGCATCGATTGCTTGTCGCCGGTCCAGGTGGTCTGGGTGATCGCTGCTCGGACTGTCGTCACAGGTTCCTCCTGGTGTGGCTCTGTCGTCATTGTCAGGCGTGCAGGTTTCGGATTCGTTTCGGAAGCGCACCCGTGGGTAAAACCTACGGCGAATCGGGCGGCGGGGACAGCGCGGCGCGGAGTCCGGCGGATGCCGGTTCACAACTCAGGCGGGATCGCGCCTCGTGCGCCTGTGGGGGGTGATTCGGGCGCCTGGCGCCCATTCGTCCTGAGTTGTGAACAGCACCGCTCGGCCGACGACGAAGTGTCGCGCGCGACGGGCGCGCACGACACCGACCAGCACCGCGATGACCAGCACGGTCGCGCATGTCACCAGCACGGCGGTGGTGAAGGTGGCGAGTCCCATCACGTTGCCGACCACGAGGTTCCAGACGCATTGGATGACCACGCCGAGCAGGAGCAGACCCACCTGAGCCGCGGCGAATGGCAGGTGGACCGACTGCAGGGCGGCCCATCGTGTCGCCCTCACGACCTCCTCGTCGCTCAGGGCGTCGTCGCCGGTTCGGCCGCCGTCGGCATGGCTGCGGCCGCCACGGCCATCGGTGCGGCCGAACACCGCGCGGCGCACGGACCGCTGCACGTCGGGGTCGTCACCGATCTCCACGCGCATCGCCTGCACCCACCGCCACGAGACCGCGATGCACGTGAGCGAGCCGAGGATGAGGCCGACGGACGATCCGAACACCACCCAGCTGCCGGCATCCTGCGAGCCGTCCGCATCACCGAGGTAGATCGCGAAGGCGGCGAGACCGGCGGTACCGAGTGCCGTGCCGAGCAGTACGGTGATCGCGATCCAGAGGCACTTGCGGATGATCAGGTCGCGCGACACGGGCAGCGGCACCCGGATGTCGCGGTCGGACAGCGCGAGCTTCCGACGACGGCGCAGCCCCACGAGGGCACTCAGGATGATGACGACCACCGAGCCGATCACCAGCAGCACGATCACGGGTGAACCCGCCGGAGTGGCCGTGGAGACGACCAGGATGCCGATGAGACCGAGGACGAAGGAGATCCCCGCGGCCACGGCGACCGTGCGCAGTTGGGCGGTCTGATCCGCTCGGGGGATGCCGCTCGGCACGTTGGCGACCGAGAAGCCCAGCATCGTGGGGAGGAGCACGAGGAACACGAGGGAGACGACGCCTGTGTAGAGGATCCAGGTCGGAACGTCGTCGACGAGCACCAGATAGCCGCCGAGGAACACCATCACGGCGAGGGTGAATCCGATGCCGACGAAGAAGACCGAACCGAGTCTCATGGTGGCGCCTCACGATCGTGGAACGAGCCGGGCCCGGCGGGGCGAGGTCGCCCTCCAATCCTAGGAAGGTTCGGGGGCGGGGTTCGACACGGGGTCCGGCCGATCGTCGCGCGCGATCCGCCCACCATCCAGCCGCCGTAGACTCGAGCCACAGACCCCCGCACCGGTTATGGCGCGGCGCGTCGGCTCCGGATGTGGAGCGACTGGTCTTCTCCCACCCGTTTCCCGCGCCATCGTGCGCCGCCGTTCGGAGAAGTCATGCCAGTACCTCGCCTTGCGCCCTCCGTCGCGATCGCTCTCGTCAGCGCCGCGGCGCTCGTGCTCTCGGGATGCTCGGGTGCCGCGACATCCGCCGCCCCTCCCGAGGCCGAGACCGTGTCGATCGACAACTGCGGCACGCGGGTGGCCGTGACGGATGCCGCCCCCGAGCGCATCGTGACCATCAAGTCGACCAGTACGGAGTTGCTGCTCGCGCTCGGCCTCGGCGATCGGATCGTGGGAACAGCGTTCCAGGACGGCCCGGTGCCCGAGCGGTGGTCCGACCCCGACGTGCCGCTGATCAGCGATTTCGCGCCCAGCCAGGAGGCGGTGCTCGCCCTCGAGCCCGACTTCGTGTTCGCGGGCTGGGAGTCGATGCTCACCGCCGAGGCCGCGGGCGATCGGGCGACCCTGGCCGACCTGGGAGTGGCCAGCTACGTCGCCCCGTCGGCGTGCAAGGAGCCCGGGTACAAGCCCGAGAAGCTCACCTTCGACGAGGTCTTCACCGAGATCGAGGAGGCCGGGGTCGTCTTCCACGCCCAGGACGCCGCCGCCGAACTGGTGGCGGAGCAGCGCGCCGCACTCGACGAGATCAGCCCCGACGACCGCGGCCTCACCGCGCTCTGGTACTCCTCGGGAACGGACACCCCCTATGTCGGCGCGGGCATCGGCGCACCCCAGATGATGATGGAGCGACTGGGGCTCACGAACGTCGCCGCCGAGGTCGACGACACCTGGTCGTCGCTCGGCTGGGAGGCCGTCGTCGAGGCGAACCCCGACGTCATCGTGCTCGTCGACGCCTCGTGGAACACCGCTCAGAGCAAGATCGACACCCTGCGCGCGAACCCGGCGACCGCCGCCCTCGATGCCGTCGTGGGCGACAGGTATCTGACCATCCCGTTCGCTGCGGGTGAGGCGGGCGTGCGCAACGTCGAGGCGACCGCCGATCTCAGCGCGCAACTCGGCGCCCTCCCGATCGGCTGACCGGCGGACTGCGGATGACCTCGACCCCAGCCCTCGACCAGCGCCCGAGCTCGCCGCACACCGGGCCCGCGCGCGCCGGCCGCGGGAGTAACGCCCGCGGCTCGGCGGTCGGAACGCCTCTCGCCGCCGCTCTGCTCACACTCGGGCTCGTGGCATCCCTGGGCGCGGCGGTGACCATCGGTCCGGCGGACCTCACCCTCGGCGAGGTGGTGGCCTCGGTGCTGAGCCACCTCGGGGTCGGTGACAGCCCGCTCTCCGCGATCCGCGACGGCATCGTGTGGGAACTCCGGCTGCCGAGGGTGCTGACGGCGGCGGTCGTCGGTGCCGGCCTCGCGATCGCCGGCGCGGTCATGCAGGCGGTGACCCGCAATCCGCTCGCCGATCCGTTCCTGCTCGGCCTGTCATCGGGCGCGTCACTCGGGGCCGTCGCCGTGCTGGTGCTCGGCGTGACGGTGCTGCTCCCGGCGGCGGCCTTCCTGGGAGCCCTGCTCGCCCTGATCGCCGCACTCGTGGTCGCCGGCCCGGGCGCGTCGCTGGCCCCGAGCCGCACCATCCTCGCGGGGGTCGCGGTCTCGAGCCTGTTCGCCGCGCTCACCAGTCTGGTGATCTTCTGGAGCGCGACCGGCGACTCCTATCGCGAGATCCTCTCCTGGCTGCTCGGATCCCTCGCGGGCGCCCGGTGGCCCGCCGTCGCCATCGCGGCGGGCGCTCTGCTCGTCGTCGGGGTGCCGCTGCTGCTCGGCGGGCGCCTGCTCGACGCCTTCTCGTTCGGTGACACGGCAGCGGCCGCACTGGGCGTGGACGTGTCGCGTACCCGCTGGACCATGCTCGTCGGCACCGCGCTGCTCACCGGGGGGATGGTCGCGGTCAGCGGGTCGATCGGCTTCGTCGGGCTCGTGCTGCCTCACGCCGTGCGGCTGGTGGTGGGCGCGCGCCACCGCGTGCTGCTGCCCCTCTCGGCTCTCAGCGGCGCGATCTTCCTGGTGTGGTGCGACACCGCGGCGCGCACGCTGTTCGATCCCCGCGAGCTGCCGGTCGGCATCGTCACGGCGATCATCGGGGCGCCGGTGTTCGTCGCGCTGATGACCCGGGCGAGGCGGGTGTCGTGAGCGTGATGATCCACGGTCGGGGCGTCACGGTACACCGCGGTGGCCGCGACATCGTCGACGGGGTCGACGTCGACATCCGTCCGGGGCAGGTCACGGCGGTTCTCGGAGCGAACGGAGCGGGCAAGTCGACCCTGCTACGCGTGCTCGCGGGGGTCGATGCCCCCACCTCGGGAACGGTCTCGGTGGAGGGCGCCGACTGGTTCGGACGGGCCCGTCGCTCGAGGGCGCGCATCGCCGCGCTGGTGGAGCAGGATGCCGCGGCGGAGCTTCCGCTGACCGTGCTGGCCGCGGTCTCCCTGGGTCGCATCCCATGGACGTCGGCGCTGCGCGGCCCCGGCACCGCCGACGAAGCCCTGGTCGCCGATGCCCTGAGTGTTGCGGGGGTGACCGCGTTCGCCGCCCGCACCCTGGCGTCGCTGAGCGGCGGCGAGCGGCAGCGGGTGCACCTCGCGCGCGCGCTCGCCCAGACCCCGCGCGTGCTGCTGCTCGACGAGCCGACGAACCACCTCGACGTGCGTGCGCAACTGACGAGCCTCGCGCTCGTCTCGCGGCTCGCTCGCGACGACGGGCTCTGCGTGGTGGCCGCCCTGCACGACCTCAACCACGCGATGGGCTTCGCCGACCACGTGATCGTGCTGCACGAGGGGCGGGTGGTCGCCTCCGGGGCGCCTGGCGAGGTGCTCACCCCGGCGCTGATCTCGGCAGCGTGGGGGGTGACGGCGACGGTGTTCGAGCGGGAGGGGCGGCATCCGGTGATCGCCTTCGACCTGCCGTCCTCGGCGGAGGACACCGAACTCGCGGCCGACCGGCTCTCGCGATGACCCGGGTCACCGTGCTCGCGGGCGGCGTCGGCGGCGCCCGATTCCTCCGCGGGCTCCGGGCGCTGGCCGGCTCCGACCGCGCAGACCTCGACCGCGCAGACTCCGACGGCGCAGACCTCGACATCACCGTCGTGGCGAACACCGGGGACGATCTCTGGCTCGCCGGCCTGCGCGTGTGCCCCGACCTCGATTCGATCATGTACACCCTCGGGGGCGCGAATGACGAGCAGCGCGGGTGGGGGCGAGTCGGCGAGACTGAGCGGGTCAGCGCGGAACTCACCGCGTACGGGGTCGGCTGGCCCTGGTTCACCCTCGGCGACCTCGACCTCGGCACCCACATCGCACGCTCGTCGATGCTGCGTGACGGGCTCACGCTCACCGAGGCGACCGCGAGGCTCAGCGCCCGCTGGAATCTCGGGGTCACCCTCCTGCCAGCCACCGACGACGAGGTCGAGACCCACGTCGACACGTCAGAGGGCGTCATCCACTTCGAGGAGTGGTGGGTCAGGCACCGCGCCGCCCTGCCGGCGAGACGCTTCATCCAGCGCGGTGTCGAGGGTTCGAGGGCGACGGGTGCCGCGACCTCGGCCATCCTCGACGCCGACGTCGTGCTGCTCGCGCCCTCGAACCCGGTGGTCTCGATCGGCACGATCCTCGGGCTGCCGGGCATCCGCGGGGCCCTGGCCGCGACCACGGCGACCGTCGTCGGAGTCTCGCCGATCATCGGCGGCTCGGCCGTGCGCGGCATGGCGGGCGCGTGTCTCACCGCGATCGGCGTGGACACCACGGCGGCAGCGGTCGCCCTGCACTACGGGCCCAGGCGGACGGGCGGGGTGCTCGACGGGTGGCTCGTGGACGAGACGGATGCCGCGGCTCTCACCGAGATCGAGGCGGCGGGCATCCGCGCCGCAGCCGCTCCCCTCTGGATGCACGACGTGCCCGCGACCTCGGCGATCGCGAGCGCCGCCTTGGAGTTGGCGGGGCGCGCGTCGCCGTGAGGACCGTTGTGCCCCTCCTGGCACTGGTGCCCCTCAGGCGCCCGCGAACGACTCCGCCACCGCCCGCGCCGTGGCCGCACCCACGCCGAGGCCCACTGCGACGGCGAGGTCGTCGGCGGTGTCGACGTCCCATCTGAGGGGTGACGTCTCCCCCACCTCGAGCACGACGTGACCTGCCTGCTCGTGCAGCCTGCGCGACCCTTCGCCGAAACGCGGGCTGAGGGCATCCGGAACGCGTGCCGCCAGCAGAGTCGTGCCCTGCCCGGAGTGATCGGCGACCATCGCGGCCGGATGCGCGGCGGCGAGCGCCAGCGCGGCGTCGAGCGCCTCAGGGGTGAGCGCCGGGAGGTCGGCGGGCAGCACGACGACCGCACCGGTGGTCGCCCGCAAGCCCGCCGCGATCGCCGCGTTGAGTCCCCCGCTGGGATCGGCCTCGAACCGCACACCGCGAAGCCCGCCGAGTGCCGAGCGCGCCGCCTCGTCGTCGGTCACGACGACGATCCTCTCGACGAGCGGACTCGCGGATGCCGCGGCCGCCGTGTCGACGCAGAACGCGAGCGCTAGCTGCGGAACCCGCGCCAACGACCCGCGCAGCCTCGACTTAGCGCGGTCGAGGCGTTTCACGGGGATGACGACGGTCCAGCGGGCGGGGGTGTGGCGCGGCCCAGACTCAGTCTCGGGTGAACGGATGCGCGATCCTCCTCCAGAGCGACGGCGGATACAGCCTCGCGAGCAGCCTCCGGCGACGCGAGACGGGCGTGGCCAGAGCGTCACGCACCGCGGGGAGGTCCCGGGCGAGCCCTCGAGCCTGAGGTGGAGCGTCGGTGACCGGTGCCGTCACCCCGTCCGGCGCGCTCCCGCCGCTCGCACGCCCCGCGCGACGCCATGGTGCCGCGAAACTCGCCCATTCGACGGCCTCCACGAGCCGGGCGAGCGCGGCTCCCCCGGTCGGCAGCATCTCCGCCACCTCGCGGGGCGTCGCCGTGCGGGGCAGCGGGGTTCCGAGGTCGGCAGCGTCTCGCCGCAGCTCCGACCACGCGTCGACGGCATTGGCGCGACCGGCGGCGAGGCGCGACAGGAGCCGACGGCGCATCAGCCCTCGAACGAGCGCCGGCACGAGCGAGAGGGCGAGCATCCCGAGCACAACGAGCGCGACGATCGGCGTGAGTCCTGACCTCGAACCTCCGCCGGTCACCGCCGGGCTGTCGAGGGCGTCCTCCCGTGCGGGTGCCGACGCGGACGGACTCGGGGCCGCCGACGCCGACGCCGACGGCACGGCCGAGGGTGCGACCGCGGGCGCCGGCACGCCCTCGGCCGTCACGTCTGCGTAGGCACCGAGTTCGCCGCGGCCGGGTGTCGGCTCGAACTGCACCCACCCCACTCCCTCGAAGTACAGTTCGGGCCAGGCGTGCAGGTCGTGCGTGCTCACCCGGTAGGCGGCCGCGTCGTCGACGGTGACCCGATCGCCGGGGAGGAAGCCCACCACCACCCGCGACGGGATGCCGAGAGTGCGCGCCATCACCGCCATCGACGATGCGAAGTGGATGCAGTACCCGCTGCGCACGTCGAGGAAGGTCGCGATGATGTCCATTCCGGTTCCGTCGTAGTCACCGTCGACGGGAGCGGTCTCGGAGTACTCGAACTCCACCGACCTGAAATACTCCTGCAGGGCGAGCCCGCGCTCGTAGTTCGATCCGGCCCCGGCCACGGCGACGGCCGTCTGGCCGATGATCGGCGGCAGAGCCTCCGGAAGGGTGAGATAGTCGGCGAGCGCCGGATCGACCGAGGTGCCCGCCGCGAGCAGCTGCGCGGGCGTCGGCGCCACCTCGAGGCTCTCGATCGTGTACTCGAGGCCACGGGCCACGGCTCCCGGCCTCGACACCGAGAAGCCCGCCGGCTCGAAGTACCACTCGCTCGGCAGACCGGAGACGGATGTCGCGGGGTACGTCATCGGCAGCCACCGGCTGTTGAGCCCGCCGACGTCGACGCTCGTGCTCTCGGGCTCGACGGCCACCTCGGCCCCGAGCCCGGGTGCCGGGTCGAAGTCCTCGACGGAGTCGTTCTCGTCGACCTCGACGAGGGTGGGCTCCCACTGCTCGGCAGTGAAGTTCTCGAGGGCGACGAGCCTGAGATAGTGGTCGTCTCCTGAGGTCGTGCTGTACTCGAGAACCGTGCGGTCGTTGGCTCGACGGAGATCGTCGCCGAGGTCGAGCACCGGGTTCACGCCGCTGTCGAGCGACGCACCCTCGCTCTCGACCTCGGGAACAGGTGGAAGGACCGCCGGGCTCACCAGCGAACCGATGATCGCGATCGCGCCGATCGCCGCTGCGAGTCGAGGTTGGGGCCTGGCCGCGGTGACGAGCAGGAATGCGAGGAACACGGCGGCGGTCACGGCGAACGCGAGAGGGTCGGCGATCTCCCGCCGGGTGGCGACCGGCACCGCGAGGATCACCAGCACCGGCACCGCGACGAGGGCGGGTCTGCGCGCTCCGAGGGTCATCAGGTCGGCGATCGTCGCGAGCAGGCCGAAGCCGAGACTCAACACGAACACGATCGAGGGCTCCGCGACGGCGGGCAGCGACTGGCGGAAGATCGAGGCGTTCGCGGCGGAGAGGAGGTCGGCCGCGGCATCCAGCGTGCCGAACGTCGGGATCACCCCCAGGATCGAGGTCGCCGGCAGAAAGAGCAGGGTGAGCACGCCGACAAGGGCCAACACCGACGCGAGGGCGGGGAGCACGGGGCCCGCGGTAAAGGAGCGCACCGCTGCCGCCGATCCCACGACGACGAGCATTACCAGCACGACCACGAACCACCAGAAGCCGTCTTGGAAGAGCACGTGGAGCGATGCCGCCGCGGTCGCGAGAACCACGACGATCGCGGCGCTGAGGAGCACCGGGGGGCGGGAGGTACCCCCGGTCGATCTGCCCGCGGGTCGCTGAGGCGCAGGTCGGGGCGCGCCCCCGCCGACGCGTCGGCCATCCATGCCTCGGGCGGCATCCGTCGGGCGTCCCGGCCTCATGTCAACGGACAAAGCGTGCCCCCTGGGCTTCGGCCACCGCACGCCATGCCCGCTCGACGGCCTCGGGCATCGACATCGCGTCGGCCGGTGCCACGGTCACGCAGGTCCATCCGGCCATCTCGAGTCGAGCGAGCTGCAGCGTCGGTTCGGCCGAGACGACGAAGGCCACCGCAAGATCGAAGGAGGGCCGCTGCGCGACGAGGCGGTCGAGAGTCGCGCCATCCGCATCGGCGAGTATGGCGAACACCGAGCCGTGGGCGCGGTCCATGCGCGACGCGGCATGCAACGGAGAACCGGAGTGGTGATCGCCGCGCTCGGGGGTCGGATCGACCAACGCGAGCGAGGTGAGGAACGGACCGAGCGGGTGCACCGGCTCGAGCTGCGCGTATCCGCTCTCGACCAGCTCGACCTCGAAGCCGCCCCGGCCCAGGTGGAGCGCCACGGACGACGCCATCGCGAGAGCGACCTCGAACGACCGACTGGTGGGCTCGTCGCGGGCAGGGCGGGATTCGGCGTCGGAGTACCCGGACGCCCTCGTGTCGAGGATGACCCTGGCTTCGGCGTGACTGCGCGGCTCCTCCTGCCGCACCATGAGCTCGCCGTGGCGCGCGGTCGCCCGCCAGTGCACGCGACGGAGGGCGTCCCCGGTGCGGTACTCGCGCGTCGATACGTCGTCATCGCCCCCGATCGACCGCCGCACGAGCAGCGACGGCCCGTCGCTCGCGAGGATCGACAAGCCGGTGTCGGGCAGGGCGGTGATGGCGGGCGCGACGACGAGGCGGTCGGTGTCACCCACCGCCACCTCACCGGTCGCGAGCTCGAAGGGATCGGAGATCGACACCCCGAGCGGCCCGATGGTGAACACGCCGCGGCGGGGAGGCGTCACCTCGTAGCGCACGATGCGCACGCTCCCGGCTCGCGCGACATGCCCGCCCGGCGCCTTCAGCGGAGCCAGGAGGGATGCCGCGGCGTGACCCCACGGGCGCGCGTCACGCCACATCAGCTGCGGGGTGGTCACCGGCGAGGTGTTGGCGATGCGCAACTCGACGACGACCGGCAGACCCACCGAGGCCACCGCGGGCGCGAAGGTGCGGGTGACCGTGAGCCCGATCCGCCGGAAGCGGGTGAGCGCGATCGCGGCGAGAGGCAGGAGCAGGGCGAGCACCGCCGGATAGAGCAGCTCGGGTCGGCCGAGGGAGTAGGCGGCGATCACGCCGATCGCCCCCAGCGCGAGTACACAGACGCCGCGGGGAGTGAGGCGCACCGACCTCACCCGCGACGGCGTGCGCGGGCGGGAGGCGGGCTGCCGCGTCATCCGCGCCCTCCCCCGCTCCGACACACGGCCGCGCTCAGGCCTGGCCGGCAGCGCCGAGCGGCACCGGGGTCGCCGCCAGGATGCGGTAGATCGTGTCGAGGAGCGACCCGGAGGTCGGAGTCGCACCACCGGAGAGTCGTGTCGCCGGGATGAGGCGGTGGGCGAGCACCGGCACGGCGAGCGCGTCGATGTCGTCGGGCAGCACGAACTCGCGTCCGTCGAGGGCGGCCCGGGCCTTCGCCGCGCGAACGAGCTGGAGCGTCGCTCGGGGACTCGCGCCCAGCCTCAGATCGCGATCGATGCGGGTCGCCTGGGCGATCGCGACCGCGTACTGCTCGACGGCACCCGAGACGAAGACCCCCCGCACCGTGCGGATCATCGCGAGCAGGTCGTCGGTGCCGACCACCGGCGTGAGGCGATCGAGCGGGCTGCTCGACTCGCGGGTGCGCAGCATGGCCAGTTCGGCCGCGGCATCCGGATACCCCATCGAGATGCGGATCATGAACCTGTCGCGCTGCGCCTCGGGGAGGGGGTAGGTGCCCTCCATCTCGACGGGGTTCTGGGTCGCGAAGACGGTGAACGGGCTCGCGAGCACGTGGGTGACGCCGTCGACGGTGACCTGGTGCTCCTCCATGCTCTCGAGCAGCGCCGACTGCGTCTTCGGGCTGGCGCGGTTGATCTCGTCGCCGATGACGATGTTCGCGAACACGGGGCCCGGCTTGAACTCGAACTCCCGATCCGCCTGATTGAAGATGCTGACCCCGGTGATGTCCGACGGCAGCAGATCCGGTGTGAACTGGATGCGTGACACCGAGCAGTCCACGCTTCGGGCCAGCGCACGGGCGAGCATGGTCTTGCCGACGCCGGGCACGTCTTCGATCAGCAGATGACCTTCGGCGAGCAGCACGGTCAGGGCGAGTTCGACCGGTTGACGTTTGCCGTCGATGACCTTCTCGACGCTGTCGAGGATCGCCGTGCTCAACTCGGCGAAGCGGTCGACGCCCAGCACGCGTGCATCCTGATCGGTCTCGATGTCTGGTCGACTGTTCACGGGTTTCCTCGCGTTCCGCTGGGTGTCTGAGGAGTCTGCCAGATGCAGGTGGGAAGGCCCGCCGATAGTCGAGCGGGAGTCGCGGTCGCGGCGGGGAACGGGCGTCACCCGCCGGCGCGTCCGTCGGCGACGCCCGCCGCGTAGGCCTCCTCGCTGCCGACGCGGAACATGTCGTGCTCGGCGTCGCGCACGAGGGCGCGCGCGCCCGGCAGATCGAGTGGCCCGACGAGGTGCGCGAGCCCCCGCACGACGGCGACCGGGGTGCCGGTTGTCTTGCCCTTCACGAGATCGGCGGCGGCGGCGATCTCGTCCGCCACGGCCGCCGCCGTCACCACGAGAGGCTTGCCCCCGGCATCGACGGTGCCACGCAGGTCGTCGAGCACCCGGATGCCCGCCGCGCCGATCGCGAGATCCGTCTGGCCTTCGCGCCAGGGGCGCCCGGCCGTGTCGCTCACGACGACGCCGAGGTCGAACCCGAAGCGCGCTCGCCAGCTGGTGCAGAGGGCGAGAGCCGTGGCATCCGGATCCTCTGGAAGCAGCAGCACGACACCCTCCGGAGTGTTGCTCGCGTCCACGCCCGCCGCGGCCATCACGAGACCGAGGGGATTCTCGACGATTCGGGTGACCCCGCCGGGATGCTCGCGGCGCGCGACCAGGCGCACGGTCTGACTGGTGATGGCGTGCTCGCGATCGGCGGCGGGCACCTGACGCCCTTCCGCCTTGCTCACGATCTTGCTCGTGACCGAGAGGATGTCGCCGGGCCTCAGCATCCCGTCGAGACGCTCGCCGATGATTGCGGCGAGGTCATCGCCGGCACGGAACTCGGGGAGGCCGTCGATGCCGAACGCGGTGAGGTGCACGCCCCCATTCTCCCGCGCACCCGCCCAGCCCGGACCGCACCCACCGTTCCATCGCGAGTTGGCCGATCCATCCCGGTGGTGATCACTTGGCCAACTCGCGATGGAATGGTCGGGTGCCGGAGGCCGCGGGCGGGAGGCCGCGGGCGGGATGTCAGCTCTCGCGCGGGTTCCGGCGCTTGGCCTCGAGCTCGGCTTCGAGCCTTCGGATGCGCGCCAGATTCTCGTGATGCTCGATCTCGGCGTCGATGGCGGCGAGCTCGTCTTCGGTAGAGAGGGTCGACGCGGCTGAGAGGCGGGCGGGGCGGTCATCCGCTCGGGGTGCCTCCCACCGCCGCGGGTCGCCGAACGTGATCGGCGTGGCCGGTCGCGCGTACTCCCGGCCGATCGCGAACCACAGCACGCTGCCGATGAGCGGCAGGAACAGGATGATCGTGACCCACAGCATCTTCGGCAGATGCTTGATCTGCGCGTCGGAACGGGTGATGAGATCGGCGAGGGCGCCGACGATGAGAGCGAGGGTGACGACGGCGGCGATGACGGGCATGCCGCGAGTGTAGAAGGCGAGCGCGGTTCACGGAAGTCCCCGTTTCGCGGGGTCGCCCGCCCCCCTCCCCGGCGAACATGACAGGCGGCGAACATGACAGGCGGCGAACATCACAGCCGGCGACCATCACAGAGCGCGACCATGACCGGGGCAGCGGCCTCAGGCCCGCAAGGCCGGCAGAACCTCTCGCCCGAACACCTCGAGCCACTCCCGCTGATTGCGACCGACGTTGTGCAGATAGATGCGATCGAACCCCAGATCGACGAAGCGCTGGATGCTCGCGCGGTGCACGTCGAGGTCGGCACTCACGGTCATACGCCCGGCGAAATCATCCGGTCGCACCATCTTGGCGATCTGCTCGAGTTCGTACGGCGATCTGATGTCGCTCTTCGGAAACCGCATCCCGCCGTTCGGCCACTCTACGAGCGCGTTGCGCATGGCCTCCTCGTCGGTCGGCGCCCAGCTGAGGTGCAGGCGCAGCACCTTCGTCATCGTGTTCGGATCCCTGCCTGCCTCGCGGGCCCCGAGGTCGAAGCGCTCGAAGAGGGTGCCGATCTTCTCCGGTGGGCCCGTCTCGGTGATGAGGCCGTCGGCGACGCGACCGGCCCGTTTCGCCGTGACCGGGCCCGCCGTCGCCACGAGGATCTCGGGGGCGACCTCCGGCATCGTCCACAGGCGGGTCGACTCGAGCTTGTAGTACTGGCCGTCGTGCTTCACGTCCCTGCCCGCGAGCCCCGAGGCGAAGAGCTTCTTGATGATCTCGACGGCTTCGAACATCCGGCTGATCCGTTCGGGCGCCTCCGGCCAGTATCGGCCGACGATGTGCTCGTTGATGGCCTCGCCACTGCCGACGCCGAGCCAGTGCCGACCCGGGTACATGGCGGCGAGGGTGGCGGAGGCCTGCGCCACCATCGCCGGATGCCAGCGGAAGGTGGGCGCGGTGACTCCGGTTCCGAGGTCGCCCGCGGTGGTCTGCCCGAGGGCGGAGAGAACGTTCCAGACGAACGACGCCTGCCCCTGCTGCGGCACCCAGGGCTGGAAGTGATCAGCCGCCATCACCCCCGAGAAGCCGTGCCGTTCAGCGGATGCCGCGAACTCGAGCACCTCTGTCGGGTGGAACTGCTCCAGCATCGCGGCGTAGCCGATCGCGGGCTGAGTCATGGCTCCATTGTGGCGGGTCGGCTGGCCACGTCTCCGCGCCGACCCCGTTCACAACTCAGGCAGAACGGGAGCCGCTACCCGTTCCAGGCCCCCCGACGCACCTCCGGCGCCATTCCGCCTGAACGGTGAACGGGCTTGGGCTCCCGCATCGGGTCAACGCGCATCACCCGTCACCGCCCTTCGTGAGGTCGTAGATGGTGGCTCCGCCTACCTCCTCGGGCTCGAACTCGCTCTCCACCCACGCGGTGATCTCCGAAGATTCCGTCGAGCCACGGCTCGGGGCGAGGAAGAACGATTCGCCGCCGATGAACCAGTGCACCTCGCCGTCTGCGACGAGCTGCTGGAACTCCTCGAGAGTCGGCGATGGATCGCTCCCGTTGAACCCGCCCAGGGGCATGACGGGCTGCTCCGTCGCCAGCTGATACCCCGCCGCCGTGTTGGCCCCGACCGTCGAGGCGATCCAGGTGTAGGACCCTGCGTCGTCGGCGAGGACCGACGCCAATTCGTCGCTCACCTCACTCGTGCCGAGCATGCCGCCCGCGCCGGCGCCGCCCGATCCTCCCGGGGGCTGCCCGCCGGGCACCGCCCCGCCCGGAAGTAGCGCATCACCCGGCAGCTGCGCATCACCCGGCAGCTGCGAACCCCCGGGACCCAGCCCACCGCCGGGGACGCCTGCCACCCCGATGCCGAGCATCACCGACTGGGCGGCGGGCATCGCGACGATGTCGAGAGAATACGCGACCGGGCCCGTGAGTGCCGCGGCGAGCGCCGTCATCGCGGCGATCGCCTCACGCACCCGCCGCCCGGGCCGGCCCCGTCGACCCGGGGAGACGAGAAGCAGCACGGCCGCGACCACGCCCATCACGACCACGGCGAAGCGCAGGTCTGGCGGGGCGTCGATCCGGAGCAGCAGCACCGACGACCACAGGACGGTACCGACGAGCACCGCGGCGAACGTCGCTCGTGCCAGGACCCGCCGCCGCCGTCGCCACAGCTCGGCCGCTCCGGCCCCGACGAGGATGCCGATCGGCGGCGCCAGCGCGACCAGGTAGTACGAATGGAAGACGCCGGACATGAAGCTGAACGCGAGGCCGGACACCAGCAGCCACACGGCCGCGATCACCAGCAGCGCCCGTCGCGCGGATGTGCGGGGCTCCCGCCGCGTGAGCACCAGGCCGACCACGCCCAGCACGAGGGCCGCTGGCAGGAGCCACGCGATGAGGCCGGCGTTCGGGTCGGAGAGCAGCCGCCCGATCCCGGGGACTCCGCCGAGAGCGAGGCCGCCATCCGGGCCGCCATCCGAGCCGCCAGGGATGGCGCCGACATCGCCGCCGCCCAGCCTGCTCAATCCGTTGTAGCCCAGGGTCAGATCCAGGAACGAGTCCGTCTCCGACCCGCCGACGTAGGGGCGCCATTCCTCCGGCACGAGTTCGACGATCGCGACCCACCAACCCGCCGTCACCACGACCGCGCCGAGAGCGGCGAAGGCGTGTCCGAGCCTGGTGAGGAATGGACGCGGGGCCGCCCAGAGATACACCGAGGCGAGAGCCGGCAGCACCAGCAGCGCCTGTAGTTGCTTCGTGAGGAAGGCCGCACCGATCATGGCTCCCGCCACGAGCACCCACCGGATGCGGCCGTCGTCGAGCCCGCGCAGGGTGAAGAACACGGCGAGCGAGACGAGCAGAACGAGGAGCGCATCGGTGTTGTTGAAGCGGAACATGAGCGTCGCCACCGGGGTGAGAGCGATCGCAGCACCCGCTGTGAAGGCGGCTCCGACACCGAACCGCGGACGCACGATCGCGTAGACCACGCCGACAGTCGCCACCCCCATCAGCGCTTGCGGCAGCAGCACGCTCAGCTCGCTGAGGCCGAAGAGTCGCACCGACAGAGCCGTCACCCAGATGCTGGCAGGCGGCTTGTCGATCGTGATCGAGTTCGCGGCATCCGATGAGCCGAAGAAGAAGGCGCTCCAGTCGGTCGCGCCGGCCTGCGCGGCGGCCGCGTAGTACGGATTCCCCCACCCGACGGCGGTCAGATTCCAGGTGTAGAGCAGTCCGGCGACGAGGAGCAGCATGAGCAGGGCCGGGCGCTCCCATCGGGGGTGCTCGACACCACCCCGTACGAGCCGGTACGCAACGGCGCGGGCGCGCACGGAGGAGCGGCGCCTCGGCGTCGCGCCGTCTGTCGGCGGATGGGCTGTCGGAGCCTGCGCGCTCATCGGGCCACCCCCTCGGAATCGGCGGCGGAATCGGCGGCGGAATCGGATGCGGTGAGGGCAGCGGAGACCGACCCAGCGGCGGAAGGCGGGCCCGGATGCCGGCGTCGCCGGAACACCCACGCCCTCAGCAGCACGAACCGCAGCACCGTGGCGATCAGATTGGCCACGGTCAGCACGGCCAACTGGATGGTGGCCCCGGCGCCCGGGCTGACCACCTCGAGCAGCACCAACGACCCCGCGGTGAGCCCCCAGGCGAGACCGAACACGATCAGTCCCCGCACGTGATGTCCGAGTAGACCCTCCTGCCCGCGCACCCCGAAGGTGATGCGCCGATTCGCCGCCGTGTTCGCGATCGCGGTCACCAGCAGCGCAGCGAAATTGGCCACCTGTGCGGAGGCGACCAGCTGGAACAGCAGATAGAACAGCGCGTACGCGATCGTGGAGGCCACCCCGACCACGCCGAATCGCAGTACCTGGCCGAAGAATCCGGGTCGTGCGGCCGGCTTGAGCGGGCGACGTCCGAACTCCGCGTAGATGGCCTCGACGGGGATGCGGCCGCTCAGCAGCCCGCCGAGCACCCGCGCCACCCCGCGCAGGTCGGCGACCGCGGTCGATACGATGTGCACCTTCGAATCGGGGTCGTCGACCCAATCGACCGGCACCTCGTGGATGCGCAGACCCGCGCTCTCGGCGATCATCAACAGCTCGGTGTCGAAGAACCAGCCGTTGTCGTCGACGAACGGCAGGACGCGGCGCGCGACATCCGCTCTCATGGCCTTGAAACCGCACTGCGCGTCGCTGGCGCGGAGCCCCGCAGCCCGCAGCAGGAGGTTGTACGACCGCGACACCACCTCCCGAGTCGCGCCTCTCACCACGCGGGAGCCCTGGGACAGGCGCGTTCCGATGGCCAGATCGGAATGTCCGGAGAGCAGCGGTGCGACCAGGGGGGCGAGGGCCGCGAGATCGGTCGAGAGGTCGACGTCGAGGTAGGCCACCACCTCGGCCGGCGACTCCAACCACGTGCGCCGCAGGGCATGACCGCGACCCTTGGCCGCGACGTGGACGGCGTGCACCCGGGGAAACTCCGCCGCGAGACTGTCGGCGATCTCGGGCGTGCGATCCGTCGAAGCGTTGTCGGCGATGGTCACCCGCCATCGATCGTCGAAACGGCCTCCCAGGGCCGAATGCAGCGTTCGGATGCTCGCGTCTAGCGCGCGTTCCTCGTCGAAGACGGGAACGACCACATCGAGCAGCGGCGGGGCGGTGTCTGTCTCGGTTGCCATGGAGCGATGGTCGAGTCGGCGGCTATGGCCACCCGATGGCCTTCCTGTGAGCGAGCCCCGTCATGCTTGGAATTCGCCCAGCGGCGGGCGGGCATGTGGGCTGGACTCCCACCAAGTACTCAGCCGATCCAGAGCGCAGCGATAGCAACGGCCAGAAAGCTCTGGTCGGACATCCGCCCCCGTCGAATGGAGCACCATGCCCAGCACCCGTCGCAGCACCATCGCCGGAGCGCTCGTCGGCATCTCGTTGTCGACACTCCTCCTCACGGGATGCGCCAGGGGCGCGGACCCCTCGCCGGCGATGCCGTCGGACTCGATGGTGCCCGACGCTCCCTCGCCCGAGGCATCGTCGCCCGACGCTCCCCCGCCCGATGGATCGTCCGCGCTGCCTGGAGGGGAGGCGTGCGCTGTCGCCACCGCACAGATCGACGACACCACCGCGAGCCTACGAGAGTTGCAGTCGCGGGCCGGGGGTGACCCGTCGGCGATCGGACCGGCCCTGCGCGACATCCAGGCCGACCTCGACGACGCGGCGCGGGGTCTCGACGATCCGCAGGTCGGCGATGCACTGGTGCGGGCCGCCGATGCTGCGCAGGGCCTCGCCGATCAGGTGGATGCTGCCGGCGGCGGCGGCGGCGGCGCGGTGGCCACCGACGACCTCGCCGCGGCGGCGACCGAACTGCAGGCATCCTTCACCGCGATCGGCGAACTCTGCGGCTGAGGGCTGGCGACCTGCGCCTGGCATCCGGTGTCCGGCGCCTGGCATGCGGTGGCTGGCATGCGGTGGCTGGCATGCGGTGGCTGGCATTCGGCGTCAGGCGCTTGGCATCCGGTGGCGGGCGCCTGGCCGCCCGGTGCATCGCATCCCCGACGTGAGGAAACTCTTGTCTTCTAGCCGAACGAGGGCTACGGTAACAGGGCGCCAGACACGAAAGGAGCCGCACATGACCATGGCAGATCGCACCCCAGCATCCAGCATCATCGCCGGCTTCGTCGGCGTCATCACCGCCTGACCGAGAGTGTTCTGACACCTCCGATCACACGGTGGCGTCGCTCTCGAAGCTCGATCCGGAATACGGCTGACCCTCGGTCCGCCCCCGGATCCGCCCCACCTGCACCTCGCGCTCGACACCTCGTCGGACACACCGTGCACTCCCTCCGCGGCACGTTGCCGCAGACCCCGACACTCGCGCGACACGGTCGCGCGGGTGCTCGGAATCGAACCAGCAAGGAACTCCACCATGAACAACACCGTGATGACCCCTCCCGGTCTCCATCCTCATCCGCCCCAACAGACCGCTTCCGTGGCCGCCCGCACGCGCAGAGTCGGCGTCGTCGACCGACTCGCTCTGCACGTGGGAGTCGCCCTGATCAAATGGGGTCGGCGACCGCGGGCGGTCGACCTCCGCACTGCCGACGTCGAATGGTCCGCGAGTTTCGCGGAGCGCGAGGAGTCGAGGCGCTCCGCCGAGCGGGTCCGTGCCCGCGAGACGATGTTCAGCATCATGCTGAACTGGCGCTGAGGCGAGATGACGGGTGCTGGGCAGCCGCCGGCGAGCTTTTCCGGCGGCGTGTCCGCGCCCGGCGCACGCCAGCTGGCCGCGCCCGGCGCACGCCGCCCGGCCGCGCCCGGCGCACGCCGCCCGGCCGTCGGTGGGCGCCCCGCTCGGCCCTCGCCCCTCAGGCGACGAGAGCGAGCGAGAGCGCGCCCCATCCGAGCACCGAGACCGAGGTGACTCGGAACAGCGCGGTCGCGGGCGACGGGACACGGGGGGATCGCGGATGTCGCCGCTCGCGCCATTCCGCAACGAAGCCGCCGAGTGCCAGCGCCAACATCCCGAGGGTGAGTACGCGCGTGAGCATGGACGGACCCTCGCCCACCACCAGCGCTCCGATCTGAGAGAAGGCGATCACGCCCCAGGGCACGATGCCGACCGCGGCCGCGCAGACGAGCGATGCACGCCCCCCCTCGCGCTGCAGTCGCGTCAGGAGCACCCCGGCACTCGCCAGCGCGTAGAGCGAGACGAGGGCGCTGACCTCGGTCACCCCGTTCAGCCCCGCGAGAAGGAAGACGATGATGGGCGTCACGAGCAGAGGCTCCGACCAGGAGGTCACGGCGGCGACGCGTCGGCCCGCGTCTGCCCTGGGCCCGACGGTGTCGACCGAGGCGGTGGAGAGCAGGGAGGGTACCCTGGCCGCCGCGACGATGAGGCACAGGATCACGGAGGCGGCGCGGACATCCACCTGTGCGATGTCGAGGGAGACAGCACCGAAGGTCGCCGTCACCGGCAGAGTGAACGGCTCGCTGTGCGGCAGAAGCACGAGGAGGCAGGCGGCCTCGGCGAGCAGCAGCGTCACCGCCAGGGCTGCCCCGACACGCGGCGCGGGGGTGCGCCACGAAGACGGATCGCGCATCACGGCCCGCCCCGCCAGTGGTCGATGCGGTGGTGGTCGGGCGTAAATCCGTGGTTGAAGCCCCACAGCACCGCCTGCGTGCGGCTCGTCACCTCGATCTTGCGATAGATCGTGCGGATGTACGACTTCACGGTGTTCGGGCTCAGATAGGTGAGCTGGGCGACCTCGGCATTGCTCTTGCCCTGGGTGATGAGAGCGAGGATCTCCGACTCGCGATCGGTGATGCCTTCGCGGCGACCGGGCCAGTCGAGCCCCATCGCCGTGCCGGGTCGCGCAGGGGGGTCGCTGATGATGCGCTCCCCGGCATGGATGGCCTCGAGCGCCGCGACCAGATCGCGGGCGGGGAGCGTCTTGGAGAGGTATCCGCTCGCGCCCTGATCGAGCGCGCTCGCGACGAGATCCGGGTGGAAGTTCCACGTGTACACGACCACCTTGCCCGATTTGGGGCTGCGCACGAGCTCGCCGATCTCGTCGTGATCGGCCTCTGGCTGGGCGAACGAGTCGTACATGACCAGATCGATCGTGTCGTCGAGACCTCGGTTCGCATTGATCTCGGCCACCACGATGCGATCGCGGTAGGCGTCGAACATATGGGCGAGGCCGATGAGCACCACGTCGTAGTCGTCGACGAGGGCGACGGTGAGCGCGCGGGAGGTCATGGGCTCGAGATTACCTCCCTAAGGGTGTACTCGGCCCACCCCCAGGGGTGGAAGAGTCATCCCGGTCATCCGATTCCGGATGCCGCCACGCATGTTTTGCGCATGCAGAGGAAAGGTGCACACCATGCTCGGACTCATCATCAGCATCATCGTCGTCGGCATCATCGCAGGCGCCGTCGCGCGCCTCGTGGTGCCCGGCAAGCAGAACCTGTCGATCGGCATGACGCTGCTGCTCGGCATCGTCGGATCGTTCGTCGGCGGGTTCCTAGGCTTCCTGCTCTTCGGAGCGGACGCGTCGCAGGGCTTCTTCCAGCCCGCGGGCATCATCGGCTCGATCATCGGAGCGATCATCGTGCTGCTGCTCTGGATCCGCTTCGGATCGCGCCGCCGCGCCACCCGCTGACCGACCCCACCGGCACATCCGCAGAGGCCGGCCCGCATCCCCTCCCGACGGGGGTGCGGGCCTTCTGCATACCAGGCACCTAGTGTCGGGGGGATGATCATCACCCTCCCCTTCGACGAGGCGATCGCCTTCGCCACGCTCGAGAACCCTCTGCCGGCGATGGTGACCTCGGTCACGTGCGACGACTCGACGGTGACGGTGGTGCTCGACCTGAAGCAGATTTCCTCGGAATCCCGCGGGGTGCGAGTGGCGCTCGCTGTCGCCGGAACGGTGACCGCGACGACGACGCTGCTCGCCTTCGAGCACGGGGTCGCCACCCTCGCGATCACGGCGCACGCCAGAGGGCTGCCGGCGCACACCCTGCTGCAGTACCTCGTCGACCCGATCGACAGAGCGATGACCCGCGCCGGACTCCCCGCGGGGCTCGTGACCATCGGGGGCGGCGCCGACCCCGAGGTGCGGATCGACGTGCAGCGCGCGATGGACCAGCGGATGCCCGGGGTGGCCGTCACCGCGCTACGACTCGAGCTCGGGGCCATCCGTATCGAGGCGCACGTCGCCTGAGCCGAACGCGCCGACGGACGGAACGACGAGCGGGGCCGCGTCTCCGCGACCCCGCCCCGTCATGCTGCCGTCTCGATCAGCATTCCTTGTAGATGTATCCGGACGCTGAGGAGGGCCTCACGTCTTCGTTGCGTTGGATCACCGAGAGTTGGTTGCGCCACGCGGTGCAGCCCTTGGTGAACCCCGCGGCCGTGTACTCGACCACGAAGACGCGGCCGCCGTACATGGTGACGAACGGGGTGCATTCGTCGAAGGCCCCGCATTCCTCGGCGACGGCGAAGTCGAAGCCCTGCGTCACGCCGTTCACCGTCACGAAGTTCGGGCCGTCGGTCTGCCATTCGGCGGCTCCGGTGTCCGATGTGATCGCGTTCTTCTGCCCGATGGCCAGCCCGATCGAGTGCGCGTAGGGAACGAGCAGCTTCAGGTACTCGCGCACATCGGCATGGGTGAGGAACCCGCTCGAACGCACCTCGGCGTCGAGGTTGTCGGGCTCGATCGCCTGGTAACCGGCATCCTTGCAGCCCTGGATCCACGGCTTCTGCACGGCGGCGAGCTCGTTCCGCTTGGCGGCGGTGCGCACGTCGAACACGACCTCGTTCCACTTCACGTCGATGATCGGCTTGCCGGAGGCGTCTTTCAGAATCACGTTCGGGTAGTTCTTGAGCCACCACGCTGTCGTGCCGTATGGCGGATTCGTGGTCGACTGGCCGGGCTCGTCCGGCTGGGTCTGCATCACGTTGACGTAGCAGATGTTGTAGAGACCGGGAACCGGAGCGACCGTGCGGTCGCGGCTCACCACCTGCACCCCGGCGGCCGGTGTGTACGGCCCGCCGATCTGGTAGTCCCACTTGCCGTTGGCCGGCGGGAGAGTGAACCCCGTCGAGGCAGTCGGCGACGTAGTGATGGAGACCGCCGACGACGCCGCAGAGCGGTTGCCCGCGGCATCCCTCGCCTTCACGGTGAACGAGTAGGCGGTGGACGCGGTGAGCCCCGAGACGGTGGCAGACGTACCTGAACTCGTCGCCGCGGCCGCGGCGGCGCCGTTCACGAAGACCTCGTATCCGGTCACACCGACGTTGTCGGTGGACGCCGCCCACGAGAGGCTGACCGACGATGCCGTCTTGCCCGGCGAGGTGACGGCGGTCGGTGCCGTGGGGGCGGTGGTGTCGGCAGTTGCGGCGGAGTGCGTGACGGTGATCGCCTCGTAGTCGAGCAGCGCGTTGTCGACGCCGGTGGTCGACGAGAGCTGCACCCTCACCGAGCCGGTCGACGACACGTGGCTCGCGGCGGAGGTGGGACTGGCGAAGGTGAAAGCCTTCCAGACCCAACTCGCCGCACCGGAGTTGGTGCCGACGGTGGTCCAGCTCGAAGTGGACCAGTTGTAGAGCGACCAGGTCCAGGCCTGTTCGGCGAGCGCCGGTCCCTTGTAGTTGGCGGCGACCGAGATGCCGGTCACGCTCGACGGGGCGATCGAGGTCGGCACGGCGTACTGCCGGTAGCCGGCGTACCCGGTCGAGACGGTGTCGAACTCGACGTACTTCGAGAAGGTGTCCACCGTGCCGGACTGATCCTGCACGGCCAGTTTCGACACCGTTCCTCCGGTGGCGACCGCCCCGCGGGTCGAGGTCAGCGAGGTGGGTGAGATCGTGGTCGTCGCCGCGTGAGCGGTGCCCGCCCCCACGATGACGGATGCCGCGGCGAGGCCGACGACGAGGAGTCCGGCGAGCGATCGCCGGCGTCCTGCTCTGGTGAGTTGCGTCATGGGTGATGCTCCTTTCGGGAAGACGTCAGGCGCCGCCCCAGGTCGCACACCGGTCGATGAAGCCACCGAAACCGGTCGCCGTCGAACCACGTGAGCACTATGAACATTCAGAATGAGCGATTTCTCTCAGAACTGATCGCGCGGACTGAGTGGATCGATCAGTGGGAAACCTAGGGTCGAGTGCGCATCGAGGTCAACCGTTCACGGCGAAGTACTCACCTGCGATGCGCGATGCGCGCACCATCGCTGAGCGCGCGAGGCCATCATTCGCCGCTCTGCCGAGTGACCGGCTTTCCCTGCCGCTCGGTGGAGGGTGCCGCTACTGCCAGGCGTCGGCGGGCGCCTTCACCACCGGAACCTCGGCGGTCGACCAGTGGCTGCCGTTCGCGTAGTGGCTCGACGCCCAGGGCGACGCCCAGATCTCGGCGGCCGTGGCATCCGCACCGGCCGAGGCCTCGAGGGATGCCACGATGCCGCTGTATGCCGGAAACTCCCGCAGCGCCTCCGCCGCGTTCTCGGCCGCGATCACGAGCGAGTCGTAGCTGCCGAGACCGCTGCCTCCGCCCGATCCCCATCCGTTGTTGAGCGGGTTGTTGCGCTGCCACCACGAATCGGTGTAGTTCTCCTGCCGCATCCACCGGCTGATCACCGTAACGTTGTCGGCCGACGTGGGGAAGTCTCCGAGCACGAGCACGAGAGTCGCCCAGTCGACGTTGGTTCCACCGGCGGCGAGCTCGGCCACCGCGTCGCTCGCGCCGAACTGGTCGCGCGTGATGGGCGCCGCCGCGACATCCATCGGCACCTCGAGAGACTGGGCGGCGGCCGGCCCAGAGGACCTGGCCGTGGGCGTCGACTGGGCGAGGGAGGCGATCACCGGAACACCCAGCAACCCGACCGCCGCGATCAGCGCGCCCGCCACGACCACTCGGAGGCGCCGTGCCCTCCGATGCCGCCGCTCGGTCTCGGCCCGTCTGCGCCCGGAGCGGGTCTGCGGGGAAGAGACCGGGCCGACCGGCGCTGATTCGACCATCGCAGAGGGGACCGGCGCAGAGCGATTCGACAGGGGTCGGGTCGTCCCGGCGCGGGGCGCAACGGGGTTCGAGGTGTCGGAAGCCATGAATCCGCCCGACTCTACCGCAGGGCCTCCGGCATCCACAGTGATCGGATGCCGCCGCGCTCAGCCCAGCTGCCGGATGCGCGGCGCGAGGTCCTTCTCGAAAAGCTCGAGGAATCGGCGCTGATCGTGCCCTGGCGCGTGGAAGACCAAGTGGTTCAGCCCGGCATCCGTGTACTGCTTGATCTGCTCGACGACCGCGTCGGGATCGGTGCCGACGATCCACCGCGAGGCGATCTGCTCGATGGGCAGCGCGTCAGCGGCCGCCTCCATCTCGATCGGATCGGTGATGTCGTGCTTCTGCTCCTTCGAGAGCGCGAGCGGCGACCAGAAGCGGGTGTTCTGCAGCGCGACATCCGCATCGGTGTCGTAGGAGAGCTTGATCTCGATCATCCTGTCGATGTCGTCGTAGTCGCGCCCGACCTTCTCGGCGCCCTCTTTGACCGCGGGGATGAGGGACTCGGTATACAGCTCCATGCCTTTGCCCGAGGTGCAGATGAAGCCGTCGCCGGAGCGCCCGGCGTATCGGGCCACGACCGGACCGCCCGCGGCGACGTACACGGGGATGCCCGCATCGGGCACGTCGTAGATCGATGCGTCGTGGGTCGAGTAGTACTCGCCTTCGAAGTTGACCCGTTCGCCGGTCCAGAGCTCGCGCATGAGCTGCACGGCCTCGCGCAGGCGGGCGAAGCGTTCCTTGAACTCGGGCCAGGTCTGCTCCCCGGCACCGCGGAATCCGGTCGCCACCTCGTTCAGGGCCTCACCGGTGCCGACCCCGAGGAAGACGCGGTCGGGGTAGAGCACACCCATCGTCGCGAAAGCCTGGGCGAGCACCGCAGGGTTGTAGCGGAACGTCGGCGTCATGACGCTCGTTCCGATGCGGATCGTGGATGTGCGCTCCCCGACCGCCGCCATCCACGCGAGTGAGAACGGCGCATGTCCGCCCTCGTGCCTCCACGGCTGAAAGTGATCGCTCACCGCGACGCTCTCCATGCCGTGAGCCTCGGCCGCGACGGCGACCTCGACGAGCTCGCGGGGGTCGAACTGCTCGGCGGACGCCTTGTATCCCAGGGTGATGGCCATGGCTCGATCCTGCCACGGCGTGGTGGGTGCCGCGGCGGAACGAGCGTCTGCGCTCGAGCGGTGACGATCGAGTGATGTCGCGGGCGCGGTGACGGTCGAGTTGATGTCGCCGGCGCGGTGACGGTCGAGCGATGTCGCCGGCGCGGTGGCGGTCGAGTTGCGGAAGAATGGCCTTTTCGATCGCTGGGAAGGGCGTTCTTCCGCAACTCGGCGGGCGCGGCCGCGGGCACTGGCGCGGCAGGCTGGCGCTACTCGCGCGGCTTCTGCAGAAACTCCGCCACGGCGGGCGGCACGTAGGGCGAGACGTCGCCCCCGAGCGACGCGACCTGCCGCACGAGCGAGCTCGATACGTGGGCGTGGGCGGGATCCGGGAGCAGGAATACCGTCTCCACCCCCGCGAGGTTGCGGTTCACGATGGCCATCGGGGTCTCGTACGCGACGTCGATCTGCGAACGGACACCCTTGACCAGCACGCTCGCGCCGACATCCGTGCAGTAGTCCACGAGCAGACCGACGGTCCAGGAGGTCACGACGAACGTGCCATCGTAAGCGGCCTCGGCGACGGCGCGCTCGATCAGGCTCACGCGCTGGGCGACGGGCAGGAGGGCCGCCTTGGCGGGGTTGTGGACGACGAGCACATGCACCTCGTCGAAGATGCCCGCCGCCCTCTCGATCACATCGAGGTGCCCGAGGGTCACGGGGTCGAACGATCCGGGCACGACGGCGATCCTGCGCATGCCAGAACCCTATCCGGCGGAGGCTCCCGGCCGGCCGGGATCGCAGCGGGCCGGCGGGCGAGCCGCCACGACCCTCAGTTCTTCGCCAGGAAGTCTCGGCTCGTGTCATCCAGTCGCCGCTCGAGGGCCTCGCGCAGGTCGGGGTGGGCCTCGAGCGTGGGATCGGCGTCGAGCACCTCGGTGGCGAGCCCACGTGCCTCGGTGATCAGCTCACCGTCGGTCGCGACCCTCAGCAGACGGAGTGACGAGCGACCGCCGGACTGCGTGCTGCCGAGCACGTCGCCCTCACGGCGCAGCTCGAGATCCTTCTGCGCGAGTTCGAACCCGTCGAGAGTGGATGCCACGGCCTCCACCCTCTCGCGCGCGAGAGACTCCTGTTCCGCCCGCGTCACGAGCAGGCACAGCCCGGGAACGCTCCCCCGACCCACCCGCCCGCGCAGCTGATGCAACTGAGAGACGCCGAACCTGTCAGCGTCGAGCACGATCATCACCGAGGCGTTCGGAACGTCGACGCCGACCTCGATGACCGTGGTGGCGACGAGCACATCGATCTGCCCGGCGGCGAAGGAGCGCATGACCGCGTCCTTGCGGTCGGCCGGCATCCTCCCGTGAAGCTGCTCGATCCTGGCGCCGGCGAGAACGGGGTTGGCGGACAGGTCGCCGGCCACCTCGATCACGCTCGAGGTGCGTGCCGAGACCGTTTCGTCGACGAGGTGGAGCCCCTCGGGCTCGTCGGTGGCCTCCTCCTCTCCCGCCGGGTCGATCGCCGGACACACGACGAAGACCTGCCGGCCGAGCGCCAGTTCCTCGGCCGCGCGCTGCCAGATGCGGGAGACCCATCCCGGCTTCTCGGCGAGGGGCACCACGAAAGTCTCGATCGGTTCGCGGCCGGCGGGCAGCTCGGCGATCGTCGAGACATCGAGGTCGCCGAACACGGTCATCGCGACGGTGCGCGGGATCGGTGTCGCGGTGAGCACGAGCACATGCGGGGGGCGGGCGCCCTTGCGCCGAAGGGCCTCGCGCTGCTCCACGCCGAACCTGTGTTGCTCGTCGACGACCACGAGCCCGAGATCGAAGAACTCGACGGAGTCGCTCATGAGCGCGTGCGTGCCGATGACGATCCGCGCCTGCCCGCTCACCGCGGCGAGTGCGGCCTTGCGGCGATCGGCCGTCGGCAGCTGACCGGTGATGAGGGTGGGGCGCAGGCTCGCCGCGAGATCCGGCCCGAGCGTCTTCACGATCGACCTCAGATGCTGCCCGGCCAGCACCTCGGTCGGCGCAAGCAGCGCGGACTGGCCGCCGGAGTCGGCCACGGCGAGCATCGCCCGCAGCGCGCCGAGCGTCGTGCCCGACCCGACCTCGCCCTGAACGAGACGGTTCAGCGGGGTGCGCGCCTCGAGCTCGCGCGTGATC
>JBEANR010000195.1:0-13642 GCA_041165365.1 Actinomycetota bacterium | reverse complement strand
CGACACGGTCTTCGCGTTCGCCAGGGTCCATCCTGCGGAGGCGGAGCGGGAGGCCGACGTTCTCCGTCGCCGACAGCATCGGCACCAGACCGAAAGTCTGGAAGACGAAGGAGATCTGCTCACGACGGAGGGCGGTGCGGCCCGGCTCGTCGAGCGCGGTCACCTCGGTCTCCCCTACCATCACTCGGCCCGAGGTGGGCACGTCGAGCCCGCCGACACAGTTCAGCAGCGTGGTCTTGCCTGAGCCCGATCGCCCCGTGAGTACGGTGATCGATCCAGCCGGGATCTCGAACGACACCTCGCGCAGCGCGTGGACCTCGCCTGCGGCGGTGTGGTAGCTCTTCGAGAGTTCTTCCACCCGGATGGCGGAGCCGCGGACATCCGTACCGGCTGCGATCGAGGCGTTCGTCGGCCCACCCGCCTGGTCGTGGAGGTACTCGGTCATCCCCTTGACCTCCGGAACGGCGGCGGAGTGTCTACCGCTCGACGAACCACTCATGCGCGCCCTCCCTCGTCTGACTCTGCAGCGTCGACCGCTGCCGCGGTTCCCGGCCAGACACCGATGTGGTCCGCCTCCAACTCGAGCCGTACCCGGTCGCGCAGGCCTAGTGACGCGCGGTAGCCGACAGGCAACTGCAGCCTGCCCGCACGGTCGAGCAGGACGAACTCCTCCGCCACGACCCGGGCGTGGCCCTCATCGCTGGTCTCCGTGCGCCGAACGACCTCGGAGGAGGTCCGCCCGTCTCGGATGGCCACGGTGCGCTGCACCTGGCCCGACACCTCGGCGTCGTGCGTGACGATGACCACCGTCGTGCCGAGGTCGGTGTTCGCGGCGCGGAGTGCGGCGAACACCTCGTCGCCGGTGGCCGCGTCGAGTTCACCGGTCGGCTCATCGGCGAAGAGCACCTTCGGTCGATTGGCGAGCGCCACAGCCACCGCGACCCGCTGCTGCTCTCCACCGGACAGTTCCGCCGGCCGCCGGTCTAGGCGCGACGACATGCTCACCGAGTCGAGCAGATCATGCGCCCGCTGCTTCCGCTCCCGTCGGCGCACTCCAGCGAAAGCCATCGGCAGCTCGACGTTCTCGGCGACAGAGAGGTAGGGCAGCAGATTGCGGGCCGTCTGCTGCCAGATGAATCCCACCACCTCGCGCCGGTAGGCCAGCCGATCAGCGGCGGACAGTTGCATGAGATCTCGACCGGCGACACGCGCTCGCCCGGCGCTCGGTACGTCGAGACCGGAGAGGATGCCCAGCAGCGTCGACTTACCCGACCCCGACGCGCCGACGATCGCGACCATCTCCCCCTCGTTCACCAACAGATCGAGCCCCTGGAGGGCCTGAACCTCGATCCCCTCCGTCTGATAGATGCGCACGACGTTGTCACACACGATGAGGGCGTCGTCGCCGTACTCCGCCCGTCGATCACCGGTCAGGGTCATGATGCTCCTCCCACGCGGATGGTGTCGCTCACTCGGTCGCGTCGTCGCAGCACCACCTCGATGAGGGTACCGAGCACGAAGACGACCAATATCCCTCCGCAGGCGAGGCCGATGACCTCAGGCGGGATGGACAGCGGCGGTGCGGATCGCCCGCCGGTCAGGAATTCGAGACCGAGAGCAGGCAGGAAGAGGGCTGCGGCACCGACACCCGCCAGGATGCCACCCACGAGCGAGGCCGCGAGCAGCGGCAACTGGTCGACGAGCGAGAGGAGCACCCCGAAGCGAGGTCGCACCCCCAGGGTGCGCAGGAGGGCGATGGTGCGCGCACGGTTCGCAGAACCCGCGAGCGCGAAGCTGACGACGGCGAGGAGGGCGAGCACAGCGAGGATGACGGTGCCCGCCGACATCCCACGGTCGACACCGGAGATCAGGGCGGACCGCCGACGGTCGTCGACCCACCCTTCCCGGGTGAGAACCGTGCCCCCATCCGAGTCGATGGAGGCCACCGCTGCGCCGGCGCCCAGGCCGATGGCAACCAGGGAATCGACTCCGACCGATACCGACACCCGGTCGGCGAGCGCGTCGACGTCGACGTAGACACTCGAGCCTTCCACCCCGGGCTGAGTCGGTACGGTGCCGATGATCCGCACACGCACGTCGTCGTCACCGATGGTCACGACGGTCTCGTCCTCCACCAGGCGGGCGGCGGACCCGGAGTCGACGATCGCCGGGAGCGGGCCCACAGTCGTGCCGACGAGCCCACGGAAAGCGGTGGCGACGTCGGCATCCGGGAGCCCTTCGATGTCGGGCAGGGCCTCGAGCAGCGCGGGGTACCCTGCATCGACCGCGATCACCGTGACACGAGCGGTGTTCGACGCGACCTCGAGTTGCCCGGACCGGGCGGAGTATCCGGATGCCGCGGTCACCCCATCTTCCTGCGCGACCGAGTCGACGGTGTCGCTGTCGACCCCGCCGTCGACGCGCACGTCTGCTCCCACCGCCAGCCATGCGGCATCCACTTGCCCAGCCCGCACTGTCGATGAGAGAACGCCGGTACCGACGACGAGCGCGACCGCGATCGTCACTGCGGCGAGAGGGACGACCTCGATGCGCCGCCCGAGCCGTGACGCGACGATCGGGCCTGCCACGCCGCGGACCCGCAGCGCTGCGGCCGCGGCGAGAGGAAGCAGGATCACGCAGGCCCGCACCATGATGACGGTCGCGACGGCGGCGATCGCCAGCGGCCCGGCAGCGGCGAGCGGATCGACACCGAATCCGGCCGACTGCTCCGCCAGGCCACGGCTCAGGAGGGCGACAGCCGCGCCGACCGCGAGGAGAAGCACCGCGGCCTCGACGGACAGGCGAGCGATCCGCTTCGCTGTCGCCCGGCGCACCACCTCGCGACGATCGACGCTCACCGGCGAGGGGGATGACGCGGCCCGCACCGAGACCGCCAGTTGCACGGTTCCCGCGATCACCGCGACGCCGGTCACAACGATGAGCGGCACGACGTCGACGACCGGCAGAAGGCCGAGGATGCCTGCGATCCCCAGCGCGATCCCGAACGCGAGGGCGGCGAGAATGATGGACTCGGCCCCGGTCCGCAGCACGATGGCGCCCATGGAGGACCCCCTTGCCCGCTCCAGCACGGTGTCACGCACGCGGCGCCCGACGACCAGACCCGAGGCGAGCACGAGCACTGCGGCGGCGGCACCGATGACCCCGGCGATGACGATCGACAGTTGGGCGAGGGCGGCTCTCGCGCTGTCGGGGTAGGCGGCCGCGGCATCCGGGAGCCCTGAAGCGATCTGGAACGTCCAGCCGCCGCTCCCTTCGAGAACGGCACTGTTCGCGAGAAGCCGTCGGGTCTGCTCGGCGGCGTCGCTCAGGGACCGGCTCGTGAACCCGGCGGGGTCCGAGGAATACCGGATGACTGCCGTGAAGGTCGACCCCTGTGATCGGATGAGGCGCGCGACCGATTCCGGAGCCATCAGGACGGCGATCCCGAAGATCGAGCCGTCCCCGTCGGCGAAGTCGCTCGGCTCCCAGAACTCCTCGGCGTCCGTCCACGGAGACACCATCCGAGGGCCGGTGGCGAGCTGTTCGACGATGCCCACGACCTCGACCTGAAGCGGGGGACTCGTGCCCGCCTCGCGTGGCGCACCCGTGTCGCTGAGAGGCAACGACACCACGCTTCCGACGCCGAGTGCACTGACGGCGGCCGCATCGGTCGAGATGAGCACAGGGATCGGACCGCCCGATGCCACTGAACCGTCCAGCCCGGCGCCGTCCACCACCGACAACCCCGTCTCCATCGCCGAAGTCGCGAGTAGGGGAGCGAGCCTCAGTCGATCGTCGACGCCGGCGAGCGCCGGAGCGACGTCCGCCGCGCCGACGAGCAGTCTCGGGCCCGTCACCGCGACGGAGGAGCCTGAGATCGACCGGCTGATCTCTCGCGGGAGATCCTCCCGGGCAGTGATGACCTCGGCCTCGATGGCGCCGGGTTCGACGAACGAGGGCGACCCGACGCCGACCGGTGTCTCGAGGAGGAGGTCCGTCGTCTCGCCCGCCGTCTCGATCACTTCGCGGGCACCCGCGTCGACCGTTCGGGCGAGGTAGGCGGGCCCCGCGATGGCGACGAGCATCGTGAACGACACCGTCATCATCCAGGCGAGAAGCGTGGAGGCGTCTCGGCCGGCTCGACGGCGCACGAGCAGGAGTCCGCCTCCGACCAGGGAGCGCCAGCGCGCGCTCGCAGCGGTCATTCGCCCGCTCCACGCAGGATGCTCGCGGGGTCGGCGGATCTCTGTCGCCCGGCGACGGCGATCACGACGGACACGACGACGACGAAGGCGAGTGCCGCCAGTGCCGCGATGACCACCACGGGGATGACGACGGCAACCGACGGCATCGGAACGCCGCCGTCCGGTGACAGTCCTACCAGGCCGGCCACCGCCGATCCGAGGAGCACTCCGATGGCGACACCGAAGGCTATGCCCAGCATGCCGATGAGCAGGGATTCGGCCCCGACGACCGCCACGAGAGCCCGCCGCTCCAGCCCGATGGCCCGCAGCTGCGCGAACTCGAGGCGCCTGGATCGCAGAGAAGCGGTGGTGTGCACGGCGAATCCCGTCACGGTGAGCGCACCGGCACCGGCGACGACGAGCCACAGTGCAGCCGGAATCGCGATGCTGAGGGGGCCTTCTGTCTGCTCGACGACGGCGACCTGCGTGCTCTCGATGACGCCGCGGACGGTATCAGCGCGATCCAGATCGGCGTAGGCCACCGCCGTCGCCGGGTCGACATCGATCCACCATTCGTCGACCGTCGCGCCCTCAGACCCACTGAGTGCGAGCGCCCGACTGAGGTGGCGTTGGTCGACGACCACCACCGCGGGCTCCTCACCCGTCGAAGCCGTGTCGATGGAGGAGATGCCGGCTGCATCCACCCCCACCCCGGTCGGGGCCGTCCTGCTCCCGGGGACCTGCGACACCGTGCCGACCAATTCGCCTCGCACCTCGGCACCGTCGACGACGACGATCAATCGCGCGCCTGGCCGTGCGACCAGGAGGTCGGCCAGGGCAGTCGTCGCGACGAGCGGCACCGCCTCGGTGATCGACCACCCGGCGAGCGAGTAGATCGCGCGGGTATCTCCCGGGTCTTCGGGCACAGTGACGCGGAGGCCGGCATCCCACTCCTCCCGCACCCCGATGGAACGGGGAGTGTCGGATGAGGCAGAGGCGGTATGCGGGCTCCATTCGATGCTTGCGAGATCGATGGGCTCCGCGGTCTGCCCTGCCAGTCCGGCATCCGAGCCGGCGACGACACTCATCCGACCGAAGAGCACATCTGCGCTCGTCGGCCGGTCGCGGATGACGAACACTTCACGGTCGGCGACCGTGAAGTCGGCGACGAGACCCACCAACCTGAGTGTGCCGACCGTTGGCGCAGAGGGCTCCGCGGGAAGGGCGCCGTCGACGGTGACGGCGACCCCGTCCATCGGCACGTCGCCGAGCGGGACAGTGAGAAGTAGCCCTCCTGAGTCTTCGACGATGGCCGACAGCCTCGACGACACGCCGGGGAACTGGGCATCCGGTTCCCCGATCTTCACGTCCATCGACAGGAGCGAGGCGTCCGGCGGAAGATCGATGCCCTTCTCCTGCGAGACTTCCGGGTCCAGCATCCGACTCACCTCGGAGCCACCCTCGACGGCGTTTCGATCGCGAGCGATCAGGGCACGAGCAGCCTCGTCCAGGCCGAGCACCTGCGTCTGCGGCCCGCGAGGCGTCGCACCGGAACTGGATATCGCAACCTCGCCGACCCTGCGGAGAACCGGACTGGGTTCGCCACGCGATCCCTCGGCGAGCGCCGCCCTTTCGACGGGAGCGACCGTCGAATCCGCCGCGACTCGCGCCGGCGGCCCCACGTCGAAGGCGACCTGGTCGATCTGCGATTGTCTCCACGTGGCCAGGAACGTGGCGCCGAAGGACCCGGTGCCGAGCGCGAGCGTGAGGAGGAGCACCACCGAGGTGAGTCGGTCTGCTCGACGCCCGACTTCCCAGCCGGCGAGCGGCACGACGACGCCGGGCGACCTCGAGCCCATCGTCTCGAGGAGGCGCGCGAGCAGGGGGGCGAGTCGGACCGTCAACCAGGAACATGTTGCGAGGAGCACTGCCGGGGCGATCACGAGAACGGGATCGATGCGAACCGTCGACTGGTCGGTCGGCGCGCTGTACGTGACGAGCTGTTGGTAGGCGAGCGCGGCGAGGACGAGTACTGCGAGATCGATGCCCACCCGGACGACGCCGAGGGATCTCGCCCGACGCGCTGCCTTCCTGTCACCGCCGTCATCCGTGAGGTCAGCGGATCGCACCAACGGAGCCATCAGCACACCGAGAAAGATCAGGCCCGAGCTCGCGGCGACGATCCACACGAGAGGCGGCAGTCCCGCCCCCGAGGGCATCCCTGCCGCGACCATCGACGGGTGTGTCGACGCCGCGCCGTAGACCAGCGTGGCCAGCAGCGGGCTGACCAGCGCGGTGGCGCCGCAGATGACGCCGGCCTCGAGTGCCGACATCCCCCGCAGGCTGGAATTCGACGCACCCCGGGCGAGCAGGAGCCGCCGCTCGTCGAATCGCGAATCGGTGACCAGGCGCGCCGCTTGCGCGAGGGAGACGGCCGCGATGAGAAGCAGGAGGAGAGCGATCGTGACGATGGTCGACCTCGTGACGAGCAGCCCGGCGGATGCGTCGTCGAGGGCACCGCCCAGGCGACTCGAGTACGCGATCCGTTCGCCGAGATCACCGGCGAGGGAGGGGACGCGGGTGCGGGCACCCTGAAGTCGGTCGGCCAGACGCCCGACGTCGTCGATCTCGACAGTGGAGAAGTCCGGCGCGAACCGGAGGCCGACGGACTGCACGCCGACACCGAATGCCGCGGCGGTGGCTTCCAGAAGACCGTCACCGACGACGAACGGTCCTCCTGCCGGCTCACTCTCCGACCCGGATCCGTCCTGTGCGCCCGTGGCGGAGTCGACACCGTTCGTCCGAAGCGGAGACGAGGCCCAGGCGGATGCCTGTGTGTCGTCGCTGCGATAGGTCGCTGCGATCTCCACGGTGGCGGATCCGGAGATCACGCTGTCACCGATCGTCGCTCCGAGCGCTTCGGCCACCGACTGCGGCACCGCCACGAGTGGTACGGCCCCGGCATCCGGTGTCGAACCGTCATCCGGCCATTCCCCCTCGACGATCGACGCCACAGAGAGCAGATCGTCCACTTCTGCGAAGTAGGTGGACACGGTGCCGCCGTTCGACGAGCCGAGCGACATGACGGTGCCCGAGGTGGCGAACGCTCGCGCCTCGACAGGCACGGCCCCGTCGAGCACGGACTCGACGGCCCCGCGCGTCGCCTGTTCAGCGTCATCGATCGAGACGGTGGGGCCAGTGACAGTCACGTCGATGCTCGTCGCATCTGCGTCGGCTCGGCCGAGTGCAGAGCTGAGCCCGCCCCGCTCGGCGACCGCGACGAGAAGTGCCAGGGAGGAGAGGGCCGTGCTCGAGACGAGGGCGACCGCCACCACGACTGAGAGCAGCCGCACCTCACGTCGCGCCCGCGCCGCGGCGATCCGCGCCAGCCATCTCACGATCACGCGGGGACCGTCCTCGGCGCGATCGGGTTCGTGACCTGAGCCACAACAGGTCCTCCCGCGAGACGAACAGCGGTACTCATCGACGCGCTGGCCGCTATCGTAGCGGTGGGTGCCGCTGCCGACGACTACGGGTCCTTCAGCGCGGAAAGATCGGGCGGCGCCGGACGCGGCACCCAGCACCGCACCTGCTCGCGGTATCGGCGATACGGCACACCGAACCTCGCCTCGAGGTCGGCCTCCTCCAGCGGCCTGATCACGTAGTTCCACAGCAGCGATCCGCTGAGCGCGTAGACCACCACGAACCACGACGAGAGGATGAGCCCGACCGCCACCCCCTGCACGATTCGGCCACCGCCATGGGATTGCGCACGAACCTGTACGGCCCCGCGATCACCAGACTGTTCGCCATCGAGGAGGGCAGGGGCGTCCCCCCACCGGTGATCGACATCGCGGCCGCCGACCACAGACCCAGTGCGCTCGCGAGAATCAAGATGACGACTCCGATCCCCGAGACGACGCCCGACGGCGGCAGCGCGAAACCCCACCGAGCCTCGAGCACGACCAACACCCCGGGGATGATCCCGAGGAACAGCGACCAGAACACGATGATCTGCGCCGTAGTTCGCCCGACGTGCGCGATCGTGGCGGCACCGGCATCCGCGAGCTTGAAGGCGAACGGCCCTCTCGCGATCCATTCCGTGGGGACACGCCCGAGGAGAATGAGGGTGAGCGCGAGCGCCGAACCGCCGACGGCCGCTGCCATAGCGAGCACTCCGAGGCCCGCCTCGCCGGTGATGGTCGCGTAGACGGCGAGGCTGACGGCGACGAGGGCCGTCCAGCCGGTGGCCACCACGGCGGCCCACCTCAGACCGAACGCCGCCAGCGCCGAAGCCCCGACGAACAACGGGATGTCGGCGATCGCGACGATCACCGGGGGGAGCGACCCGAGCGTGCTCACCCGCACCTGCGGCACCACGAACACCGCCACCCACCACAGGGCACCCGCAACAGACTGCACCGCGAAGTACGCCCGTCCCCAGCTCATGGGTGCACGGTAGCACCGGGCTCCCTCGCGGAGACGCCCTCCGTCAGCCGGGATCGAAGGCTCCCGATGCACGTCGAAGGCCGGTTGTCCACCACTCGGCGCGCCATGGGCCCGCGGCTTACGATCGGCAGCAGCCGGGCATCCCCGGCAGTCATCGAGCGAAGGGAGCCTCATGTCCATCGGAGACAAGGCCAAAGACGTAGCCCAGAAGGCGGCAGGCAAGGCGGAGGAGTTCGTCGGACGCAAGACGGACGACGCCGAACTCACCCACCAGGGCCAGAAAGACCAGGCCATGGGCGAGGACCGACTGCAGACCGAGCGCATGAAAGACGAGCTCGGCGAGAAGTAGCGGCGACCGGGCGCACCGCGGCGGCGGCGCACCGCCGCCGCCGGGGTGTCGTCACCTCGCGTATGGCGCAACCACGTCGAGCACCCAGGTCACTCCGAACCGGTCGCGGAGCATGCCGTACAACGGCGCCCACGCGGAGGGCGCCAAACCCTGCACGATCGTCGAGCCCGTCACGAGGGCGGCCCAGTAGCCGGCGATCTCGTCGGCATCCGACCCTCGCACGGAGACGAAGACACCGTTCTCGCCCTGATTCCACGGCAGGCTGCTCGGCACGTCGTAGCCCATGACGTGGATGCCGTTCGCCCCCAGCACCTGCCCCCAGGTGATCTGGTCGGCCTCGGCGGCATCCTGAACGTTGTGCGCGTCCGCGTAGGTGATGAGCATGATCTCGCCGCCGAAGACGGACTGGTAGAACTCGAGCGCGGCGCGGGCGTCTCCGCGGAAGTTGAGATGGGTGGTCGTGACGATGGACATGAGAGCTCCTTGGTGAGGATGACATCGGCGAGACGGCTTCTCGACGACGCATTCAGACTCGTTGCAGGAGCGGTCAGATCATGTCCGCTACTTCGGGCACACTCGTGTTCATGGCCACTTCGTCTCGGATGCTGACGCTCCTGTCCCTGCTGCAGGCACGTCGCGACTGGCCCGGGTCCCGTCTCGCCGAGCGCCTCCAGATCAGCGAACGCACGGTTCGACGCGATGTGGACAGGCTGCGGCGGCTCGGCTATCGGATCCACGCGATCAAGGGTCCCGATGGCGGGTACCGACTCGAGGCGGGGTCGGAGTTGCCGCCGCTCCTCTTCGACGACGAGCAGGCCGTGGTGCTCGCCGTCGCGCTGCAGACCGTCGCGGTGAAGGGCACCCCGTTCGACGATGCGGCGGAGCGGGCGCTCGCGGCCGTACGGCAGGTGATGCCGTCGCGCCTGCGCCACCGCGTGGATGCGCTGAGCGTCACGAGCGTGCCGACAGCCTTCGACACCGGCGTCGATCCCCGCGTGCTCATGGTTCTCGGCACAGCGATCCGCGAGAGCGAGGTGGTGCGCTTCGACTACGCGGATCCCGCCGCGGCCGCCGACCCGAGCGACCGCGACATCCGCCCCCCGCGCCTGGCGGAGCCGCACGACCTCGTCGCCCGCGCCGGACGGTGGTACCTCGTCGCCTGGGATCGGGACCGAAACGACTGGCGCACCTTCCGGGTGGACCGCATCACCCCCAAGTCCCACGGCGGGGGCCGTTTCGAGCCACGCGAGATCCCGGGCGGCGACATCGCCGACTTCGTCGACCGTCGGTTCAGGGGGGCGGCGGAGTCGGCGTGGCCCTGTGAGGGCGAGGTCATCCTGTCGCTCCCCGCGACGAAGGTGTCGCCCTATCTGGGTGACGGCACAGTTCGGGATCTCGGCGGTGACCGGTGCCTGGTGTCGCTCGGATCATGGTCCTGGACCGCGCTCGCCACCCGGCTCGGCAGCTTCGACGCAGACCTCCAGGTGGTGGGACCGGCATCCCTCGCCGACGCGTTCGCCGGGTTGTCGCGCAGGTTCGCCGCGGCCGGAGCAGGCGGACCGGATGAGCGGACCGGACGGAGTGACGGGCCACGGCCCCCGGCTCAGCCCGCCGCGCGCCTCACCAGCTCTCGGAGTCGCGCGTCGACGTCGTCGGTGACCTCGAGCACGGCGAACGATGTCGGCCAGATCACGCCGTCGTCGAGCATCGCGTCCTCGCTGAAGCCGACGGTGCCGTAGCGGGTGCCGAACTTCGAGGCGGGCTGGTAGAACACCACGACCTTGCCGTCGCGGGCGTACGACGGAAATCCGTACCAGGTCTTCGGATCGAGCCCCGGCGCCTCCTCGGTCGCGATAGCGTGCAGCCGCTCGGCGACGACGTGGTCGGCCCCGGTGAGGTCGGCGATCGCGGCGAGACAGGCCTGCGCCTCGCCCTCCCTCTTCGCGGCGCCCTTCGCCGTTTTGGCCTCGGCGCGCAGTTCCGCTGCGCGCTGCTTCATGGCGGCGCGTTCGGTTTCGGAGAATTGAGCCATCAGTGCTGTCCTTTCTGAGTCTGTCGAGCGCACAGGCCCGGCGGGATCGTCATGCGGGTCACCCTACGGCGGGCGGGGCGTGTCGCGCTGCCCTCCTCCCGATGGTGCTTCTCACCGGTAGTGCTGCTCGCCCCGCGCGGCCTTCTCCACGACATCGCGCACGCGTGCGGCGCGCACTGCCGGGGTCTTGATCGCACCGAGCCTGAAGTAGATGCGGAACCTGTCCGTCTTGCCGAGCCCGGCGAGGAACTCGGATGCCGCGGGGTTCGCTTCGAGGGCGAGCTGCAGGTCGGCGGGCGCCACCGCATCCTTCTGGCGGTACGCGGCATCCCACCGTCCGTCGGCCTTCGCGCGCTCGATCTCGGCGAGCCCCGCCGGTCGCATGCGACCCTCCTCGATGAGTCGTGCCACGTGCTCGCGATTGACCTGCGACCACGGGCTCGTCGTGCGACGCGGCTGGAACGAGGTGTACATGAAGTCGTCGTCGATTCGCCCGCCCTGCCCGTCGATCCAGCCGTGGCACAACGCGACATCGAGGGCCTCCGACCAGGTCATGCCCGGTTTCGGCGAGCTCTTCTTGCGCAGCACGAGCCTCACGCCGTCCGGCGACGGATCGCCGGCGAGATACCGCTCCCACTGCTCGAGGGTGACCTCGAGCAGCGGCTTGTCGGAGACCTTCATGCGGGCAGGGTACCGCCCGCCTCCGACGCGGTGCGGAGAGGTCGCGCTCGCAGTTGCTGGGCGGGTTGCGGGCGGGGTTGCGGGTGGCTCGCGTGCAGAAGCCGTCCGCGCGTGAGTGCGGGCGGGGTAGAGCGCCGTGTCGCCGTTCACAACTCAGGCTGCACTGAGGCAGGCGGCTGATCTGCCCGCGAACCCGGGTCCCGCCGCGGGGCCGGCCTGAGTTGTGAACGGCAAGGTCGGCCTCGGCCGCGCGCGTCAACCCCGCGGCATCCGTCACCGGTCTGACCTACCCTGCAGAAGGCGGATCGCTCCGCCCGATCTGGAGTCCCGTGTCGACCACACCCCCGCTTCCCACCCTGTTCTGCCTGCACGCGCTCGGCGTCAGCGGCACCGAGTTCGCCCCGCTCGCCGAGCGGTTGCGCGGCGCGTTCGAGGTCGTCGCCCTCGACCTGCCCGGGTTCGGCGACAACTCCGCGGCGAGCGGCACAGGAGTCGCCGAGATGGTCGCGTTCGCGACCCGCAGGGTCCGCACGCACGGATCGCCCAGATGGATGCTGGTCGGCCACAGCATGGGGGCGAAGATCGCGTCGATCGTCGCGTCGCGCGCACTCTCGGGCGAGGCTCCCGTGTTCGGCCTGCAGGGCGTCGTGGTGCTCGCGGGGTCCCCTCCGTCGCCCGAGCCCATGCCCGAGCGGAAGCGTGCGGAGATGATCGGGTGGGCCGTCGACCGAGCCCTCGCCGCGACATCCGCCCGGCAGTTCATCGACGCGAACGTCGGCGCCCCGCTCGACCCGGAGCACGACGCGACGGTGATGGCAGACCTGCAACGAGCCTCTCCCGAAGCGTGGCGGGCATGGTTGCAGCGCGGCAGCCTCGAGGACTGGAGCGCCGAGGTCGGCGAACTGCGGATGCCGGCGCTCGTCGTCAGCGGCGGTGCGGACGGCGATCTCGGTGAGGCCGCCCAGCGCGAGCTCAACGGGGCCGTCTATCCGCTCGCCCGCTTCGAGACCCTCGAGGGAGCCGGGCACCTGCTGCCGCTCGAACGACCCGACGAGATCGCTGATCTCGTGCGTGGCTTCTGGCACGACACCGCCGGCCGCGCCCCGATCATGCCCGCCGACCACTCCGCGGTGATCGCGTCACCACGCATGAGCGCGCGCACCCGCGGCATCCTGGCCAGACGAGCGCTGCCGGATGACCCGACCGCGACGCCGCGCGTGCTCAGCCCCGCCCAGCTGTCCACCCTCCGCGCCGTCGCCGACCGGGTCGTTCCGCAGGACGCTGCGCACATGGAGGGCGAGCTGCAGGATGGCATGTCGCACGGCGGAGTGCCGCGCGACGGAGTGCCGCGCGATGTCGCGCCGCAGCACGGTGGGCCGCAGACTCCCGAGCCGCAGACCCCCGAGCCCGCAGCCGGCGCACCGATCGACCTGGCACTCCGGCTCGACGCTCAGCTCGCCGCGGGCACCGGCGACGGGTGGCGCAACGCCTCTCTGCCCGATGACGTGGAGGCCTATCGCGCGGCCCTCGATGGGCTCGCGGGCTTCGCCTCACTGAGCCCCTCCGACCAGGATGCCCGGCTCGCGGCGATCGCCGACGGCACAGCCGGGCAGGTCGGCGCGCTCGCCCCCGCCCAACTCACCGCCTGGTTCGAGGACGCCTGCTCCGACCTGGTGCGTCTCTGGCTGGCGCACCCGGCATCCCTCGCCCGTATCGGTTTCGACGGCTACGCCAATGGAGGCGACGGCATCCGCCAGCAGGGGTTCGAGCTGCTCGGCGCGGGCGAGCGCGAGGCGTGGGAGCCGATGCCACCCGAACACCCGACAGAGCAGCGCGCCACCACCACCACTCCGGAGCCCCACGCGTGAACCTCACCTCGATGCGCCACTACTCCGACGACGAGGTCGTCGACGCCGTCGTCGTCGGCACCGGAGCGGGCGGCGCTCC
>JBEANR010000194.1:0-10916 GCA_041165365.1 Actinomycetota bacterium | reverse complement strand
GTGTCGATGGCCTCGGCGAACGGGATCTCGGACTCGTCCATCCAATGCGGCCAGTCGCCCGAGGTCGGTCTGCGCCAGGCCGACTGCATCATCTCGAAAGTCACCCGACCGAACATCAGGGCGTCGGCCCGTTCCATCTGGGCCGTCCAGTAGCGCATGGACTCGGGATCGGGCGGGAGCCCGGCCTCGTGATGGACGCACCCGTCGAGCGTGATGTTGATCGAGTACCGGAGTGGTCTCATCGCAACTCTCCCTCGAGGATCGGAGTACCGTCCGTCGGAACCGCGAGAACGCACCGGCTATCGCTCACCAGCCTGACGATTCCGCGGACGCGGGAACAGGTCACCCGGGCGCCATGTCCGTGAAGCGCGAGAAGTGCCCCTGGAAGGCCACGGTCACCGTGCGAGTCGGACCGTTGCGGTGCTTGGCCACGATGAGGTCGGCCTCGCCAGCACGGGGGTTCTCCTTCTCGTAGGCGCTCTCGCGGTGGAGGAGCACCACCATGTCGGCATCCTGCTCGAGCGATCCCGACTCGCGCAGGTCGCTCAGCGCGGGCATCTTGTCCGAGCGCTGTTCCGGACCACGGTTGAGCTGCGACAGTGCGATCACGGGCACCTGCAGCTCCTTCGCGAGCAGCTTGAGGGCACGGGAGAACTCGCTGACCTCCTGCTGGCGCGATTCCACGCGCTTGCCCGAAGTCATCAGCTGCAGGTAGTCGATGATGACGAGCTTCAGCCCGACCTTCTGCTTGAGCCGGCGGCACTTCGCGCGGATCTCGACCAGGGTCATGTTGGGGCTGTCGTCGATATAGAGCGGAGCGTCGGCGATGCGGCCGCGGGTCGAGGCGATCGTCGTCCAGTCTCGGGCGTCGACCGTGCCCTTACGCATGTTCTGCAGCGGTACGGATGCCTCGGCCGACAGCAGTCGCATCGCGATCTCGCTGCGCCCCATCTCGAGGGAGAAGAAGATCGACGGCAGGTCGTACTTGATGGATGCCGCGCGCGCGAAGTCCAGCGCGAGCGTCGACTTACCGAGCGCGGGGCGCGCCGCGATGATGATCAGCTGCCCCCCGTGGAGACCGTTGGTGAGCTCGTCCAGCTCGGCGAACCCCGTCGGCACCCCGGTCATGGAACCGTCGCGACCTTTCGCCGCGTCGATCTCCTCGATGGCGGTCTCGACCGCGACGGTGAGCGGGATGAAGTCCTCCGCCTCCACTCCGCCGGTGACCCCGTAGATCTCGGCCTGCGCGTTGTTCACGAGGTCGACGACCTCGCCCTCGCTCGCATAGCCCATCTGCACGATGCGCGTGCCCGCCTCGACGAGGCGCCGCAGCACGGCCTTCTCGGCCACGATGGACGCGTAATAGCCCGCGTTCGCCGCGGTCGGCACGAGCCCGGTGAGGGTGTGCAGGTAGTCCGCCCCACCCGCACGGGTGAGCTCGCCGGTCTTGGTCAGCTCGTCGGTGACCGTGATCACGTCGGTCGGCTCGCCATGCGAGTACAGAGAGAGGATCGCATCGAAGATCAGTTCGTGCTTGGGCATGTAGAAGTCGACGGCGCGAGCGGTCTCCATCACATCGGCGACCGCGTCTTTGCTCAACAGCATGCCGCCGATCGCGCTCTGCTCGGCCAGCAGATCGTGGGGCGGCGTGCGCTCGCCCTGATCTCTCCGACGCTGGCCGTCGTTGTCGTGTCCGGCCGAGTTCTGACCCGACGGGGCGAGCCCCAGATGAGCGATCGACATCGCGAACCTCCTTCTGAGACTGTGTACCGGACACGACTGTCATCCGGGCATGCGGGCGCGCCGACGAGCGTCGTGGAAGAGCCCCCGCTGCGCCGTGGATGACGCGCTGACACACCCTAGGGACCGGGCAACCGGCGGATCAAGGCGACCTGTGGATAAGAATGTGGAATCACGGGGTAAAACGCCGTGGATGATGTGGGGGGAGCTGTGGAAAGACCTGGGGAACTACGCCGCGATCGCACATATCAAGGCCGCTTGACCAGGGATTCCCCTTTAATCACCCTGTGGATGACAGGAGGGGTGAACTGCAGGTTGAGACTTTCGAGGGACACGCCGACCTGTGTAGAAAACTCTTGACTTAAGCGCCGAAGGGCGGCGTCACCGGTACCGGTGACGCCGCCCTGTGGCCGTGCTACTTGGCCGCGATGACCTTCAGCGAGATCGTGGCGACCAGGTCGTCACGCAGGCGCACGGTGGCCTCGTGGTCGCCCGTGGCCTTGATGGCCGACGTGATCTCGATCTTGCGCCGGTCGACGGAGCCGATGCCCTGAGCGGTGACGGCGTCCGCGACATCCGAAGGCTTCACCGATCCGAACAGGCGACCGCCTTGACCCGCCTTGACGGTCAGGGTGACCGCGGTGGCCTCGAGGCGGGCCTTGAGATCCTTGGCCTCTTCGATCGTGGCGTGCTCGCGGGCTGCGCGGGCGGCCTTGATCTGCTCGATCTGCTTCTCGCCGCCCCGGCTCCACGTGACCGCGAAACCCTGGGGGATGAGGAAGTTGCGTGCGTAACCGTTCTTGACGTCCACGACGTCGCCGGGTGCACCGAGGCCGGTGACCTCGTGAGTGAGGATGAGTTTCGACATGTCAGCGGCTCCTAACGGCCTGAGCCGGCGTAGGGGAGCAGTGCCATCTCGCGCGCGTTCTTGACGGCGCGGGCGATGAGGCGCTGTTCCTGCACGGAGACACCGGTGATGCGGCGGGCGCGGATCTTGCCGCGCTCGGAGATGAACTTGCGGAGGGTCGCGACATCCTTGTAGTCGATGACGCCCACGCGGATGGACTTCGCCGGCGCGGCGTTCTTGCCGCCCTTGGCGTTGCGGAGGGGCTTACGGCGATCGCCGCTGCTCTTTCCAGCCATGATTTCCTGCTTTCGGTAGATGAAGAAGAGTGGTGAGACTTAGAACGGGGTCTCGTCGTTGAAGCTGCCGGGAGTGTTCCAGACGTCGTTGCCGCCCGAAGCCTGACCGGGAGTGGACGGAGCGGATGCCGCCCACGGCTCGTCACCGCCCTGCCCGCGTGACTGCTGACCGCCGCCCTGGCCGAAGCCTGCGCTGTTGCCGCCGCCGTCGCGCGAACTCGCCACTCGCGTGACCTGAGCGGTCGCGTTGCGCAGTGAGGGCCCGATGTCGTCGACCTCGAGCTCGGTGCTCGTGCGCTTCTCGCCCTCTTTGGTCTCGTACGACCGCATCTTGAGTCGACCTGTCGCGACGACGCGCGAGCCCTTCGTGAGCGACCCTGCCACGTGCTCGGCGAACTCGCGCCAGACGCTCGCCCTCAGGAACAGGGTGTCGCCGTCTTTCCAGTCGTTCGCGGCACGGTCGAACGTGCGCGGCGTGGAGGCGATGGTGAAGTTGGCCACCGCGAGCCCGTTCTGCGTGTACCGCAGTTCGGGATCGCTGGTGAGGTTGCCCACCACCGTGATGACTGTCTCGCCGGCCATGATCTACTCGGCCGCCTTCGCGGCAGGTGCCTTGGGCGCGGCGGCCTTGGGGGCGGAGGGGGCGCTGCCCGTCGCGGCGGGCGTGGCGGCGGCCGCGTCATCCGTCGCCAGCTTCGACGGCGCTGCAGCTGCTTCGACGGGCTCGGCACGGCGCTTGCGGGCTGCCTTCTCGGCCGAGAGCTTCTTGGCCTCCGCGACCTGGGCGATGGCCTCTTCGGCACGGAGCACCTTGGTGCGCATGACCGCCTCGCTGAGTCCGAGCTGGCGGTCGAGCTCGACGGTGGCAGCGGCATCCGAGGTCAACGCGACGACGGCGTAGATGCCCTCGGTCTTCTTGTTGATCTCGTAGGCCAGGCGACGACGGCCCCAGACATCGACGTTGTCGATCGAGCCACCGGCGTTGCGGATCACATTGAGGAACTTGTCGAGGCTCGGAGCGACGGTGCGCTCGTCGATCTCGGGATCCAGGATGACCATGAGTTCGTACTGATGCATGACTAACCCACCTCCTTCGGTCTAAACGGTTGCAGACGATCTGCAACAGGAGGGTTGTGCATGGTCGCCCGTCACTGACGTGCAGGCAACCTGCCTAGTGTAGTCAGTGTCACCCCCCTCACTCAAGGAGCTCTCCCGCATGCCCATTCGCGTCGCCATCGCGGGCGTCGGCAACTGTGCCAACGCCCTCATCCAAGGGGTCACGTTCTACCGTGACGCCGATCGCGACGACGTGGTGCCTGGACTCATGCACACCGTGCTCGGGTCGTACGCGGTGAGCGACATCCGGTTCTCGGCCGCTTTCGAGGTGGACGCGGCGAAGGTCGGCCTCGACATCGCCGATGCCATGTGGGCCGGCGAGAACAACACGCTCAGGTTCGCCGAGGTCGCCGCGACCGGTGTCACCGTGCACCGCGGACCGACCCTCGACGGCCTCGGCGAGTACTACCGCGAGGTGGTGGAGGAGTCGGATGCCGCGGCCGTCGACGTAGCTCAGGTGCTGCGTGACTCCGGCACCGACGTACTCGTCTGCTACCTCCCCGTCGGTTCGGAGGAGGCCGCGAAGCACTACGCCCAGGCCGCGCTCGACGCCGGCGTGGCCTTCGTCAACGCCCTCCCGGTGTTCATCGCCAGCGATCCGGAATGGGCGGCGAAGTTCTTGGCCGCGGGAGTGCCGATCGTGGGCGACGACATCAAGAGCCAGTTCGGGGCGACCATCACGCACCGGGTGCTCGCCCGACTGTTCGAGGAGCGCGGGCTCGTGCTCGAGCGCACCTACCAGTTGAACGTCGGCGGCAACATGGACTTCAAGAACATGCTCGAACGCCGGCGCCTCGAGTCGAAGAAGATCTCTAAAACGCAGGCCGTGACGAGCAACATCGGCGCCACGCTGCCGGCACGCGACGTGCATATCGGGCCGAGCGACCACATCCCCTGGCTCGACGACCGCAAGATGGCTTTCGTGCGGCTGGAAGGGCACGGCTTCGGCAACGCCCCGACGTCGATCGAGTACAAGCTCGAGGTGTGGGATTCGCCGAACTCGGCCGGCGTCGTGATCGATGCGGTCCGGGTGGCGAAGCTGGCGCTCGACGCGGGCCTCGGCGGACCCGTGGAGGCGGCATCGGCGTACTTCATGAAGTCCCCGCCGGTGCAGTTGCCCGACCCGGTCGCTCGCGAGCGGCTCGAGGAGTACATCAGGGAGCCGAAGTAGGGCCAGCGCCCGGCCAGGGCACGGATGGCCCGCTTGGTTGCACAATCAGGAGATCTCCGGCGACACGCGGCTCGAAAGCCTTCAGCACGGCGCGTCGCCAAAGATCTCCTGATTTTGCGACATAGCGGGCGGGTCGACTCGGGTTCGAGCGGGCCGCCGCGCTACTGAAGCGCCCACCACTCCCGCAGGCGCGTCTCGGCGACACCCGGGTCGAGCGACCCCTCGTCGAGCCGCAGTTCGAGCAGGAACTGCCGCGCCCGACCGACCTCGCGCCCCGGCCGCAGCCCGAGGATGCGCATGATGTCATCGCCGTCGAGGTCGGGGCGGATGGCGGCGAGCTCCTCCTCCTCCGACAGGGCGGCGATGCGCTGCTCGAGGTCGTCGTACGCGAAGTCGAGCCGCTCGGCCTTGCGCCGGTTGCGCGTGGTGACGTCGGCGCGCACGAGGATGTGCAGGCGGTCGAGCAGCGGGCCGGCGTCGCGCACGTAGCGGCGCACCGCGGAGTCGGTCCACGCGGCATCCGTGTATCCGAAGAAGCGCAGATGCAACTCGATCAGCCGCGCGACGTCGCCGATGAACTGCTTGTCGAACCTGAGTGCTTTGAGCCGGCGCGCGGCGAGCTTCGCGCCGACCACGTCGTGGTGATGGAAGGTGACGACACCCCCCGGCTCGATGCGCTTCGTCGACGGCTTGCCGATGTCATGCAGCAACGCGGCCATCCGCACCACGAGGTCGGGTGCGGGCCCGTGCGCCCGCCGGAGCTCGAGGTCGATCGCCTGGTCGAGCACGGTCAGGCTGTGCTCGTAGACGTCTTTGTGGTGATGATGCTCGTCGACCTGCAGCTTGAGGGCAGGCAGCTCCGGCAGCACGATCGCGGCGATCCCGCAGTCGACGAGCAGCTCGAGCCCCGGGCGGGGGGCGGATGATCTCAGCAACTTGCCGAGTTCATCGCTGACGCGCTCGATCGAGACGATCTCCAGCTGGGGGGCCAGCGCGGCCATGGCCGTGCGCACCCTGTCTGTGACCGCGAACGCCAGTTGCGACGTGAATCTCGCCGCCCTCAGCATCCGTAGCGGGTCGTCGCCGAACGACTGCTCGGGTGCCGACGGGGTGTCGAGCCTGCCGGCGAGCAGGTCGTCGATCCCCCCGGACGGATCGACGAGCACGAGCGACGGCAGCCGCAACGCCATCGCGTTGACGGTGAAGTCGCGGCGCACGAGATCGCCCTCGAGGGTGTCGCCGAACTCGACGACGGGTTTGCGGGTCTCGCCGTCGTAGGCGTCGGTGCGATAGGTGGTGATCTCGACGGTGTGACCGGCGATCCTCGCCCCGATGGTGCCGAAGGCGCGCCCGATGTCCCAGTGCGTGTCTGCGAGCGGACGGACGATGTCGAGGATGTCGTCGGGCCTCGCGTCGGTGGTGAAATCGAGGTCGTTCACGTCCCGCCCGAGGAACGCGTCGCGCACCGGACCGCCGACGAGGGCGAGCTCGCGCCCAGCCTCGGAGAAGGCCGCGGAGAGCCGGTCGATGGGCGACGACGCCGCGAGCCCCGCGAGCCGTTGCAGAGCCGAGGCGACGTTCTCCATGGTGAGCAAGCTTGACACAGGGGTCGGAGCGGAGATCTCGCTCGGCACCCCGCCCCGCCTAGAATCGCTGGAGATCGGCCGTGGCCACCCCCGCGTCCGCCCACGCCATGACTCCACTCAGAAGCTCCCGCGCGTTCGCCGCCGCCCTCACCGTAGGTCTCGCGGCGCTCGTCGCGGTCTCCGCGACACCGGCGTCCGCCCCGTCGGCCCACGCGGACGGCCGGTCGGGCAGCGGCCAGGCGGGCGAGGGCTTGTCGCGCAGTGGCCCCACCGGCAACGGGCAGTCGGCCGGCGGGATGACGCGGGCCGCCGTCACCAGCGGAGCGATCGGCGTCTCCGTGGTTCCCGCCGAGCAGGGAGTCGTGCGGGCGGGCGCCGATCTGACCCTCACGATCGGCGTCACGAACGGTACGGGGGCATCCCTCCCGGCCGGCGTCGCGACCGTCTATCTCGGCGCGACCGCGACAGCTCGCGCGGACCTCGCCGCCTGGTTGGACCCGGGCCGGCAACCGGACGCGGGCGACGACTCGGAAGGGTCGGGCGACAGCGCCCAGGAGGGCGCGGCGCCGGATGACGCGAGGGTGGGCCGCGCGGTGCTGACCGTGACCACGCCCGCCCTGGTCGCCGGTCAGTCCGTCGTGCTCGACGGAACCAGCGTGCCGGCCGCCGCGCTCGGCGTGACCGAGCCCGTCGTGCTCGGTGCGAGGGAGCTCGCGGTGGTCGTCACCGCCGGAACCGAGGCCGAGGGATCGGCCCGCACGGCGGTGACCGTCGCCCCCGTGTCGGGATCCCCGCTGACGGCTCTCACCCTCGCGACGCCGCTCGACGTGCCGGCGAGCGGGGAGGGGCTCCTCACCGCGGAGGCGCTGGAGGCGGCGACGGGGCCGTCCGGCGCGCTCGGTCGTCAACTCGACCAGACGGCGGGCCGACCCATCACCGTCGGCGTCGATCCGAGGGTCATCGCCTCGATCCGCGCTCTCGGCGAGTCGGCGCCGGCCTCGGCGGCCCTCTGGCTGCAGCGACTCGACGCCATGCCCAACGAGACCTTCCCCCTCGCCTATGCCGACGCCGACCTCGCCGCGCTCAGCCAATCCGGTGTCGGCGTGCTCGCACCGACCTCGGTCGACCTCGATCCGGCGCTGTTCCCCACCGACGTCGAGCCCTCTGTCACTCCGGAGCCGAGCGCGTCGGCGGGCCCGGATGCGGGCGACACCGGCGATGCAGGCGACCCGGATGACACCGGCGAAGCCACCACGACGGTGCCCACCCTCGACGACCTGCTCGCCTGGGACTACTCCCTCGGCGGACTGGCGTGGCCTGCCGACGGTTCCGTCGTCGGCGCCGACCTCAAGGCCTTCGGGGCTGCGGGACTCGACACCACCGTCGTGTCGTCGACCAACGCGGGCACGTCGGCGGTGACCGGCGTGACCGCCACGGCAGACGGGCACCGCATCCTGGTGTCCGACGATGCGGTGTCCTCAGCGTTCCGTGCCGCGGTGCACGCCCCCTCGCTGTCGGCGTGGCAGACGGCGATGTCCGAGCTCGGTGCCTCCCTCGCGGCCGTCGCGGCGGAGGGCGGAGGCACCGCATCGGTGCTCGCCACGCTCGACCGGCGCCCACCGACGGGCGGCTATCGGCTCGCCGACACCCTCGCCGGACTCCAGTCGATGCCGTGGGTCTCGACGTCGACCCTCGGTTCGGCTCGCGCGGCCGAACCCCGCGAGACCACCCTGGTCGACTCACCCGTGACCGACGACCGCCTCGGTCAGTTCACGTCGCTGCTCGCCACCGAGGCTGCGACGACCCAGTTCGCCTCGGTGCTCGAGTCGCCCTCGTCGATCACCGGTGAGCGCCGGCTCTCCCTGCTCGCCACGAGCTCGCTCGCGTGGACCGATCAGCCCGAGGCCTGGGGCGTCGCCGTCGACGCGTACCGGGCGGGATCGAGCGAGATCCTCACCTCGGTGCAGATCGTGCAGAGCAGCGACCTGCTGCTGCCGTCTCAGAACGGCGACCTGCCGATCAGCGTGGTGAACCAGCTCCCGTTCCCGGTCACGGTGACGGTCTCCGTCCGCCCGCAGACGCCGATCCTCAACGTGCTCGACTCCGCGGTCGAGGTGACCGTCGAGGCTCAGTCGCAGACCCGCGCCCCGGTGCCCGTGCAATCGGTGGCGAACGGGGATGTCACGATCGCCGTGTCTCTCACCAGCCCCACCGGTGTGCCGATCTCGCAGCCGGTGTTCACCACGATCTCGGTGCAGGCCCAGTGGGAGACCGCCGCGGTCACCGTGCTCGCCTCACTCATCGTCGTCGTCTTCGCCATCGGCATCCTGCGCACGGTGCGCCGCCGTCTCGCCGCGAGGCGCGCGCGGTCCGAGGGGCCGCTCGACACGACGACAGCGCAGACGACCACAGTGGAGACGACCACAGCGCAGACGACGAATCCGGACTCCCCGACACCGGAGGCGATCTCGTGACCCGGCGACCACCGGAGCCGGATGACGGCGAGCCCGACGACATCGGCCGGGACGCGGCATCCGCACTCCCCGGAGAACCGGAGGGCGTCGCGGAATCCGAGCCGCCCCGGAGCCCCGCGGCGCCGCCGCCGGCCGGGGCTCACTCGAGCATCCACCGGGCGAGCGCGCTACTCGCCTCCGGAACCCTGGTCTCACGCATCCTCGGGTTCATCAGGGCTATCGTGCTCGCCGCGATCATCGGCCAGGTCGGCAGCACGGCCGGCAACGCCTGGGCGCTCTCCACCCAGCTGCCCAACAACATCTACGCGCTCGTGGCGGGCGGTCTGCTCGGGGCGGTGCTCGTTCCGCAGATCGTGCGGGCGGCCCAGCACGACGACGGCGGCGAGCGCTACATCAACAAGATCGTCACCCTCGGCACCACGGCCTTCCTCGTGATCGCCGTGCTCGGCACCCTCGGCGCCCCGTTGCTCGTCACCCTCTACGCGCAGAGCGACGAGACCCGCGGGTTCACCGGAGAGGGCCTCGCCCTCGCCACGGCCTTCGCCTACTGGTGTCTGCCGCAGGTGATGTTCTACGCGGTGTACAGCCTGCTCGGGCAGGTGCTCAACGCCCGTGGACGATTCGGTGCTTTCACCTGGGCCCCCGTCGTCAACAACATCGTCGCTCTCGCGGGGCTCGGGGTGTTCGCGGTGCTCTTCGGCGGGGCATCCGAGAACAGCACCGTGCAGACCTGGGATGCCGCGCGGATCGCCCTCCTGGGCGGCTCCGCCACGGCCGGGGTGGCGGCCCAGGCTCTCATCCTCGCCGTGTTCTGGCGCAGCGCGGGCCTCAGCTTCAGGCCTGACTTCCGCTGGCGGGGTGTCGGTCTCGCCCGCACCGGCAGGGCCGCGGGATGGACCTTCGGCATGATCCTCGTGACCCAGTTCGCCGGGGTGTTCCAGAGTCGCGTCGCGTCACTCGCCGCCGACGACGCCGGAGCCGCGACGCTGCAGAACTCGTGGCTGCTGTTCATGCTGCCGCATTCCGTGATCGCGGTCTCGATCGCGACCGCCTACTTCACCAGGATGAGCAGGCACGCCTCGCATGGCGACGTCGACGCGATGCGCGACGACGTCTCGGCGTCGCTCAGGGGCATCGGCGTGCTCATCACCTTCGCCTCGGCGGCGCTCATCGTCGTGGCGTTCCCGTTCGCCCGGGTCTTCGAGCGCGACTTCGACAACGTCACGGCGATGGCCCTCGTCATCATCGCCTTCGTGATCGGACTGGTGCCGTTCAGCTCTGTGTTCGTTCTCCAGCGCGCGTTCTTCTCCCTGGAGGACACCCGCACGCCGTTCGTGGTCGAGGCGATCAAGGCGGCGTTGTTCATCATCGGCGCCCTGTGCTGCGCCCTCCTGCCGACGGTGTGGATCGGTGTCGGCATCGCCTTGGTCACCACCCTCGCCTGCGCGGTGCAGACGGTGATCACCTTCGCACTGCTCAGGCGCAAGGTCGGGCCCCTCGGGGGCTGGTTGCTTCTGCGTCGGTTCGGGCAGTACCTCTTCGCGGCCGCGCTCGCGGCGGGCGTGGGCATCGGCCTGCTCGGCGCGGTCGGTGGCGCCAGGGCAGACGGCTTCGCCCAGTCGGGCGTGCCGGCCTCGATGATCTCGATGGCGCTCATCGGCCTCGGCATGGGGCTCGTCTACCTCG
>JBEANR010000193.1:0-34842 GCA_041165365.1 Actinomycetota bacterium | reverse complement strand
GCCTCCTCGGCGGTCGAGGTGCCGCCGCGCCTGCGACTGCCGGGCCTCGATCCTGACCGGATCTACACCGCGACCGTGCCCTTCCCGCTCGGCTCGGCGAGGGCCGACCGGTCGACTCCCGACCGCCTCGACCGGTCCCTGTCGATGACGGGTGCGGCCTTCGCGGCCTTCGGGATGTCGCTTCCGGTGCTGCATCCCGAGCGGGCGATGCTCATCGAGCTCGCCGCGCAGCCTGAGTAGGCGACTGGTTGCGTCGAATCGATCTTCCCTCCGCTACAAAAGGTCGATTCGGCGCAACTAGCTGTCGAGTCGAGGCCTGATGTTCAGGTCAAGCGCTCCACCCAGTACGACAGGAACGCCGCACCCGCCGCGTCGTGGATCAGGTCTCCCTCGGTCACGATCCTGTAGGGCTTCTCGGGGATGCCGTCGGCGGGCCGCACGTCGACGTGCGCCACGTCGAAACCCGCGTCGTGGAGGTGATCGGCCATCGCGTAGTCGCTGCGCGAATCGCCCACGGTGCGCCAGAGCGTCGGGATGGGTCCGGACTCGGCGAGCAGGTCGAGAGCGCGACGGGCGCCGAGATCCTTGCCGAGCGCTACGGACTCGACGTCGGTGGAGATGATCGTCGGATCGATGCGCACGGTCACCTCCCGGTCGCTGCGACGATCGAGGTGCACGACGCCGAACCCGCGGTGCTCGATGAGATCGAACGCCGCGGCGTCGAAGGCCGGCTGCCGACGCAGGAACACGTCGTTCGCGACATCCGTACGCTGCTCGATGGAGGCCATCGCGTGCTTGGTGGGGTCCCAGAAGGCGACGTCTGCGAACTCCGACTCGACGAGCACACGCAGGTCGGCGAGGAGCGGCTCGGGGAGTCTCACCGCCTCGTCGACGACGATGCCGTCGAACAGCGCCATCGTCGCACCGAACCACACCGCGCCCTTCTCGCAGATGCCGTAGACCCTGGCGTCCGGGGCGAGGCCGGCCGCGAGCATCGGTTTGACCACCTGGTCTCGGATGAACGCGTCTGAACGCCCGGTGTTGAAGGCGATGGGCACACCCAGGTTGGCCAGCGCGACGAGGTCCCGGGTGATGCTCGGCAGCGCGATGGACCGGGTCACCGGCGAGGCGATCGGTCCGTCGACATCGAGGAGCAGGCCGAGGGGCGGGAGGGCGGAGGTCATCCGTTCATCCTCGCAGGGCGTGATCGCCCGAGAACACGCGTCATCGCACGTTGCGCATTCTTAGAACGTATGTTCGAATGAGGCATGCGGTGGAGCGGGCAGGAGATCTCGAGCGACCAGCCGAACGCGCTGCCGGGGCTCGCGCGGCTGAACAACCTGGTGCGCACGGTGCGCACGCCCGAGTTCGCCGGCGTCACGTTCTACGAGGTGCTGGCCAAGTCCGCGCTCAACAAGGTGCCGGGTCGCGGCCAACTGCCCTTCGGCTGGACGATCAATCCCTATCGGGGGTGCCAGCACGCCTGCGCCTACTGTTTCGCGAGGCCGACGCACACCTACCTCGACCTCGACTCCGGGGTCGACTTCGACACCCAGCTCATCGTCAAGGTCAACGTGGCCGAGGTGCTCGGCACCGAGGTGGGTCGTGCCCGGTGGCAGCGGCCGCACGTCGCACTCGGCACGAACACCGACCCGTATCAACGCGCGGAGGGGCGGTACAGGCTCATGCCGGGGGTGATCTCCGCACTCGCCGGCAGCGGCACGCCGTTCTCGATCCTGACGAAAGGCACGCTGCTGCGCCGCGACATCCCGATGCTCTCCGAGATCGACGCCACGGCGGGCTCCGGTGCGATCGACCTGGCGATGTCGATCGCGATCTACGACGACGAACTGCAGCAGTCCGTGGAGCCGGGCACGCCGACCGCCACCGCGAGACTCGCGACGGTGTCGGCGGTCCGCGAGGCGGGGTTGAACTGCTCGGTGTTCCTCATGCCGATCCTGCCGTTCCTGACCGACAGCAGGGAGCATCTGGATGACGCGCTCTCCCGCATCCGCGCGTCCGGCGCCACGTCGGTGCTCTACTCGAGCCTGTACCTCAAGCCCGGAACGAGGGAGTGGTTCTTCGCGTGGCTCGAGAGGGAGCATCCCGAGCTCGTGGGCCGCTATCGAGACCTGTACAGCATCGACGCGTACGCCCCGAAGGAGTATCGGCGATGGCTCGCCGACCGCATCTCGCCGCTCATCCGGCGGTACGGTCTCGAGCGGGGCCACGAGGATCCGGTCACCGGCGGACCGCGATCCCGGTCGCTCGGGGTTGGGTCGCCGCCGGTCGGGGCGCCGTACCCGGCGGCTCCGATCCGTGTCGGGCCGCTGACCGCCGAGGAGTTGCCCGCCTCGCAGGCCGCCGCGCTGCAACCGACGCTGTTCTGACGCGGCTGTTCTGACGCGGCTGTTCTGACGCGGCCGCGCAGACGCGGTTCCGACCGGCGCTGATCCGACGCGGCGGTTCCGACCGACGCTGTTCCGACCGCGGCACGGCACACTGGAGACCATGACCGCCGCTCCCGCCGCACCGCCCCGATACCGTCTCACCGAGTTCTGGACACCAGCCGCCCTGGTGTTCGGAGCACTCGGCGTCGTCGGACTCGTGAGCACCCTCGCCTTGAACGTGCTCTCCGTCGTCGAACGGCGCGACTACCTCGGCGACTGGTTTCGCAGCGGACCCGCCGTGGGCTCGCTCGGGGTCGACCTGTTCGTGGTGGCCGTCGCCGGCTGCATCCTGATCGTTCTCGAGGCCAGACGACTCCGGATGAGGAACGCCTGGCTGTACATCGCGCTCTCGGCGATCACGGCCTTCGCGTTCACGTTCCCGCTGTTCCTCGCGATGCGTGAACGCAGACTCGCCGCGATCGCCGCATCGCGGGAGTGACCCGCTCGAGCCGCGCCACCCTATAGTGACTCGTATTGACTCCGCAGAGGAAGGCGGTCGATGCGAGCATCGATCACGGGCGACGGGGCCTTCGATCGGATCATCCGGACGTTGACGAAGCCCGCCCTGCGCGGGTGGCTGGTGCTCGCGAAGACCGCGTGGAAGGACATACCCCAGCCGCCTCGATCCGGGAGGGTCGGGCAGAGCGGCCCGCGCACCCTGGGGCTCCTGGCCATCGGAACCGGCCACCTCGTCGGGCTCGGCGCCGTCGACCACGACGTCGCCCTCGCCGGACATCTCGCGAGGTCGCTCGCCGCGCTTCTCGACAGGGGGATCGATCTCGCCGTGGAAGTCGACGTGGACTTGTCACCCGGCAGCGCCGCCGCACTGCTCACCGCCGAGCGTCTGCGGGGAGTCGAAGCGGTGATCCTCATGCTCGGCATGCGCGAAGCCCTGCGGCAGTCGTCGCTGTCGAGATGGCGTTCCGATCTCACCCGACTGTTCGCGCAGATCGCCTCCGCCGACGACGGACGGGTCGTCATCCTGGCCGTCGATGTCGCCTCGGTGCCGTCGATGCGGATGCTGCGCACCCTGCCGCGCTCGATGGCCGATCGATACGCGGCTCACCTGAACGCGGTGCTGCACGAGGTCGTGGCCGGGTGTCCGAACGCGCGGTCGATCCCCTTCGACGCCGCAGCATCGGCGGCGATCCGGGGGGCCAGGTCGGACGCGGTCAGGGGCTGGGCCCGCGGACTCGCGACGCCCCTGGCCGCCGAGCTCCGGCGGATCGGGTCGGCCGAGAGCTGACGTGACAGGCTGTCGGGATGACCGACGCGCCGAGCCACGACGATCTGCAGACCGCCCGCATCGTGCTCGCCAGGCACGGCGAGACCGAGTGGAGCCGGACGGGCCGTCACACCAGCGTCACCGATCTCGCTCTGACGCCGACCGGGGAAGATCAGGCCAGGGCGCTGGGGAGAGCACTCGCTCACGAGAGCTTCGACCTCGTACTCAGCAGCCCGCGGCGGCGAGCGATGCACACCGCCGAGCTCGCCGGGTTCTCAACCCAGGTGGTGGCCGATGCCAGTCTCGCGGAATGGGACTACGGCGCCTACGAGGGGCTCACGTCACCCGAGATCGTCACTTCCCTCGGCCACGGATGGAACCTCTGGGACAACGGGGTTCCGGCCGGCGACTCTCCCGGCGAGGACGCCGAACAGGTGCGCGTTCGCGCCTCCGCGGCCATCGCCCGCGCGCTGCCGGTGCTCACGGCGGGCCAGAATGTGCTCTTCGTCGCGCACGGCCATCTGCTGAGAGCCGTCGCCGCCGCGTGGATCGGGTTGCCCCCGGCATCCGGAGCGGTGTTCTCGCTGTCGACGGGCACGATCAGCGAACTCGGGTTCGAGCACGGGAGGCCGATCATCCTGCGGTGGAACTGCCGCCCGGTCTGAGCTGGTGGGTCGCGGCTCGGCGACGTCAGGTCGCCGCCGCTGCGCCGATGGTGACCGCCGCGATCGCGAGACCGGCCCACGCTGCGGCGACGCTGAGAACGAGCACACCGAACCCGATCAGCAGACCTGCGCCGAAACGGCCCGCCTGCACCAGGCGCACGGTCTCGAGGCTCGCGGTGCTGAAGGTGGTGTAGCCGCCGAGCAGGCCGGTCGCGACGACGGCCTGCCACTCGGTCGGCAGAACACCGGCCACGGCGGAGCCGGTGACGACGCCGAGCAGGAACGACCCGGAGACGTTGACGACGGCGGTTCCGAGTGGCAGGGCGATCGATCGTGGAGATTGCGCCGCAGATCGCCCCGTCCGCCGCAGATACTGTTGCGCACTCCGTCGCTCGGTCCGTTGCGCAGCCTGGTGCACCGCAGCCTGGTGCACCGCCGCGTCGACTGCGGCTCGCAGCGCCGACCCCAGTCCGCCCGCGACGGCCACCATCGCGAACACCCACACGGTCATCGGTCGGGCTCCGGCGGCGGTACTGCTCCACGTCGTCGGCTGGCCCCCACGGTGACACCGGCGAGGGTCGCCGCGGCGCCGACGACGACGGTCATCACGGCGTACCCGACGGCGACGGCAGGCGCATCACCCAGCAGGAGCGCCGTGTCGGTGGCGAACGCACTGTAGGTGGTGAAGCCGCCGAGCACGCCGGTGCCCAGTGTCAGTCGCAGGGTTCGCAGCCGCCCGGTGTCGCCACCGCGCCGGGCGAGGGCCTCGACGAGGAGGCCGAGCAGGAATGCTCCGACGAGGTTGACAGTCAGCGTGGCGACAGGGAAGCCACCGGTGGCGGGGAGTGCGAGAGCGATCCCCTCGCGCGCCGCGGTGCCGACGGCGCCGCCGAGGGCGATGAACGGAAGCATCCGCCGATCAGCCACCGTCGCGCGCCGTCCAGCGGTCGATGTCTCGGCGTTCGCGCTTCGTCGGTCGCCCCGCCCCCCGATCGCGCACGGCGACTCGCACGACCTCGGTGGGCACCGGCGCCGGCGGGGTCTCATCGACGTAGCATTCCGCCGCGACGATCGCGCCGACCCTCTTCGAGACGAGGCGCGCCACTCGCACGATGCGTTCGATGTCACCGACCCGCACGCGAACCTCGTCGCCGACACGCACCGACTGCGACTGCTTCGCCTTCTCGCCGCCGACCGTGACGTGGCCGGCCCGGCACGCCGTCTGGGCGCGCGAACGCGTCTTCGCCAGACGCACCGACCAGATCCAACTGTCGACGCGGACGGCCGTCGGTGCGGAACGGATGCCGGGGCCCGCACCACCCCCGACTGTCGAGCTGCCCATGGGACGAGCCTAGGCCGCCGTCGGATTCCCATCCCACGCCGAGTGAGTAGGGAGTCCACACTCAGGCTGAGCGCGCATCCTGAGTGAGACGGAGAGTGGCCGATCTATTCGGGTGGTTCGGCCCGTCAGGGATCCATCGGATCGCGTCCCCCACGATCCGGATCCCGACGCCGCCAGCGACCGACTCCCAGCGGTCCTGGCGGCGCCTCTCATCTTGCGGGAGTCTGTCGGCGGGAGTGGATTCGCGTCGCGGCGCCAGGGTCGTGCTCCCGGGCCGGTGTCCCCGGGAAGGCGGAAGCGCCCGGTGGTCGCCGGGCGCTTCGTCAGGGGAGAGCGATCAGTCGTCGTCGCCGCGGTTGCCGTCTCCGCGGTCTCCGTCGTCGTCGGACGTGTCGTCGCTGCTGTTGTCGTCGCGGTCGTCGCGGTCGTCGGTGCTGTCGTCGGTGCCGGTGTCGTCACTGCGGTCGTCGCTGTCGTCGCTGCCGCGGCCGGCGCCGTCATCGTCGCTCGACTCCACCTTCACGACCGAGAAGTCCTCGGCGAGATACACGTCGACCGCCGAGCCGTCGGGCAGGGTGACATCCACCTCGAAGGCGTGATTCGACGAACCGCTGCTCTCGGCCCCGGTGACCGTCCCCCCGTCGGTGGCGATGAGCGCCGCCGCACTCGCTCGTTGCAGGTCGTCGCCGGTGAGGTCGTCATCCCTGCCGTCGTCATCCCGGGAGTCGGATCCGGTCGTGCCGTCGAACGTGCTTAGTGTCGAGCCGTCGTCGCGGTCCGAGTCGAAGGGATCGGCGACAGCGACGCCGACCCCGCCGAGAACGAGCGCGGTGGCGATGGCGCCGGTGGTGATCCAGATGGTCTTCTTCTGCATGGTGTCTCCTCGATGATGTGAGTCGGAGGGATGGAGTCGAACACCTGATGCGTTCGATAACCCCACTGTGACGGGGCGGCTCTGAAGCCAGACTGAAGCGGCCTGAAGAGGCTTTCAGAATCGGTCGGACGATCAGCCGTCGACCCCGGCTGTGACCGGGAACTCCACTTCGAACCGGGCGCCGCCCATCGCCGAGGTCATGACACGCACGCTTCCCCCGTGCGCGACGACGATCTCCCGCACGATGGCGAGCCCCAACCCGCTGCCGCCGGCGTCGCGCGAGCGCGCGTCGTCCAGTCTCACGAAACGCTCGAAGATCCTCTCGCGGGACTGCTCGGGCACCCCGGCGCCGTCGTCGTCCACGGCGAGAATCCGGTCGTCGAGGGAGAACCGGATGTCCGACTCCGCGTGTCTCGCCGCGTTGTCGGCCAGGTTGCGCACGACCTGCGCGAGAAGCGACTCGTCACCGAGGACGCGACGGGGCGAGACCGCGGAGGTGTCGACGATGAGGGCGGTGGAGTCGCGCAGCCTGCGGGCCTCCCTGAGCAGCAGGTCGTCGAGATCGACGGCGGTCCGCATGACGGGGAGCGAGCGCTCGTCGGCTTTGGCGAGCACCAGCATGCCGTGCACCAGCCGCTCGAGTCTGGCCCCCTCGTCGAGCATGGCGTCGGAGAGCTCGTCTGCGGTGAAGCGGTCCGGATGCGACCTGGCGACCTCCGCGTACTGACGGAGAGACGCCAGTGGCGACTTCAGTTCGTGCGAGGCGTCGGAGATGAAGCGGCGCTGGGAGCGCTGTGACGCCTCGAGCCTGTCGAGCATCGAGTTCATCGTGACGGCGAGTCGACCGATCTCGTCGCGGGATCCGGGATCGTCGACCCGGCGCTCGAGGCTCGCCCCGGTCACTTCGTCGACCTGGCGGCGCATGAGCTCGACGGGGCGCAGGGCGCGGCCGACCACGACGAAGGTGGTGAGCGCGACGAGCAGCAGGAGCAGCGGCACGGCGACCCCGAGCAGCCCGCCGACCGTCGCGGTGGTCTCGACGACGGGTTGCAGACTGCGACCCACAATGACGGTCACATCGGGACTGGGGGACTCCGAATCGGGCATGGGCTCACTCGGGGCGGTGCCGCTGTCGACGGAGTCGCCCTCACCGCTGTCGTCGTCGCCGGCACTGCTGTCGTCGCCGGTCTCGTCGTCGCTGCCACTGCTGTCGTCGCCAGTCTCGTCGTCGTCATCGTCGCCCTCCGACGGAGAGGGAGTCGGGGTGGGCGAAGGTGTGGGCGAAAGCGTCGGCGTCTCCTGGGCGTCGGGCGCCGCGGCATCCGTCGACGCGAGGAACTCGCCGGGCTGCCCCGGCAGTCGCAGCACCCAGGTGCCGTCGGCCGACGGCGCGAGGGCGGAAGCGGGGATGTCGATCGCAACCGAGGTGGACACACCATCGCTCGCCGCAAGCACTGACCCGTCCGCGGCGAGGACCTGCACGAATCCGTCGTCGACGAGTTCGTCGAGCAATCCGTCGACCTCGGACGGCACCCCGGTGGATTCGAGCTGGCGCGCGATCTCGCTCGTGTCGCGCCCGACGCCGGCCCTGACCTCGCCGACGAGGGACTCCCGCAGCGCGATCGAGAACAGCACGGCTCCGACAGCGAGGGCGACGCCGACGACGAGCGTCGCGACGAGGGTGATCCGCGACCGCAGCGACAGGTGCCGCCGACCGGTGGGGCGCCCAGACAGCGCCCTCACCCCGGATGCGTGGCGAGGCGGTAGCCGGCGCCGCGCAAGGTCTCGATCGACGCACGCCCGAACGGGCGGTCGAGCTTGTTGCGCAGGTGCCTGATGTAGACCTCCACGATGTTCGGGTCGCCGTCGAAGTCGAAGTCCCAGACGCCGGCCAGCACGTCGCGCTTGGAGACCACGGAGCCCGCGTGACGGATCAGGTACTCGAGCACAGCGAACTCCCTCGCGGTGAGTTCGACCGCGACCTCGCCGCGCCAGACTCGGCGGGCTGCGGGGTCGACTTTGATCTCACCGGCCTCGAGCATCGTCGGCCGCTCGGTGGCGCCGCGCCGCAGCAGTGCTCTCATGCGGGCGAGCAGGATGGCGAACGAGAAGGGTTTGGTCAGATAGTCGTCCGCTCCGGTGTCGAGCGCCTCCACCTGGTCCCACTCGCCGTCCTTCGCCGTGAGCATCAGGATCGGCGTCCAGTCCTCCTCGGCCCGCAGGGTCTCGCAGAGGCGGTAGCCGCTCATCCCCGGCAGCATGATGTCGAGCAGAATCACGCTGTAGTCGTTCTCGCGGGCGAGCCAGAGTCCGTCGGTGCCGGTGGCCGCCACGTCGACGGCGAAGCCCTCGGCCTCGAGACCCCGCCTCAGACCCTCGGCGAGCCGCACCTCGTCTTCGACAACGAGAACACGCATCGGACACTCCCTCGGGGCACGGCGATCTCTGCGGTCCGACCTCCGGCACCATTCTGGCCGACGGCCGCTGAAGCCACACTGAAGCGACCACCGCCATCTCCGCGCGCGCTCAGCGTCTAGCGTGGGCTCATGACGACGACGAACAACTATCCGGACGGCGAAGCCGGTGCGCTGAGCGAGTCCGGCCCCGTGGACGCCGCGGACGTCGACGGTGCGCGCGACCGAGCCGACGCCACAGGTGAACGGCACGAGGGGGACGGCACGAGAGCCGCGGACGACGTCGAGTCGGCCTCCGCGGCCGTCGACGATCAGGGGGCCCTCGGCCCGGCGTCGACCGCGACGGGAGCCTCGGTCGAGCCCGCGCCCGGCCCGCTCGGGGTGCACGCGCGTGCTGGCCGGCCGCATCCGACCGCGCTCGTCGATGGCAACCGCGTGAGCGGCGGGGCAGGCGTCGAACGCCGGGCGGTGGTACTCGGCGGCGGGGGAGTGGCCGGGGTGGCCTGGGAGGCCGCGCTGCTGTCGACGCTCCTCGATCAGGGCATCACGCTCACCGAGGCCGATATCGTGGTCGGCACCTCGGCGGGTTCGATCGTGGGAACCGCTCTGCGCTCGGGGCGGCTGGGGTCGTGGGCGGCCGAACAGGTCGCCCCGGAGGGCGTCGGCGAGGTGTCGGTCAGCGGTCTCGAGGAGTTCACGAGATCCGCCGGTGCGGCCGCCCAGGATGCCGGGGGCGAAGTCCAGGCACGGGCCGCCGTGGGTGCTCTCGCTCAGTCCGCCGTTCCGGAGGACGACGCGGCGACCATGGCCCGTTTCGAGGGGCTGCTCCCCGTCGACTCCTGGCCGGAGGGCGAGCTCAGAGTCACCGCGGTCGATGCCTCCGACGGCTCCTTCTCGCTGTTCGACAAGTCCTCCGGAGTGCCGTTGGAGCGAGCCATCGCCGCGAGCTGCGCGGTGCCGGGCGTCTACCCTGTGGTGACGATCGACGGTCGGCCGTACATGGACGGCGGAGCCCGTTCCGCCACCAACGCCGACGCCGCCGCGGACTGTCAGCGCATCGTCGTGATCTCCTGCGGACCCGAACCCGACCGGAGCCCGCTCGGCCCGACACTCACGCAGGCGGTCGAGGCACTCCAGGCCTCCGCCGCCGTTCTCCTCATCGAGGCCGATCCTGAGAGCCTTGCAGCGTTCGGCAGCAATTCACTCCTGCTGAGCACGAGGGAACCGGCGACCGCGGCGGGCCGGAGGCAGGGATCACTCGTGGCCGACGAGGTGCGGGCGTTCTGGGGCGGCGGGAGCGCGCGCGGCGGTCAGTCGGAGGTGTCGGCCGGCGCCGCGACATCCAGCACCCGTTTGTAGCGTCTGCCGTCGGGCAACTCGACCGTCGTCGCTGTGAGGAGACCGCGGGTGATGCGCTGGTAGACGGCCTGCGGGGTCACGCCCAGCCTTGTAGCCGTTTCGGCGACCGACAGACCGGGCAGATCGGTCGGAACGCTGCTCGGTCTGAAGGATCGGGCCCGGCCCGCGGCGTGGCGGGCGGCGATCTCGTCGTCGGTCCCCTGCCAGCGCCATTTCGCGGCGGAGAGGCCGAGGCCGGAGGACTCCGCGATGTCAGACCACGTGCGGCCGGCGTCGAGGGCGTCGCGCACCGCGTCGAGCGTGGCGCGGTCACCGTCGAGGGCGGTCGACACAGAGCGGATGTCGCGCAGTCGATGCAGAGGGTCGGGGACGCTCTCCGCGTCGTCGCCGGCGGACAGCCGAGCGAGTGCCGCCCGGGACCGATCGGACAGGAACGGACTCATGGCCCGATGCTAGAGCGTCGCCGAGCAGCAAGACCGTCGAGCGGGAGGAGTGGCGTCGACGGCGGGCTAACCTGGGACGCGGCATCCGCCGTTCCGGAGGTCTGCGAGGGGACGCACGATGGTCGAATGCATCCATGGGCTCGACGCCGAGTCGTGCGATCTGTGTTCGCCGAAGCCGCGTCGGGAGAGCAACCCGCCACCCCGGAGGTCTGCCTCGCGTGGTTCGTCGTCGCGGGCGACGTCTCGGCCGCCGAGAACGACCGGGGCTGCCGCGCCTGTGACCTCGTTCGCGACCATCGACGTCGGCGCTCAGCGTCTCTACCACGTGACGCACCTGCGCAACCTGCGCTCGATCGTCGACAGCGGTTCGCTGCGCTCCGACGGGCGCCCCGAGGTCGACGTGAGCTCCGTGATCACCCGTGAGTTGCGACGATCGGTGCCGGTGTCCGAGGGGATGAGCGTCGCCGACGGCGTGCCGTTCTACCTGTCGCCCGACGCGACGCTGTGGCGCGACCTCCGATCCGGCGCAGGAGGACCGCGCTGGTCGGATGCGGCCAGGCGTTCCACACCGACGGAGTTCGTCGTGCTGGTCACCACGGTGGGGGCCTTGAGCGCCCCGGTGCTCGCCGACGCAGACGCCGCGCACTCTCTCACCCGCTTCGCCCGCGACCCCGCGGACCAAGTGCGGATGCTGCGCCGACTGCATTCCGACGAGGCGGCGATCCTCTCGGCGGAGGTTCTCGCCCCCGCACCCGTCGCCCTCGAAGCCATCACCCTCGTCGGGGTGGCGAACACCCGAGCTCGCGACGAGGTGAGAGCGGTGTTCGCCGACACCGCGCTGAACCCGAAGGTCGCGATGCACCCGCCGTGGTTCGCTCCGGAGGAGTGACGGCATCGGGTGACCGCGTCGGGCACCTGCGCTCGGCGTCCAGAAATCGGTCATCGCCGCCCGGCCGCTCCTCACCTCGTGGCGAAGGAGTCGACCGCATGCTCGAGCCAGTCCCACAGTCGTCGTCGGCGGTCCTCGTCGAACGTGACGGCCTCGGCGGCCGTGAGCCTGCCGATCTCCACATACCCGTCGTTCAGATCGGGGAACACGTCTCCGAGCGCCAATTCGACCGCGTGACGTGCCGTGGTGCGCGCCGTCGAGGCGCCCGGCAACATGCTCATGGCCGGCATGATGTGCTTCCAGACCCAATACATCGGGGCGGGAAGGTCCCGGCCCAGTCCGGTGCCGGGAATCAGACCGGGATCGTAGACGTCGAGGCGCCGGCCCGAACCCGCGAGACGGTCCGCCCAGTCGTGCGCGACCGTGACCAGCGCGAGTTTGCTCGTCGCGTACGCGACACCGCCGCGAGCCCGCTCCCGCGAACCCTTCGGGGCCGTCGACGCCGGGTCGGGTGCGGCGAGCTCGGCCGGGTCCCGCCACTCCGGATCGGGAACGAGCCCGAACGAAGCCTTCGCTCCCCGATGGGTCGACGACCCCATCACGACGACGTGCCCGCCCGGAGCGAGTAGGGGCTCCAGACTCCGCAGCAGCAGATGCTGGGCGATGACGTTGACGGTGAAGGTCAACTCGAAGCCCTGGGCACCCATCTGGCGGCGATCGGCGAACTGCGCACCGGCGTTGAGGAGAGCGGCATCGATCGGACCGATGTCGCCGCGCTCCCGGCTCCTCCGCAGGTCGTCCACCGCGCTCGCGACGCTGCGAAGGTCGCTCAAGTCGATCGCGATCCCCTCTGCGGAGCCGCCGCGGGATCGTGCCGCGGCCACACCGCGAGCGAGTTCGGCCGCGTTCCTCGCCATCAGCACGAGGTGCGGCGCCGGGGTCCGATGCGTCAGTCGCTCCAGCATCCGCGCGCCGATCCCGCTCGTCGATCCGATGAGGAGGACGGTATCCCCAGTGATGTCACTGTGTGTCATGACCGCACCATATTCGATGTCACGATGTGACGCAACGGTACAGTCGTCGTGTGCCCCGTTGGCCTGAGAACTCCCGACGTCGTCTCGCGGACGCCGCCCTCGAGCGATTCGCCGAGAACGGCTACGCGGCGACGACGGTCGAAGACATCGCGGAAGCCGCGGGCGTCACCTCCCGCACCTTCTTCCGCTATTTCATCGACAAGGAGGAGGTTCTGTTCGGCGACGCAGACGAGCTGCTTCCGCTGCTCCTGTCGACGATCGCCGCGACGGTCGGGCCGGAGCGCGGTGAGGCCATCCTGCAACGGGCGCTCGGTGCACTCGCGGTCGCCGTCGCGCCGCGTCGCGATGCGCTACGACGACGACAGCGCATCATCGACTCCCACATCTCGCTGTCCGGTCGCGACCTCGTGAAGCAGGCCAGGTGGCAGAAGGCGGTGACGGCGGCATTGATCGAGCGCGGGTTCGCCGTCGAGCACTCCGAGGTCCTCGCCTCGATAGGGTTCGCGCTCTTCCGTCGCTCGCTCCACGCCTGGTTGGAAGACGACGCCGGGCCGACGCTCGCCGACCGTGTGAGGGAGTCCGTGGATCGCGTGGGAACCGTCTTGGCCACGCGGTCTGAGCACTGATCGGCTGCCGGTGCCAGGTGGGCGGGCGTCCGGGCATCCTGTGCCGCGTAGCATCGAGACATGGTCTCGAGCATGCGCGGCGAAGGCACGCTCACCCGGTGGAACGATCAGCGCGGCTTCGGTTTCATCAGCCCGGACGGCGGTGGGGGCTCGCTGTTCGTGCATGTGAACGAGTTCCCGGCGGGATCCCCGCGGCCTCAGGCGGGTGAGCGTCTCACCTTCGAGGTGACCACCACCGGGCAGGGCCGGCAGCAGGCGCTGCTCGTGCAGCGCGTCGGGCTCGCGGTGCCGAGAGCACGATCCCGCAGCAGATGGACCAAGCAGAATCCCATCAGCTACGTCGCCATCCTCGCCTTCATCACCCTGTACCTCATCGTCGACATCTACTGGGATGTTCCGGTGTGGGTCGCAGCCCTCTACCTCGCGACCAGTCTGCTGTGCGTCATCGTCTACGCCGCCGACAAACGCGCCGCCGTCGTGGGCCGCTGGCGCATCTCCGAGAGCACTCTGCTCGCCCTCGGCCTGCTCGGCGGGTGGCCCGGCGCGATCGTCGCGCAGCAGCTGCTGCGGCACAAGACACGCAAACGCAGCTTCCAATGGGCGTTCTGGGGATGCGTGGCGCTCAACGTCATCGCCTTCGTGGTGTTCACGGGGCTCTGAGTTCCCGCCGGACGCCTGCGGTCAGGAACCGGCGGGCCTCGCGCGGCGGGCGGCGGTGCGCCGGCGGAACCACGCGGCATCGGTCATCCTCGCCAGGAGAGGTCCAGCGACCACGGTGATGAGCACGTAGGCGGTGGTGAGCGGCGCCAACTGCGGCTCGATCCCCGCACCCACGGCGAGAGTGGCGATGACGATCGAGAACTCGCCGCGAGGCACAAGGGCGAAGCCCGTGCGCCAACGGCCCGGCACTCCGATGCCCGCGAGAGCCGCCGCACGGTAACCGCTGAACGTCTTCGTGCCGATCGTGATCGCCGCCAGCGCCACCGCGGGCAGGAGAACCGGAACGATGTCGGCCGGGTCGGTCGACAGCCCGAAGAACACGAAGAACACGGCGGCGAACAGGTCGCGCAGAGGCGACAGCAACTGCTCGGCGGTGTTCGCGACCCGTCCCGACAACGCGATGCCGACCAGGAAGGCACCCACCGCAGCCGACACGTTGACCTGCTGCGCGACGCCCGCGACGAGCATCGTCAGCCCCAGAACGCCCAGCACGAGCGACTCGGCGTGGTGCGGGGCGAACAGCCGCGAGACGACACGGCCCCAACGGAGCGCCGCGAAGAGGATGACCAGCACCACGAGCACCGCCACGACCAGCGCCGTCGCACCGGCGAGCAGGCCGACGCCGAGCACGAGAGCCGACAGCACGGGCAGGTAGAACGCCATCGCCAGATCCTCGATGACCAGGATCGAGAGGATGGTCGGCGTCTCGCGGTTGCCGAGTCGGCGCAGATCGCGCAGCACCTTGGCCACGACACCCGACGACGACACCCAGGTGACTCCGCCGAGGGCGATCGCGGCCACCGGCCCCCACCCGAGCACGAGGGCGAAGAGCACTCCGGGGAGGGCGTTGAGCGCGACATCCAGCAGCCCGGCGACCCTGGATCGTTTGAGCGACGTCACGAGCTCGGTCGGGGAGTATTCGAGCCCGAGCATCACCAGAAGCAGGATCACGCCCAGTTCGCTGCCGATGAGGAAGAACTCCTCGCCGGCCTCGAGAGGCACGACACCCCCGGCACCGAAGGCCAGGCCGGCGATCAGATAGAGCGGGATCGCCGAGATGCCGATCCGGTCGGCCAGCCGGGCGAGCAGGCTCAGTCCGAGCAGGACCGCACCGACTTCGACGAGGAGCAGCGCGGGCCCGGACATGCTCAGCCGTCGGTCAGGACTCTGGCGAGGGCGTCGAGTCCGTCGCGGGTGCCGACGGCGACGACGGTGTCGCCCGCGGCGAGCGGGGTGCTCGGGCCGGGGCTCGGGATGACCGCCGCGCCGCGCACGATGGCCACGATGCTCGCCGACGTGCGGGTGCGGGCCTTCGTGGCGCCCAGCACCTCTCCGGCGTAGGGCGAACCCGCCGAGATGAGCAGCTGCTCGGTGAACAGGCCCGCGGCCTGATCCCGGATGCCCGCGAGCTGACCCAGCAGCAGCGAGGCGCCGAGCACGTCGGCCAGGGCCTCGGCCTCGTCGTCGGTCAGGAGGATGGAGTCGGTGCTCGCATCGGGATCGTGCTGGTCGAAGAGAGCGAGCTCCCGATCACCCGACCGGTGCGAGACCACGCCGATGCGCCTGCCCTTCTTGGTGATGACGTCGTGCCGGGTACCGATACCGGGCAGATCGACCTTCTCCACGCGCACGCTCACGCTCGACACCCTACAGGCGAGGCGTTTGTAGGCTCGGAGACATGATCAGGATGCTCGTGCTCGGCCTTCTCGTTCTGTCGCCGCTCTCCGCCGGTGCGTCGGCGGTGCCGACGGGAGATCACCCGCTGCCGCAGGATCGGGGCGGCGCGAGTGCGGCGCAGGCCGCGGCAGCCGGGGTCGACGACTTCACCTTCGACAGTTTCTCGGCCACCTACGCGCTCTCGCGCGACGTCGAGGGCCGCTCGGTGCTGAGGGTCGAGGAGACCCTCGTCGCCGAGTTCCCGCCGGAGCAGAACCGGGGGATCCGTCGCGAACTCGTGGAACGCTACGACGGGCACCCGACCGATCTCGAGGTGGTGTCGGTCACCGACGAGGACGGGTCTCCGCGGGACTACGACTCGGAGTCCGACGACGACTTCACGGTGCTCGAGATCGCCGAGGACGACTTCGTCGAGGGGCGTCAGACCTACGTCATCACCTACGAACAGCACAACGTGACGCAGTTCTTCGACGACACCGGCGCCGACGAGTTCTACTGGGATGTGAACGGCACGGGGTGGGCGCAGCCGTTCCGGAGTGTCACGGCGTCGGTGGTGCTCGACGATGCGCTGCAGGAGGCCCTGACCGGCGACACCGACGCGGTCTCCGGTGCCGAAGGTGCGGCCGGCCCGGCCTCCATCCGGCGCACCGACGAGGGGTTCATCGCGAGCGCCGACGATCTCGCGCCCGGCGAGAACCTGACCCTGGCCATCGGCTTCGAGCCCGGCACCTTCGAGCCTCGCGACGACGGTTTCGCCGCCGCGCCCTGGCCGAGTCTCTCGCTGGTCTCGGCGCTCCTCGCGATCGGCGCCGCGGTGGCAGCCGTCGTGCTGAGGCGACGGCGGCTGCGTGACGCTCCCGGCCGAGGTGTCATCGTGGCCGAGTACCTGCCGCCCACGACGGCGAACCTGCTGACCTGCGCGGTCATCCTCTCGAAACAGGGCAGGGCGACCACGGCCCAGATTCTGCAGCTCGCGGTCGCGGGCAATCTCAGGATCGTGGAGGAGCCCGGTCGGAAGAAGAAATACGGGCTCCAGTTGGTCACGGCAGACGGCGCGGACGGAGTCGGTCTCGAGTTCCTCCACGCCGTGTTCGGCGACACGCTCACTCCGGGGGAGGGCCGCGACCTCGAGAAAGCAGATACCCGTGCAGCGAAACGCCTGGCCGCCCTCATCGCGCGGGTCAGTGCTGCCGCGACGGCCGACGGGTTGCGCCGACCGCTGCCGATCGCGCTCATCGCCGGGGTGCTCCTCTGCGCGGTGGTCTTCACCCTCGCCACCCTCCTGCTCGCAGTGGCCTCCTTCGCCGACGCGGTCGGGGGCGCCGTGCCCGCGGTGTTCATCGTCGCCGCCGCCGCGTCGATGACCGTGGTGATCGTCGCGGTGTCGAAGCAGCCGCTCGAGCCCCGCGGAGTCGAGCTGCGCGACCACCTGCTGGGCCTGCGCGAGTACATCACCCTCGCCGAGCGCGATCGCCTGCGCTTTCTCCAGTCCCCTGAGGGGGCCGAGCGCACCGCGCAGTCGCCGACGGGGTCGGAGTCGGGTGAGCCCGCGAGCATCCTGCGCATCAACGAGCGACTGCTCCCCTTCGCGGTGCTCTTCGGAGTCGAAAAGCGCTGGGCCGACGAGATCGGGCGGAAGTACGAGCAGAACGGCTCGACGCCGTACTGGTTCGAGGGTTCTTCGGCGTTCAGTGCCACGGTGCTGACCACCGGGATCGGCTCGGTGTCGGCCAGTGCTTCGTCGTCGTTCAGCAGTTCGTCGGGTGGATCGGGCGGAGGGGCGTCGTCGGGCGGCGGCGGGGGCGGAGGCGGTGGAGGCGGTGTGTAGCAACTCCGCCGGACGACATCCCGGTGCCCGCTGCGCCGCGTAGCCTTGCCCCATGGTCGATCTCCTCTCCCTCGCCGACGAACGCTTCGTGTCGCTCACCACCTTTCGCAAGACGGGGGTGGCCGTTTCCACTCCGGTGTGGATCGCCCGAGACGGCGACGCGCTGATCGTGACCACGCCCGACGATTCGGGCAAGGTCAAGCGGCTGCGCAACGATCCACGGATCGAACTGCGTCCGTGCAGCAGGATGGGAGCCGTGGCGGATGACGCGCCGGTCGCCACGGGAACGGCCGAGATCAGCGGGGGAGCAGACGCCGAGTCGCGACTGGAGCGCATCTTCAAGGCCAAGTACAGGTTCGAGTACTCGCTGATCATGTTCATCGAGGGCAGAGGCAAGGCGGGCAAGAAGCCCCGCGCGATGCTGCGCATCACGGCCGCCTGACCCGATGGATCGGCGAACCTCGAGTCGCGCGCTGGCCGCCCCGCTCGTCGTGACCGCTGTCATCGTCGGGGCTCTCCTGATCGCGGGACCCTTCGTGGACTCGTCTCTCGGCCCAGTCGCCGAGGTCGCCGACGGTAACGCTGCACCCGTCGACGACGCGGCGGACTACCCTCCACCGCGAACGGCCACCGTCGAGCGGGTGGTCGACGGCGACACCGTCGTGGTCGTGCTCGACGGCGAATCGGTCAGGGTCCGGCTGCTCAACGTCGACAGCCCGGAGAGCGTCAAGCCGGACAGCCCTGTCGAATGTCTCGGGCCCGAGGCATCCGCGGCGCTCTCCGGGCTCCTCCCGGTGGGAACCACGGTCACCCTCGAGTTCGACCGGGAGACCACCGATCAGTACGGCAGGATGCTCGCCGCCGTCGTCACGTCGGACGGCACCTTCGTCACTGCCGCCCTCGCCGGTGCCGGGCTCGCGGAGCCCGTCGTGTACGGCGGCAACGACAGGTTCCTCGCGGAGGTCGAGCGGGCCGCCGACGAGGCACGATCGGCCCGCGTAGGCCTGTGGGGCGGTGTCTGCGACTGACCGGACTCCGGGTCGAACCTGCCGCTCGCCCGCTGGAGAGCCTTCCGTTCTCGGGTCAACGACGCTGCTCCGGCTTCGCTGGTGCGACGATGGTCGGCACCCTGCCCTCGGAGTCCGCAACGTCGTCGGCCCCGAGGATCTGCACCCGATCAGGCCCACCGACGGCCCAGAGCGCCGCCGTCCAGGCGCACAGCACCGCATCGAGCAGATCCTCCCGGTGCTTGTAGGCGCGGTCGTTCAGCGGAGACGGCGAGTCCACGAGCTCGCGGGTGATCGGGTGCGACAGCAGCCGGAGAGGTGGTGCGGCATGCTCGAGTCGCGACATCCGCTCGATCAGATCGTCGCATTCGGATGCCCGCACCAGGCGTCGCGCGGAGGGATCGAGCCCGCGCGCGAAGCGCTTGTACCGCGGACGCACGTCGTAGCCGAACTCCGCGGCGCCGACCAGCGTGGTGAACGGGTAGCACTCGATCATGACCGGGGCGACAGAGGTCGCGCCGGGCGGCTCGGGGAGGGTCGCCGCGGGCTGGATCGCCGCCGGAGGAGCGGGCGCCGTCGTGCCGTCGCTGTAGCGCACCCCGTCGGCCTCGAGGAGCGTCCTGAGGGTGACCCCGGCGAGATCGGCCTTGGCGAGGTTGGACGAGTTCGCGGCGACCTTCCACGGAGACATGTACCGCTGGCCGACCTGCTTCTCGCACAGGCGCTGACCGCTCGGATTGGCGACGACGAGCGGCGCATCGACAGCGATCACCGCCGACGGCGCGACCCAGCGCGACACCCACTCGGTGACCTCGGCGACGCCGACGGCCCACCCCGCGTGCAGCACCGTGCCGGTCTCGTCGATCACCGCGAGCCCGGTCTCCCTGGCCGGCCTACCCGCGGTGCCCGCACCCCACGCGAGGTCGATGCCGAGGTACCGCGTCACTGCTCGGAGCGGGAGCCGCCCGCGATCGGCCCGCTCAACTGAGGATGTCCTTGGTCGACAACCTGCCGTAGGCGAGGGCTCCGAACACGGCGACGTACGCGGCCTGCAACACCAGGTTGTCACCGAACGAGCCCCACGCGATCGGCTGCCTCAGCAGGTCGCCGAAATCGAGCCAGTAGTGCGTGAAGAGCAACGGATGCACGGCCTCGAGCTGGGGGAGCGCGTCGAGGATCTGCGCCACCGCCGAGAGCACGATCGTCGCCGCCATCGCCCCCACCGGCACCGTCGTCAGCGTCGAGATGAACAACCCGATCGCGCTGAACCCGAGCAGCGAGACGGTGACGTAGAGCGCGAGCAGGAGGCAGCGCACGGCGAAGCCTCCGACATCGACGGTGTCGCCCGAGAGCAGCGTGACCGGTCCGATCGGGAACAGCGCCGCGCCGATCGCGACGCCCGCCAGCACGATCACCACGGTCGCGGCCAGACAGAACAGTGCGGCCCCGAGGTACTTGACGACGAGGAGCCGGAGCCTGGCGACGGGGGTCACGAGCAGGTAGCGCAGCGTGCCGAGGTTCGCCTCCCCGGCGATGGTGTCTCCCGCGACGACGCCGATGGTGAGCGGCAGGAAGAGCGGAATGCACACCGTCAACGCCGTGAGAGCCACGAACAGGCCGTTCTGAGTGATGCTGTCGAGGAACGCCGGGCCCCGCCCCGGCGAGACCTCGCTCGACGACAGCCTGATGGCCGCGGCGATCATCACCGGCACGAGCGCGAGTGCCCCGAGCATCGCCCAGGTGCGACGCCGACGGAAGAGCACGGAGATCTCGGATGCCGCGAATGCGACGCCGAGCGAGGGCCCGCGAGAGTCGCGCTCGGCCGGCGAGTCGCCATTCGGCGCTCCCTCAGCCGGCGACACCTCAGCCGGCGACACCTCAGCCGGCGACATCGAAACCCTCCCCGGTCAGGGCCACGAATCGGTCTTCGAGGCTCGGTCTGTCGAGCGCGACGCCGCGCACCCTCACGCCCGCGGCGACGAGCGCGGCGGTGATGCGATCGACCGGGATGTCCGCGCCCCCCGACGCGGTGACCGCGAGTTCACCGCCGCCCGGAGCACCGGGTGCGGACGACTCGAGGTCGAAGGCGCGGAGTACCTCGCGTGCGGCATCCGTGTCGGGCGTCAGCACTCGAAGGGTGGCGACGCCCGTCGAGGCGAGCTCGTCGAGGGCGCCCTGCGCCACGAGCCTTCCGGCGCTCATGACGGCGATGTGCGAGCACAGCAGCTCGACCTCGCCCAACAGATGGCTCGACACGAACACCGTGGTGCCGTCGTCGGCGAGGGAGCGGATGAGACTGCGGATCTCGCGGGTGCCCTGCGGGTCGAGCCCGTTGCTCGGTTCGTCGAGCACGAGCAGATCGCGGGGTCTGAGCAGCGCTCCGGCGATGCCGAGGCGCTGCTTCATGCCGAGCGAATAGGCGTTGGCGGCCTTCGTCGCGGCGTGACCGAGACCGACCCGGTCGAGGGCGTCGTCGATCCGGCGCCTGCGGCTGGATGCCCGCGAGTGGCGATCGGCGGAGTCGAGTCGCTCGAGGTTGGCCCGTCCGCTCAGGAAGGGGTAGAAGGCCGGACCTTCGACGAGAGCGCCGACGCGGGGGAGCACCGTGGCGGCGTGCTGCGGCATCGCTCCGCCCAGCATCCGGATGTCGCCGGCGTTCGCCGAAACAAGACCGAGGAGCATGCGGATCGTGGTGGTCTTGCCGGATCCGTTGGGGCCGAGGAACCCGAACACACTGCCACGGGGCACGGCGAGGTCGAGCGCGTCGACGGCGACCTGCCGTCCGAATCTCTTGGTGAGACCGGAGGTCTCGATCGCGAGATCACCGGAGGGATCCGCGCCCCGTTCCGGATCCGCGGCGGAGGCGATCACGTCCACGATGGGTCAGCCGGCGGCGACGGCCAGCCGGTCAGCGTCGACCGCGCCGACGAGGATCCGTCCGTCGTCGGTGATGAGCACCGAGATCAGAGCGGTCTGCAGCACACGCCCCCCGGCGACGGGTGTCGTGAGCTGATCGAGCAGTTCGGATGCCGACACGTCGGATTCGGGTGCGGCGGGGCTGCCCGGCGCCTCCACGGCGGCGTCATCCGAGGTGAGCGTATCGACCGGGAGAGCGACGATCGCGCCCCAGCCCTCACCGATGACCGTCGGGGCAGCAGACGGGGATGCGCCGGGCTCGGCGGACGCCTCGGCGCGGTCGCCCTTCGCCTCCGCAGCGACGAGGTCATCCGCGGTGATCGGCTTCTCGATCACGGTGGCCCCCGTCGGCGGCGTGAAGTCGAAGAGCGCGGCATCCGGTGCCGAGAAGTCGACAGAGGTGAAGGCGACGGAGAAGGCCGGCTCAGAGCCTCCGACCGCCGAGACGGCGAAGCTCAGCGGGAGACCCGTCTCGGCGTCGACCGAGAGCACGACCGACTCGACGAGGGTATCGCCGGTCGACGGCACGAGGCTCAGTTCGTAGACCGCCCGCCCGGCGACCCTCGCGGTGTCGGACACGGAGATGTCGGTCGTCGGCTCGACGGCCTCGAGCAGCCTGTCGGCGAACTCGGCCGGCGTCTTCGGCAGACCATCGGCCGCCGCATCGCGACGGGCGGCACGCTCGGCGGCCTCCTCCGACAGTCGCGCCTTCAGGTCGTCGGCGACGGTGACATGGGTGGCCTCGCGCGACGACGAGTCGTACAGCCACGCCTCCGAGCCGTTCACGATGACGTCACGCTCGTCGAGCCTGTCGAGCACCTGCACCCTCGACGAGCCGGCGCCGTCGACGAAGACCCTGGCAGCGTGGTCGCCGCCCAGCAGCTCGACGGCGGTCGACAGCCCGGTCGAGGAGCCGCCGACACCGCTCGGCAGGGCGGGGAGCCCGAGGTCGGACGTCTGCTCGAGGTCACCCGAGAACGCGACATCCCGACTGTCGGCGATCATCGCCAGTACGTCGTCTGCAGACTTCTCGGGCAGGTTCGGCGACGCGTCTGCCGTCAGAGGCACGGCGACCGCGGCGAGCACGACGGCGGCGGGTACCGCGGCGGCCGTGAGCCAGCGCTGCACATTCCGCCGACTGACATTCTGCCGGCCGACGTTCTGCGGGACGGAGTTGGCCACGATCGATCACCTCTGGATTCCAGATCGGATGCCCGGGGGCGGAAGGCTATCCCGGAGCCTCCACGATACGCCGCGTCTCCGACTGCTCGACCGGTGGCGGGCGATCACCCTCCCGATTGCCAGGAACGCCGATGGCGATCACGGCGTGCATGGCGGCGTGGTCCGACGGCCACACTCCGCGATGCCGCCGGGCGTCGAGTCCGACGCGAATCACCTCGACGGTCGAGGAGACCAGCACCCAGTCGATGCGCTTGCGGTCGAGCCTCGGGGCGCGATAGTCGAGGAAGGTGCCCCACGCGGGAGTCAGCCGCGTTGCAGCAGCGGTCCAGCTGTCGCGCAGCAGGCCGTCGTGCAGCAGGGTGCGGTGCGGCTTGGAGTCGACGTCGGTGTTGAAATCGCCCATCACGATCGTCGGACCGGATGTCGCGGCCACCTGCTCGAGCACGGCCGCGGCCGATCGCAGCCTCGCCTCGGTCGAGCGGTGGTCGAAATGGGTGTTGACGGCGGTGAAGGCGATCCCGGTGGCGAGATCGGTGAACCGCGCGGTCACCACGATCCGCGGCACCTCATTGCCCCAACTCACGGAGCCGGGCCGCGTGGGCGTGTCGGAGAGCGCCGTCTGAGTCCAGCCCTCGAGTCGGAGGCGGGAGGAGTCCCACACGACGGGGCAGGCCTCACCGCGCCCGGATGCATCGCGACCGCGCCCGATCCGGCGGTATCCGCGCCCGAGTGCCCGCTGCACGAACTCGGCTTGATCGGGCAGAGCCTCCTGGAAGCCGATGAGCGACGGTGACTCGACTCGGAGTCGCCGCGCGAGAGCGGGCGCCCGGCGGGTCCAGAGGTCGGGATCGCGAGCATCGGTGTGCGGCATCCGGCGCCGGATGTTGTACGACAGCACATGCAGCTCTGGAGCCGCGACCGCACCGATCAGCGGGTCCGCAGCCATGAGTGGAGCCTACGGTCTGCACCCCGCCCGGGCCGCGCTGCGACGCGCGGCCGATGCGGCCTCGCACGTCAGCGGCCTCGGACGTCAGGGGCCCCGCACATGCGCAGCCTCAGAAATCCAGCAGCCCCCGGATGTCGTCCTCGGTCAGCGCGGCGCTGAAAACGGCGTCGTCGTCCATGACCGACTCGAACAGCTCCGCCTTGCGGTCGCGCAGGGCCATCACCTTCTCTTCGATGGTGCCCGTGGCCACCAGTCGATAGACGTTCACCGGCCGGGTCTGCCCGATGCGGTGGGTGCGGTCGACGGCCTGCGACTCGGTGGCCGGGTTCCACCACGGGTCGAGCAGGAACACATAGTCGGCCTCGGTGAGGTTGAGCCCGAATCCGCCGGCCTTGAGGCTGATCAGGAAGACGGGTGCCGTGCCCTCCCTGAAGCGCGAGATGACGGCCGACCTGCGGGTCGTGGAGCCGTCGAGGTACTCGTAGCGGATGCCCGCGTCATCCAGTCGCTCGGCCGCGAGCCTGAGGAAGGAGGTGAACTGACTGAACACGAGGGCACGATGGCCCTCGGCGACGACGTCGTCGAGGTGCTCGAGCAGGGCGTCGAGCTTCGCCGAGGGGATGCCGCGGTGACCCTCGTCGATGAGCGACGCGTCGAGGCTGAGCATGCGCAGCAGGGTCAGCGACCTGAACACGATGAAACGGTTGCGGTCGAGGTCGGCGACGAGCCCGAGCAGCTTCTGGCGCTCGCGCTGCAGGTGCGTGTCGTACAGCGCTCGATGCTTCGGCGCGAGTTCGACCCTGAGCTGCTGCTCCTGCTTCGCGGGCAGCTCGGTGGCGACGAGCTCCTTGGTCCTGCGCATCATGAGAGGACGGATGCGGCGGCGCAACGTCGACGTGCGGGCGGCGACGTGTGCGGCATCCTCCCCCTTGGTGATGGGCACTACGTACTCCTCGGTGAACCTGCGTTTCGACGGGAAGAGGCCGGGGGCCACGATCGCGAACAGGGCCCAGAGGTCGATCAGGCTGTTCTCGAGGGGCGTGCCGGTGAGGGCGAACTTGACCGGGGCGGCGAGTTCGACCGCGTAGCGGTGCGCCTTCGAGGCGGGATTCTTGAGGAATTGGGCCTCGTCGAACACGACCCCCGCCCACGACACGGACTGGTAGGCGGCGGCATCGAGCCTGAAGAGCGCGTAGGAGGTGACGACGACGTGCGCACCGCGCGCGACCTCCGCCACCGACGCTCCCGCCTTCTTCTCCGTCGCCGCGATGCCGCGCACCTCGAGCCCCGGCGTGTAGCGCGCGGCCTCACTGACCCAGTTCGGCACCACGGAGGTCGGGGCGACGACCAGGAACGGCACGGGGGCGTCCGCTCCCGGGTCGTCGCGCGTCTCGGCCGTGTGCGCGATGAGGGCGAGGGTCTGCACGGTCTTGCCGAGCCCCATGTCGTCGGCCAGGATGCCGCCGAGTCGGTGACCGTGCAGGAAGGCGAGCCAATCGAACCCGTCGCGCTGATACGGGCGGAGGTCTGCGGCGAGCCCCTCGGGAACCGCCACCCGCTCGACCTCGCGCGCGTCGAGCAGCCCCCTGGCCGTCTCACGCCAGCTGGTCGCGGCGACCGTCTCGTCGGCGAGGTCCTCGAACTCCGACCAGAGTTCGGCGTGGTAGCGGGTGATGCGGGGGGTCGTCTCCCACTCGGCCAGCTCGGACGCCTCGTCGATCAGGCGCTTCAGTTCGGCGAAGGCCGGATGCTGCAGCGAGAGGTAGGAGTGGTCGATGAGGAGCAGCTTGGTGCGCCCCTTCGACAGGGCCGTGAACAGGGGAGCGAAGGGCACGTCCCTGCCGTCGACCGTCACGGTCACCCCGAGATCGAGCCAGTCACTGCGCGAGGAGTCCGACGCCGTGACGGTGAGGTGGGGAGCGCCGGTCAGCTCGTGGTAATCGGGCCTCACCCCGACGATCGTGACGACCACCGACTCCAGTTGCTGCAACCGCGGGATGGTCTGCGCGCTGAACTCCGCCGCCCCCACGCCGGTCAGGGTGGCGTCCACGGGGCGTTCCGCGAGCACGTCGGCGGCGCGGGCGAGCAGCGCGGCTTCGGCGGCGGGGTCACGCAGCCCCGCGGCATCCGCGGCTCTCTGGTCGGTCGGCGGCAACGGATGCTTCTCGCCGCCGTAGCGCCACCACCAGGTGAGTCGCAGGGCGTGGTTCGGCTCGAATGCGGCGGTGAGCACGAGTTCCGGGCGCACCGGGGCAGGCAGCTCGAGGGTTGCGCTGCGCACGGGCACGTGTCTGGCGAGTCGCGGATAGAAGTCGCTGAGGAACTCGTCGACCTCGGCCGGCGGAATCACGACGGCGGGGCGCCGCAGCAGGCTCCTCTGCTCGTCGGTCAGCGGCCCGGATGTCGCGGCGAGCACGATGGCGGGCTGCGGGTCGAAGGTGGCGACGTAGACGCCGTGGTCACCGATGGCGCGCGCCCCCGCGGTCGGATGGGCGACGCCGTCGATCTCGAGCACCGGGTCGAGTCGCACGGGGCCGCGAGGATTCTCACCGGATCCCGTGATCGCTGTCGGCACCACGGTCTTCGTGTTCGGCACAGCATCCGTCTCGACCACGACGGCCTCGATGCCGAGTGTCGCCGTGCGCGCGAGGGTGACCGCCGACCCCTTCTTGCCGACCACGAGACCGATCCCCAGGGCGACGGCCGAGTCCAACAGCGGCCACAGCAGCGGGCTGGCGAAATCGTCGAGCGAGAGCCAGTCGGGGTCGTGGGTGGCGAACATCTCCCGTGACGAGCGAGCGAGTGCGGCGAACTGCGCGAACCACCTGGCCTGGCCGGAGTCCATCGGCAGCCGCTGCTGCTGGTAGCTCAGTGACGACCACGACACCGTCGAGCGCACCCAATTACCGGTGTGGCTGCGCATCACCGGGCGCACCGCGAGGTGGTAGTCGGCGGTGGGATCGAGGGGCGGCTTCGCCGGCTCGGTCGAGGGCGCGAGCCACCGGTTGCCGCGACGCACGGTCGACACGCGCAGTTCGAAGAGGAGCCCGAGCGGGGCGAGGTCGCCGGCACCCGGGCCCGACGCGCCCTGCCCGGAGTTCGTGGCCGATGTCGTGGTCGACAGTGCTGTGCGCCAGGTGACCGGCTCGGGGATGCCGGCCCGCGCCCGGCCGGGTGGCGCCCCGGCGGCACCCGGCTGACGATCGAGTGGCGAGCGGCCGGGAACCCGCGCAGTCGAGTCCGCAGCGAGCGCCCGCACGTGCTCCCGATTGCAGTGGTACAGGATCGCCGCCGCATGCTTGCAATCGAGGGCCACCGGGCAGTCGCAGTCGCCCGTCACGGGGCGCAGACGGCCGGAGCCGGCATCCGCCAATCGCACGCTGCACGAGTAGGGGAGCGGATCGCTGCCGCGCACGCGCGCGCTCACCACCAGGGTGTCGGGGTTCCAGTCGACGTCGCCGACCGCGCCGCGCCTGGCGTAGTCCTGACCGCGACCCGCTGCCGCACGACCGACGACGCGCACGATGTCGTCGGCCGAGACGAAAGGCAGGTCGGACGGCATCGGTCGATTGTGCCACGCGCCCACGACGCCAGTGGATGTGCGGATGTCGCTTCCGCTCGTCTTCCTGGCCGCCCGAGTCTGATTGACTCGATGCGTAGCAGTCCATCCCACGCTCGTTCCGAACGGAGCCGCACGATGCCCGACCTCACCATCGAGAACATCGTCACGGCGGGTCGATCGCTCATCGACGGCGTCGACACCGAACTCCGCACCAACGTGTGGATCCTCGGCGACACCGCCGGCGGACCCGTCTTGGTCATCGATCCCGCCCACGATGCGACGGCCGTGGCCGAGGTCGTCGCGGGCCGCGAGGTGACCGCGATCCTGCTCACCCACGGTCACCCGGACCACTGCGGGGCGGCGCAGAGCTTCGCGCAGCTCGTCGACGCACCCGTCTTCCTGCACCCGGCGGATCGGATGTTGTGGGACCGGGCGTACCCCGTCGGGTCCGGCGCTTCGTTTCTCGACCTCGGCGACGGCGACACGTTCTCGATCGCGGGACTGACCCTGCGGGTGCTGCACACACCGGGGCACACGCCGGGTTCCGTGTGCTTCTGGATCGCCGGCGACACCCCGGACGTGCCGGGACTGCTCTTCTCGGGCGACACCCTGTTCCCCGGTGGTCCCGGATCGACCGCGCGCGAGTTCGGCGACTTCGGCGCGATCATCGAATCGATTCGATCACGGCTGCTCACGCTGCATCCCGAGACCACGGTGCTGCCGGGCCACGGCGACACCACGACGATCGGTGACGAAGCGCCGCACCTCGACGAGTGGGTCGCGAGGGGCTGGTGACCCTGACCCACCTCACCGCCGAAGCGGTCGCGTTCACCACCGAACGGCACCTCGCCATCTTGTCGACCCTCGCGACCGAGGGGCGCATCCACTCCGTGCCCGTCGGGTTCACCGTCGAGGACGGAGTCGCGCGCATCATCACCTCGGAGGGCACCCAGAAGGTGCTCAACGTCGAGCGCGGTGGTCGGGCGACGGTGAGCCAGGTCGACGGTGCCCGCTGGATCACCCTCGAGGGCGTCGCTTCGATCGACAGGGACCGGGATGCCGTGGCGCACGCCGTCGCGCTGTACGCCGGGCGTTATCGGCAACCACGGGTGAATCCGTCGCGCGTGGTGATCGAAATCACCGTCGACTCCGTGCTCGGGTCGGCAGGGATGGTGGGCTGACGAGCCCGTTCGGGAGAACCCTCCAGCTACAGAGGGCCGCTCGTGCCGGCTGCGGCGATCGCGAGGCCCAGTTCGTGGCCGGAGACCCACGCGGTCTCGACCGACGACTTCTCACCCCACGAGTCGCCGCAGACGCCGATGCCACCCTCGAGCAGGTAGGGCGAGCCGTGGGTCGAGGCCGGACGCGCGAAGCTCCAGCGGTGGGCGTAACGGGAGATCGGGGCATCCCTGATCCCGAGGATGCGCCGCACTGCGCCGACGATCGGGGCAATGGCACCCTCGGGGTGTTCGAGGTGCTCTCGAGCGAACGGGCCGGTGCTGTGCGCGACCAGAACAGGGGCGCCGTCACCCCGACGGTCGCCGTCGTCGGCGATGAACGAGAGCGGCGAGGCGAAATCGGGGGAGTCGCGCACGAAGGCCCCGTGCAGGTCGGGCGCCCAGGCCCGCTCGCTCCAGCGCAGCGCGACCGCGATCGTCGGCTCCCACTGCTGCTTCAGTCTCGCCGCGATCGTGTCCTGCGGGACGAGCCTCAACGCCTGCGGATCCGGCATCGCCAGTACGACGGCGTCGAACCGCTCACCGTCCACGGTCACGGGACCCGCCGTGCCGCCTTGCGGTCCGCTACCGGTCACCTGCTCGACGGAATGCTCGAGACCGACGTCCACTCCACCGGCGAGGTCGATGACGAGGTCTCGCAGGCCGGTCGGGGATGCGTACCTCATCGGGCCTGTGCGGGATTCACGGATGCCGTCACCGTCCGCCACAGCGAACGTGTCCGTCCACTCGCGCGCGAGCCCACGGCGCGTCCAGTCCTGCACGACGGTTCGGAACCGGCTATCGGAGGCCGTGAAGTACGAGGCGCCGAGGTCGACCGGTCGGCCGTCTAGGCGTCGTCCGCTCATCCGGCCGCCGACAGCGCGACCGCGGTCGACAACCCTCACGTCGACGTTCGCAGACTGGAGGGCACGGGCACAGGCGAGACCGGAGATTCCGGCGCCGACGACGAGAACGGTCATGGGTCAATTGTGGGGTAGCGGATCGAAGCGGAGCGCGTCGCTCAGTCCTCCGCATTGAGGCGCAGTTCGGATTCGTCAGGCTGGAGCGGGGCTGCCGGCGACTCCCATTCGACCAGGGCGGTCAGGCTCAGACCACTCGCCCCGAAGTCGCGAGAAGTGTCGATCGACGTGATGGTCACGGGCGGATAGTCGACAAGAACGGCTCGAAGCAGTTCGACCGCGCGAAACACGCCACCCCATGATGACGAGACGACGATGAGGTCCTGGCCGATGCGTGCCCCGGCATCGATCGCGCCGTCGGGCGAACAATACACAGGCTGCCAGAGGCTGCCGGTCCACCACCGCCACAGGTCGGAGTGTCGATACCAACCCCGTGGTGACTGCAGATCGCCCCCGGGGGGAGCGGAATCCCACACCGTGCCAGTCCACCAACGCAGAACGCCGAACTCGTCGTCATACCAGCCAGCACTCTTCGCCACACCAGGTCCTTCGCTCGATACGAGCATCCTGTCGCATGGGAGGAGAGAACGTCAGATCTCCGCCATCCGCGGCAACACCTTCTCGCTGAACTGGGTCACGAACGGCGCCGGGTCGGTACTCGGCAGCGACACCCAGACCTTCGAGATACCGGCCGCCGCGTAGGTCTGCATCTCGGCCAGGAACCCGTCGGTGTCGCCGAGGGGATCGCCGCGATATCCGATGGTCGTCTTCTCGATGCTGTCAAAGTCGCGGCCGAGATCGTCGCAGTGCCGGCGCAGAACGTCGAGCTTGTGGGTGATGACCTCGACGTCGCCGCCGAAGAGGTTCGTCGCGTCTGCATACTGCGCCACGAGTCGCAGCGTCTTCTTCTCCCCTCCTCCGCCGAGCAGGAGGGGTGGCCGTGGCCGGGTGATCGGCTGTGGAACGCAGAGGGTCTCCGCGAGCTGGTAGAACTCGCCCGAATACGGCCCGTCGTCGTCGCTCCACATCTGACAACAGATCTGGATCGCCTCCTCGAGTCGCCGGAACCGTTCGGACATCGCCGGGTACGGAACCCCGAGCGCGACGTGCTCCCGCTCGAACCACGCGGCGCCGAGACCCAGGAACGCACGCCCACTCGAGAGCACGTCGAGTGTGGTGACGATCTTCGCCAGGAGTGCCGGATGCCGGTAGGTGACACCCGTGACGAGGAGTCCGAGCTGCATGCGGCTGGTGTGAGCGGCGACGAAGCCGAGCCCGGTGTAGCCCTCCAGCATCGGGGCGTCCGCCGGTCCGACGCCCTGGATCTGAAAGTAGTGGTCCATCAGGGTGAAGGTGTCGATGCCGCCTTCGTCGGCCGCCTTCGCGGTAGCGGCGAGAGTCGAGGCGATGGCCGCGGAACCCCCGGGGAACGAGAAACTCGGATAGTGGATGGCTGCTTTCACACTCACCGTGTCTACACCCTCAAGGTCGGAAACGGGGTGGTGGGACGCGGTATCCGCGCGGAGCATCCGACGGTCAGAGCGAAGCGAGGAACGCCTTCGTCCGGGCCATCAACAAGGCCGCCGCCTGCGGATCGTAGGCATCGAGCGAGGAGTCTGCGAAGAGGTGCTCGTCGCCCGGGTAGACGAACAGCTCGGCTGAATCGGTCGAGCCGACCAGTTCTCGGGCGGCGGGCAGATCTTCGTCGAAGAACTCGTCACCCTCCTTGCCGTGGATCTGCACCGGCACGCCGGTGGGCCAGGTCGCTCCGAACTCCGAGACCGGCAGGCAGGAGTACACCAGCAGGGCAGCACGAGCCCCGGGCCGCGTCTGCGCGAGGCGCTGCGCGATCGTCACGCCGAACGAGAAACCGATGTACACGAGAGCCGGGCCGAGGTCGTCGGCCACGGCGGCTCCGCGCTCTCGGATCGCGCCGAGGCCGACGTCGCGGGCGAACGCGAACCCGTCGTCGATACTGCTGAAGGTGCGACCGTCGAAGAGGTCCGGCGTGTGCACGACGTGACCGGCCCGCCTGAGGTCGTCCGCGAAGCCGAGCACCCCCTCGGTGAGTCCCTGGATGTGGTGATAGAGCACGATGTCAGCCATGGGGGTGTCCGCTCTTGTTCGATCGAATGAAATGGATTATTCGATGACGCTAGTGCCGTCGAGCGAGTCAAAGGCACAGTCGCGCACCATGACTGCCTACCCGACCCTTCCGACACCGCGATGACGCTCGATCGTCACGCCGGCACCCGCGAGGCGAACACCACCCGGTTGTCGTCGTAGTGTCCGATCGAGGTGTCGAAGACACCCGTGCAGGTGATGAGTCGCACTTCGTCCGTGGCTGTCGCCCCGAACACCCTCGACGTCGGGAAGTCGGCCTTCGGGTACTGCCCTACCTCGTAGACCTCGTAGTCGAAGGTCTCGCCCGCGACATCCGTCACCTGGAAGGTCGACCCGACCACCAGCTCCCGCAACCGCACGAAGACGGCGGGCCCGCTCGGCGAGTCGACGTGGCCGGCGATCACCGTCGGACCGATCCCGCCGGGTCGACCGCCTCCGGTGAACCATCCCACGTCGTCGAAGTCGGCCGGCACCTCCATCGTGCCGTCGCCGTTGATGCCGAGGTCGATGAGCGACTCTGCGAGGCCGATGGCCGGAATCGTGACGGCGGCAGGCGCTTCGCCGCGTTCGAGTGGGCGTGCGGTCTCGACCGGGGGAGCGGATGTCGCAGGCGGCGACGCCGAGGCGGACGGCCGCACGGTCCCGGTGGGGGCCGCGGCCGGGGCGGTGACACCACAACCGCACACCCCGACCGCGACGATGAGGGGTGCCGCGGCGATCACGGCAGCACGACGCGCCCGCCCGGCCGAGCCGGACGGACGCATCGCCGGAGGACTCATTCGAGCCCGGCGTGCCGGATCAGGAGCGACCCGCCGCGCGTCGGCGCAGGGCGAGTACGCCAGCGGTGCCGAGCAGGGCTGCGGCGCCGAGTCCGAGGACGCCGAACGAGGCACCCGATTCGCTGCGGTCCGACGCGAGGCCACCACCACCGGTCTGTACTCCGCCGACCGGAACCCGAGACAACTGGCCGCGCACGATACCGGCCGGGTTGGCGACCGAGTGCGAGTCCGCGGCGAACGAGGCGGCATCGGCTTCGAGCTGCGCCAGCGTGAAACCCTCTCCGGTGTCGACACCGTTGGCCAGCACGCCCGTCGTGAACGGACCCTGCAGGCAACCGGAACTCGTGCGCGGCCCGTCACCGATCGGGCTGGGGTTCGGGAACGCGATCCGCGGCGGGCCGGCCTTGCCCGCGGCCGCCTGGTGGATGTGCGTCGCGGTCTTGGCCGGGCTCATGTAGTCGCCGCTCACCCCGGTGAGGGTGATGTCGTAGCAGATGATGTTCGAGTCGGAGTTGATCCTGAAGTCGAAGGTGCCCGTCGCGTCGGCGGTGCCGGGGGTCACGACGCCATCGGGATTGACGACCTGATCGGGGGTCGCCATGACGGTGAAGGCGCTTGTGAAGGTGGCGGGTTCTGCGACCTCGGTCTCGGCGCTGGCAGGGCCGGCGACGCCCAGAACGAGGATGGCGGAGGTCGCGGCCACGCCTCCGAGCACGAGCGGGCGGGCGAGAGGACTTCTTCGGAACGACATGTGGTGCCTTTCTGACGGACGGCCCGAGCGGAACGGACCCTGTGCAGGGGCATACGAGCGGCATGCGGCATCCGTTCATCCGATTGGGAAAAGAGATGAATGGATGACGCGTGCACCGCGTATACCCCGTGTGCTCATCAGCGGAAGCAGCCTCTCGAAGCTAGAGTCCTCGGAGAGGCTCAGGCCGCAGATCAGGACGGTGACCACCCTGGACGGACCATCGGATCGTGTCGACAGGCCATTCGACCTCGCTGCGGAGTACGACCTTCACGGTCCGGCGCTCTTCGGCTACGCGGTCAACGCTCTGCGCGACCGGCAGCTGGCGGAAGACTGCGTGCAGGAGACCTTTCTGCGGGCGTGGCGGTCGCGGGACCGCTTCGATCCTGAGCGGGCGGGCATGCGCACCTGGCTGTTCGCCATCCAGCGCAACGTCATCGTCGACACGCAGCGATCGATGCAGCGGATGCCGCGGATCCACCCTCCCGAGGTGCTCGATGAGGCCGCGGCCGAGCATCCGGATCCGCTCGAGCATCTCGGCATGATCGAGGCGCTCGCGAGCCTGAGCGAGGAGCACCGGGCCGCCGTGATCGCGGTGCACCTGTCGGGGGAGACCTACGCCGAGGTGTCTGCGGCGTCCGGCGTGCCGGTGTCCACACTGCGCACCCGGGTGTTCTACGCCCTCCGCGCCCTGCGCGCGCATTTCGAGGGGGGTCACCCCGCCCCGGCTCCACATGTCGACCACCACCCACGAAAGGACGGTCGGAATGACTGACCCGACCCCCGATCGCCGCGCCGAGCTCATCGCCGCGGCATTGTCGCGCAGCCTGACCGGCCCTGAGCAGCGGGAGTTCGAGAAACTCCGCGCGGGTGATCCGACCGTCGATATCGAGCTCGATCACCTTCGCACCCTCGTCGGGCGGATGTCGGGCGCGCTGCCCATCTGGGACGACAGTGCGCCATCACCGGCACTGCGCGACCGGGTGGTCGGCATCGCCGATGCGCACGGTGCCGTCGACGATGCGCACGCCTCCACGGATCAGCACGAGCCGCTACCGGTCACCCGCCGTGGGAGATGGGTGACCGGCGTCGCCGCGGCGGCGTGCATCGCCCTCGGGGTGGGGATGGGGGTGGCCGCCACCACCGCGATCGGCTCCATCGAAACCGCGCCGCCTCCCGGTCGGCCGGGCGACCTGGGGGTCGTCGAGGAGGTGGGCTTCGTGAGTGCGTCGAACGACGTCGACGTCGACGGTGCGGTCGTGGCCCATACCTGGGGTACCGAGACCCTCCTCGAGATCGACGGGCTGCCGACCGGCGACACCTTCTCCGTGATGGTGGTGACGGGGTCGGGTGCGCGCCTGCCCGCCGGCACGTTCCTCGGCAGCGAGGCGACCGTGGACTGTCAGATGAATGCGGCCGTGCTGCGCGAGAAGGCCACGGGGATCGAGATCATGGATGCCGACGGGGTCGTCGTGAGTGCCGCCGAGCTGCCCAGCGTGGACTGACGGCAGCCCTGGCGGGCGCGCTGTCGCGAGAGGGGCGCGTTCGCCCGCTTGGCGGGTGGCGTGCGGGCGAACGCGGGCGCCGTGTGCGTGACTGGTCAGGTGCGTACCTTCGCGGGCGGGCGAGGGTGCATAAGTGACGTGTCGCGGGTGCCGCGAGGAGGACAGCGGACCCTTTCGGTCTACGACTGGTCAGGTGTGCACCCTCGAGGTGGCGGGATGGTGCGTAGGTGACGTGTCGCGGGTGCCTCGAGAAGGACAGGTGGCGTGTCGTGGGTGCCGCGAAGGGATGGTCAGCAGCCGGGTCCGCGGGGGTTGCGGGTGCAGGTGTCGGCGACGAGGACGGTGGTCGCGGTCTGGGTGGTGAGGGTGCTGGTGGTGGCGGTCAGGGGG
>JBEANR010000192.1:0-8640 GCA_041165365.1 Actinomycetota bacterium | reverse complement strand
TGTCGATCATGGTCGCCGAGTGGATGATCGCCGCCAAGACCCTGCGCCCCCTGCCGAACCTGCACGCCGAGCTCAGCGAGGAGACCCGTGTGCGCAGCCGCTACCTCGACCTCATCGCCAGGGACGGCGCCCGCGACATGGTGCGGAGAAGGGCGCAGGCGGTCGCCTCTCTGCGGAGCACCTTCACCCGCCACGGCTACCTCGAGGTCGAGACCCCGATGCTGCAGACCATGCACGGAGGGGCGTCCGCGCGGCCGTTCTCGACGCACAGCAACGCCTTCGACACCGAACTGTTTCTGCGCATCGCCCCCGAGCTCTTCCTCAAGCGCGCTGTGGTCGGCGGCATCGAGCGGGTCTACGAGATCAACCGCAACTTCCGCAACGAGGGTGCGGATTCCACGCACTCTCCGGAGTTCGCGATGCTCGAGGCCTACCAGGCCTACGGCGACTACCACCAGATGGCCGAGCTGACCCAGGAACTCGTGCAGGATGCCGCGTCCGCGACATCCGGATCCCATGTCGTCACGTGGGCCGACGGCACCGAGTACGACCTCGGCGGAGAGTGGGATCGCATCGGCATGTACGAGTCCTTGAACGAGGCGTCCGGAATGGCGATCACCCCGCAGACCACCGTCGACGACCTTCTCGGCCCTGCCGCCGCGATCGGCATCGAGGTGCATCTCCCGACCCACGGCAAGCTCGTCGAGGAGTTGTGGGAGCACTTCGTGAAGCCCGGGCTCGAACGCCCGACCTTCGTGATGGACTTCCCCGTCGACACCTCACCCCTCGTGCGCGATCACCGTTCGATCGCGGGTGTCGTCGAGAAGTGGGACCTCTATCTCCGCGGTTTCGAGTTGGCGACCGGCTACTCGGAGCTCGTCGACCCCGTCGTGCAGCGCGAGAGGTTCATCGAGCAGGCGAAGCTCGCGGCGGGCGGAGATGTCGAGGCGATGCGGCTCGACGAGGAGTTCCTGAGAGCCCTCGAACACGGGATGCCGCCGACCGGCGGGATGGGCATGGGCATCGACCGCCTCATGATGGCCCTCACCGGCCTCGGCATCCGCGAGACCATCCTGTTCCCGCTCGTGAAGTGAGGACGACTAGTGAAGTGAGGACGACCGTGGACTACCTGCCCCCCGACAAGAAGAAGAAGGGCGAGGTCACTGCGACCCGCTTCGTGCTCTGGGTCGTCGTCGGCGGCGCGGGCCTCTGGCTGCTCGGATCGGGCATCCTCGGCATCATCAACGCGGGCTGACGCCCCGCCACTGTGCCCCGCCCGCCCCTGCGCGCGCCCCGCCCGCCGCTGCCCCCCGTCCCCACGGCGCCCCGCCCGCCGCACGCGGCCCGACCGATCCACCGCGAGTTGGCCGTTTCACCGCTGTGGTGATGCATCGGCCAACTGGCGGTTCATTGGTTCGGGATAATCACGCAGGAGGCTCCCGTATCCTGGTGTCGTGCTCGAAGACTTCTGGGCGAACGCCGCCTTCTCGGTGACGCCTACCATCCTCGTGGGCCTCATCTTCTGGCTCGTGATGAGATCGATCCTCCGCGCCGACCGCACCGAACGCAGCGTCAAGGCGCGCATCGAGGCCGAGGAACGCGCGAAGCGAGGGCTCGCACCGAAGGTCCCGCCCGTCGCCTGAGCCGTTTTACTGCGGCTGCGCGGACCTCACGAGCAGATCACCGACCTCGCAGTCGAGCGCGTCGCAGACCGCCGCCAACGTGGAGTACCGGATGGCGCGTGCCCTGTCGTTCTTCAGCACAGACAGGTTCACGATGCTCACCCCCACAATCTCGCTCAGCCTGGTCAGGGTCATCCCTCGCCCCTCGAGCAACTCGTCGAGTCGACAGTGGATGCCGGTGGGGGCTTCCTCTGGACCTTCGGTGGGGTCGGATCGAAGTGCCGTCACACCAGCCCCCGCGTTTCGCGTTCGAGGTCGGCGATGCGCGACTGCAACCGTTGGCCCAGCTCGAGAAGCAGACCGGCGGCGAGTACTGCGAAACCGACGAGGATCGGCATGCCGTCGACGGTGAACGCGACTTGCAGGAATGCTCCTGCATCGGCCTGCACCTCGTCTGCCGCCACCATCCTGCCGAGCCCACCGAGCCCCTGGGAGAGCAGCCCACCGAGGGCGAGCGCCGAGCCGGCGAAGTAGGCCGCGTTGGTGGTCGATCGAGCGAAAGGCCGGCCCTGCAGCATCCGCAGGAACACGAACGCGACAGACGCCGTCACCGCCACGGCAGTGATGGAGCTCACCACTTCGTCCGCAGCGAGGAGTGCGCGTGCCCCGTCGCTGAGGTCGGCGGTCACGACGGCCTCGGGGAACACGACCCTACTGACGCTCCCCGTGCCCGGCCGCTCGTCACCGGAGATCAGCCGTACGTCGACCAGATTCCCGAGGGTCGCGGACAGAGCGACCTCGATGACCATCGCTGTGTTCGCGAGTGCGACGAGCGCCGCGCCGACAAGAAGCGCGATGAGTAGCCCCCGCTCACTTCGCGCGAGGACTGCTGAACCCGAACGGGCTGCCCTCCCTGTTGTTCTCATCGCCATCTCCTTATCGACTATCAATAACAACGATAAACGTTAAGGTATGGCATCGATCCCGAGGCGTCAAGCGCGCGTCATTCGCCCTCACGCCCAGGGCGAACAGAGGGGAGAACTGCGGCACCGCTGGTTACTCTCGATGTATCGGCACGCCACCTGCATCGTGCCCAAGGAGACATCATGTTCGAGAGATTCACCGACCGAGCTCGTCGCGTCGTCGTCCTGGCCCAAGAAGAGGCCAAGATGCTCAACCACAACTACATCGGCACCGAGCACATCCTGCTCGGGCTCATCCACGAGGGTGAGGGCGTCGCCGCCAAGGCGCTCGAGTCGCTCGGCATCGCGCTCGACGCGGTGCGCGAGCAGGTGCAGGACATCATCGGCCAGGGCCAGCAGCAGCCGACCGGCCACATCCCCTTCACGCCCCGGGCGAAGAAGGTCCTCGAGCTGTCGCTGCGCGAGGCCCTGCAGCTCGGCCACAACTACATCGGCACCGAGCACATCCTGCTCGGGCTCATCCGCGAGGGTGAGGGTGTGGCGGCGCAGGTGCTCGTGAAGCTCGGCGCCGACCTCAACAAGGTGCGGCAGCAGGTCATCCAGTTGCTGTCCGGCTATCAGGGCAAGGAGCAGGTAGCAGTCGGCGGCAACGACAGCGCCGCCCAGCAGGCCGGCAGTCAGGTGCTCGACCAGTTCGGGCGCAACCTCACGCAGGCCGCGCGCGACGGCAAGCTCGACCCCGTGATCGGGCGCGAGAAGGAGATGGAGCGGGTCATGCAGATCCTGTCCCGTCGGTCCAAGAACAACCCCGTGCTGATCGGCGAGCCCGGCGTCGGCAAGACCGCTGTCGTCGAGGGGCTCGCCCAGGCGATCGTGCGCGGCGACGTGCCTGAGACCCTCAAAGACAAGCAGCTCTACACGCTCGACCTCGGCTCGCTCATCGCCGGCAGCCGCTACCGCGGTGACTTCGAAGAGCGGCTCAAGAAGGTCACCAAGGAGATCCGCACCCGCGGCGACATCATCACCTTCATCGACGAGATCCACACTCTCGTCGGCGCCGGTGCCGCGGAAGGCGCGATCGACGCGGCCAGCATCCTGAAGCCGCTCCTCGCCCGCGGCGAGCTGCAGACGATCGGTGCGACCACTCTCGACGAGTACCGCAAACACTTCGAGAAGGATGCCGCGCTCGAGCGCCGGTTCCAGCCGGTGCAGGTGCACGAGCCGTCGCTGCCGCACACGATCAACATCCTGAAGGGGCTCCGCGACAAGTACGAGTCGTTCCACAAGGTGTCCATCACCGACGGCGCCATCGTCGCCGCGGCGAACCTCGCCGACAGGTACGTCTCCGACCGCTTCCTGCCCGACAAGGCCATCGACCTGATCGACGAGGCTGGCGCCCGCCTGAGGCTGTCGATCTTGTCCGCCCCGCCGGAGCTGCGCGAGTTCGACGACCGCATCGCGGGCGTGCGCGGCCAGAAAGAGGCCGCGATCGAGGAGCAGGACTTCGAGAAGGCCGCGAGCCTGCGCGACGAGGAGAAGAAGCTGCTCGGTGAGCGACTGCGCCTCGAGAAGCAGTGGAAGTCCGGTGAGGCCGGATCGACCGGAACAGTGGATGAAGGCGTCATCGCCGAGGTCCTCGCGGCCGCGACGGGCATCCCGGTCTTCAAGCTCACCGAGGAGGAGACCAGCCGTCTCGTCTTCATGGAGAAGGCCCTGCACCAGCGGGTCATCGGCCAGGAGGAGGCGATCTCCGCGCTGTCCAAGACGATCCGTCGCACACGCGCCGGCCTCAAGGACCCGCGGCGCCCCAGCGGTTCGTTCATCTTCGCCGGACCCACCGGTGTCGGGAAGACCGAGCTCGCCAAGGCCCTCGCCGAGTTCCTCTTCGACGACGAGAACGCCCTCATCTCCCTCGACATGTCGGAGTACGGCGAGAAGCACACCGTCTCGCGGCTCTTCGGTGCCCCTCCCGGGTTCGTCGGTTTCGAGGAGGGCGGGCAGCTCACCGAGAAGGTGCGCCGCAAGCCGTTCTCGGTGGTGCTCTTCGACGAGATTGAGAAAGCCCACCCCGACATCTTCAACTCGCTCCTCCAGATCCTGGAGGAGGGGCGCCTGACCGATGGCCAGGGTCGCGTGGTCGACTTCAAGAACACCGTGATCATCATGACCACGAACCTCGGCACGAAGGACATCACCGGCACCCCGATCGGCTTCACGTCGGCATCCGACACCGCCTCCGGCTACGACAGGATGCGCGGCAAGGTCGTCGAAGAGCTGAAGAAGCACTTCAAGCCGGAGTTCCTCAACCGGGTCGACGAGACCATCGTCTTCCCGCAGCTGAGCCCCGAGGAGCTGCTGCAGATCGTCGACCTGTTCATCAAGCGACTGAGCGACCGCCTGCTCGACCGCGACATGACGGCCGTGCTCTCGCAGTCCGCCAAGGAGCACCTCATCAAGGTCGGCTTCGACCCGTCGCTCGGGGCCAGGCCGTTGCGCCGCGCCATCCAGCACGAGGTGGAGGACCGGCTGAGCGAGCGGATCCTGCAGGGCGAACTCAATGCCGGCGACCACGTGCACGTCGACTTCATCGATGGGGAGTTCGTCTTCACCACCACACGCCAGGCCGGGCGCGACGAGCTCGAGGCCGTCGTGGCGGTGGAGGCGTAGAGCGCTGACGCGGTACCCGCGGCACCGAATGGGTGAGCGGCGGGAGAAATGACCGGGCGGCGGGAGTTGTTACTCCCGCCGCCTGTCGCTTTCTCCCGCCGCAGCCCGGTCTTCGCGGCGAAGCGTGTCGACGGTGGAGATGGGCGAGCCGTGGCATCCGGCCCGCCTCCGTAGACTCGGCGGGTGAGTTTCTCCGTGCGTGCTGCCCGAACCAGCGACGTGCGCGACATCCAGCGACTGGTGGAACCGCTCGTCAACCGCCGCATCCTGCTCGGCAAGGACTCCGTGGTCTTCTACGAGGCCATCCAGGAGTTCGTCATGGCGGATGACGCCGACGGCCACCCGATCGGATGCGGCGCCCTGCACGTCATGTGGGAGGATCTCGCCGAGATCCGCACCCTCGCTGTAGAACCGGCGTGGCTCCACCGCGGAGTCGGGCACGCCCTGCTCGAGCGGCTCGAGGCCGAGGCGCGGGCGCTCGGGCTCCGCCGACTGTTCTGCCTCACGTTCGAGACCTCGTTCTTCGAGAAGCACGGGTTCGAGACCATGGCCGAGGAGACGATCGATCCCGCCGTCTACGCGCAGCTGATGCGGAGTCCGGATGAGGGCGTGGCCGAGTTTCTCGACCTCGCCCGGGTCAAGCCAAACACCCTCGGCAATACCCGCATGATCAAGCATCTGTAGCTAGCCTGGGGGCATGTCGACGATCCGCAACCCGGTCGGCCCTCAGCCATCCCGGGTGTACTGGCGTCGGCGCATCCTCGTGCTCCTCGGGCTCATCGCCGTAATCGTTGTCGTCGCGCTGATCGTCTTCCAGCCGCGGGGCGACACCACCGCCGACACGTCCGACACTGCGTCACCGACACCGGGCGAACCCGCCGAGAGCGATCCGGCGGCCACGGATGAGGCGGAACCCTCGGCCGAGCCCGTCGCCGGGGGGCCGTGTGATCCGGCGTCGGTGACCGTCGCCGCGATCACCGACACGAACAACTACGCGCCCGAGCAGCAGCCGCAGTTCTCGTTCTCCATCGTGAACACGGGCACCATGTCGTGCATCTTCAACGTCGGCACCACCCAGCAGAGCTTCGTCGTCACCAGTGGCGAGGAGCAGTACTGGTCATCGAAGGACTGCGAGACGGGCCCCGTCGATTCCGAGCTGCCGCTCGAGCCCAACGTCGCTGTGACCTCGACGCCGATCCCGTGGGATCGCACCCGATCATCGACCACCACGTGCGACACGCAACGCACAGCCGTGCCCGCGGGTGGGGCGACCTACAACCTCACGGTGACGGTCGGTGCCGCCGCGGCATCCACCACGTCATTCATCGTCAACTGATCGATGGATCCACCTCGCCTGCCGCAGGCTCCGCAGCTCGCTGACGCCCTCGGCCTCCAAGACAGTGCGGCGGTCGCCTTCGCGCTGCGCAACGGTGAGGTCATCGTGCCCCTGCTCGTGCAGCCGGGGCCTGCGCAGGTGAGGGTGTTCCGCGGTGCAGAGTCGGCGGGGTTCACGCTGCTGCTGTTCTCGTCTGCGGAGAACTACCGCGCGATGCTCCCCGAGGAGCACGACCTGCAGGTGCTCACCTACGACCGCGCGAAGCTCGTCGAGTTTCTCGAGACGCACGTCGACTCGCTCGAAACGGCCTGGTTCGATGTGGCGGGGCCCCATCCGATGCAGGCGGATCCACGTGAGCTCCTCGCCGCGCTCACCCTCTGATCGCGCCGACCTACTGATTGCACCGACCTCCTGAGCGCGTTGAGCTTCACACGCACAGCCGATGTGACCGCGCCCAGGCTCGGTCAGCGCGAATGCCCGACCATCGACGCCGTCCGACTGGCAGGATGGCGCGATGGATGCCGAACAGCAGGGTTTCATCGCCGTCTTCCGCGATTTTCTCGAGAAGGTCGTGCAGCAGGCGCCTCGAGAGCTGGCGTCCACCCCGTTCGGTGCCCTCGTCGGAGAACATCTCGGCGCTGACGCGTCGACGCTCCCTGTCGTCACCGAGGAGGTCGCGGCTCATCGTCTCGTGGACCTCGATCTGGCCATGGCATCGCTCTACGAGGAGTCCGGCGGCCGCCTCATCGGTGTCAGCCACGGAACCAGTCACATCGGGGAAGACCTCGGCGGGCTGCTGAGACACGAGTATGTGAGGTTCGATGTCGGGCCGGTCGAGTACGTCTCCATGAGCACCTCGCACGACACGGCACGTCAAGCGGTCGCGTTCGGTGCCTGGTTGTTCACGTGGGAAGGACAACCGGTCGTCGCCCTCCAGCGGTCCGCCCGTCCACAGTTCGGCCAGTCCAGCGCGAGACTCGAGGTGCTCGCCGTCGATCCGACGACCGCCCAGGCGATGCTCCGTGAGGTTCATGAGCGGATGACGCGGCTCAGCGTGCTCCGCGGCAGCGTGTTGTCGTTCCTCGAGTCGGACTTCGGACACGGCGGGGCGGGCATGACCTTCCTTCCGCGACCTGATGTCTCGGAGGGTGACGTCGTGCTTGCCGACGGCGTGCTCAGAGGTGCAGTCCGCCACGTGGTCGGGGTCGGAGAACACCGCGAGAGCCTGATCGCCGCCGGCCAACACCTCAAGCGGGGAGTGCTGTTCTACGGGCCGCCCGGCACCGGTAAGACCCTGACCGTCAGGCACCTCCTCGCCGCCACACCGGGCACGACGGCAGTGCTGCTCACCGGCCCCGGCATCCGGTTCATCACCGAAGCGGCGGAGGTCGCCCGTGCCATGCAGCCCTCGATCGTCGTACTCGAGGACGTCGATCTCGTGGCCGGAGATCGATCGATGCACTTCGGTCCGCAGCCCCTCCTGTTCTCCATCCTCGATGCGCTCGACGGGTTGGACGGCGACGCCGACGTCACCTTCGTCCTCACCACCAATCGCGTCGAGGATCTCGAGCGCGCTCTCGTCGAGCGGCCGGGCCGGATCGACCTCGCGCTCGAGTTCGCCCTGCCCGCCGGGGTCGAGCGCCGACGGCTGTTCGCCCTCTATGCGCGGGACCTCCCGCTCTCCCCGGATGCTGTGGATGCCGCGGCGGACCGCTCGTCGGGCGTGACCGGTTCTTTCGCCCGAGAGCTCATGCGACGTGTCGTGCTCGCGGCGGCCGAGCAGGGTCGAGACGTGCGCGACTCCGATCTGAGCGATCAACTCGACAGGCTGCTGTCGGATCGCGAGTCGCTGACCCGGAGCCTGATCGGTGGCGGTGGCGGTGGCGGTGGCGGTGGCGGTGGCGGTGGCGGTGAACATCCGTCAGACGGCCCCGAGGGCGGCGTCATCCACCTCGGCGGCTCGTACTAGGGGAGCCTCAGAACTGCGGCGCGTCCACCCGATCCGTCGCAGCGGCGGCCGTCGCGAACGCGAGCCTGAGCGCCTCGCCGAGGTGGCCGGCTTCGGAGTCGATGACGGTCGTGAAGCCGAGCC
>JBEANR010000191.1:0-9340 GCA_041165365.1 Actinomycetota bacterium | reverse complement strand
TGTTCGCGCGCATCGAGAGCGACGGCGTGCGCTGGGCCGACGGCAACTCCCAGCGGGCGGACGCGATCATCTGGTCGACGGGCTTCCGTCCGGAACTCAGGCATCTCGCCCCGCTCAAGCTACGCGAGAAGGAGGGCGGAATCCAGGTCGGCAACAGTGCTGCCTGGAAGGATCCGCGCATCTTCTTCGCCGGCTACGGACCCCAGTCGTCGACGATCGGAGCCAACCGGGCGGGGCGCACCATCGCCCGCCAGGTGCTCGCGACCCTCAGCCGGCTCTAGCGCGGCCTCATCTCGACGGCCACAGGCGGCGTGAACTACGCGGTCGAGCGAGCGCGGCTCAGCGCACCTCGACGACGGCACCGGATGTCGCGGCGACCTCTCCGAGGGCGTCGAGCGTGATCGAGACCCGCTCGCCGGCGAACGCCAGCCCGTCGACGGCGAGGGGCGCGAGGCCGCCTGCCGCGGGCGACACCCCGAGTACGCCGGAGGGCGCGTCGGGCGCGAGTCCGAGCAGGCTCGCAACCACCGAGACCGAGGCCGCCGCCGACCACGCCTGCGGACGGCAGGCCGCCGGGTAGGGCACGGGGCTCGCGAACGAACCGGCGGGGTCGCCGGAGTGCAGCTCCGGCATCCGATATCCGAACGCGGATGCCGCGGCGAGCAGTCCCGACGTGAGCGTCGCCGCTTCGGCGGAGAAGCCGTCGCGCGCGAGTCCGGCGATCGCGATGGCGGTGTCGTGGGTCCACACGCTGCCGCCGTGATAGCTCAGCGGCCAGTACCCCGAGGAGTCGGTGCTCATCGTGCGCAGGCCGTAGCCGGACGACATCTCGGGCGAGACCAGCCGTCGGGCGACGAGTTCGGCCTGCGCGGGGTCGAGCAGCCCGGTGCCGAGCAGGTGCCCGAGGTTCGACGTGACAGTGTCGACCGGACGCTTGGCGGCATCGAGGGCGATGGCCGGGTAGGCGCCGTCGGGCGACTCGATCCAGAACTCAGCGTTGAATCGGGTCTGCAGGGCCGTCGCCCAGGCGCGCCATCGGTCTCCACCCTCGACGCCGAAGTGGTCGAGCAGGTCGGCTCCGTGCATGGCGGCCTCGAAGGCGTAGGCCTGCACCTCGCAGAGCGCGATCGGCCCTTCGGCGAGGGAGCCGTCGCGCCACTGCACCGAGTCGCTCGAGTCCTTCCAGCCCTGGTTGGCGAGTCCGTGACCGGTGGCGTCGACGTACTCGAGCAGGCCGTCGCCGTCCGCATCGCCGAAGTCCCGCATCCATTCCAGCGCGGCGGTCATCTGCGGCAGCAGGGCGCGCACGTCATCGTCGGCCAGACCCCATCGCCACGCGTCGTGCAGCAGGCACACCCACAGCGGCGTCGCGTCGACGGTGCCGAAGTAGAGCGGCGGCAGAAATCCTCCGCCGTGGATCGGCAGGGCGTCGCGCCGCAGCTCGTGCATGATCTTGCCCGGCTGCTCGGCGGTGTCCGCCACGGACTCGGTGCCCTGCAGGCCGGCGAGCACGCGGAGGGTGCCGCGCGCCAGATCGGTGCCGAGAGGCAGCAGCATCCGTGCCGACCAGAGCGCATCGCGCCCGAAGAGGGTGAAGAACCAGGGGGCGCCGGCCGCGAGGAACACGTCCTCGGGGTGACTGGTCGTCGTCAGCCGCAGCGCGTCGAGGTCGGCGAGCGCGGTCGCGACCCACGCTTCGAGCCGATGGTCGGCGCTCGAGATGGTCGGGGTCGTCCAGGTCGCGGGTCCGTCGACTCCGCTGAGCACGGGGCGCGAATCGGCGGCGGTGAGCTGCCAGGAGACCTCGGATGACGCCCGCGCCGCGACATCCAGGCTCCACACGATGCGCAGCAGTCCGGACTCCAGCCGGGTGATCGTGGCCCCCGGTGCGGTGAACTCGACGGAGATCGTCGGATCGGACCAGCGGATGACGTCGCCGTCGACCACCGGCACGGGATCACCGTGCTCGGCCCCGAGTCCGTTCCGCAGGCGCTCCATGCCGGTGAGGTCCAGCCGCACGGTGATGGCGAGCTCGGTCGACAGCGGCTCAGGTAGATCCGAGTCGAGCCTGAGGGTCTCGGTCGCCCCGGTGGTCGTCACGGTCCTGGTGTGGAAGGAGCGCACGCGCGGGTCGGGCATGGCATCGTCGAGGTGACGCTGGGCCGCCACGAAGTCGAGGCTGCTCGCCCCGTAGGGCACCGTCGCGATCGGTGCGCCGACCGTCGCGCCGACCATGAGCGAGAACTCGGAGATCATGCGCACGTCGGAGTAGATGTACCCGTGGATCGGAGACCGGCCGACACTGCCGTCGCTCGACGACCACACCTGGCTGGGCGCCCTGAGCACCACGGTCTGATCGTGCAGGAAGGGTTGCTGGGGCGTCGGCATGGTCGATCACGACTCCACTTCGATTGACGTGAACCAAGAACGGGATTGACAACTGCCTCCCCTGGGGTAACGTAGCACTCAGAATTTGATCGATCAAATAGCACGGTGATCACGACTGGGGCGCGGAAGCCCCTTCTTTTCCCGGTGAGATTTGATCGATCAAACGCCGCAGAGCCGAGGCCAAAGGAGGCCGCATGGGATCCCTACCGACCGTCGACGACGTCGCCAAGGCCGCCGCCGTGTCGCGCCAGACCGTGTCGAACGTGCTCAACTCGCCGCAGATCGTGAAGCCCGACACCCGCGACCGCGTCACCGCCGCCATCGCCGAGCTCGGCTACCGCCCCAACCTCTCTGCCCGCCGGCTGCGCACCCAGTCGTCCGCCACCATCGGCGTGAGGCTCGATCCGCTGCGCAACGGCATCTCCGGCGCGGTGCTCGACCGCTTCGTGCACGCGTTGGCTGAGCGTGCCGACGCGAGATCGATGCGGGTGCTCCTGTTCACGGCGGAGTCGCCCGAGCTCGAGATCGAGCAGATCCTGCGCATGCGGGACGCCGCCGACGCCGACGCCTTCGTGCTCACCGGCACGTTCTTCGAGGATCCGCGCACCGAGGCGCTCATCGAGGCCGACATCCCGTTCGTCTCCTTCGGGCGCCCCTGGGGCATCGACGACATGGAGGACCCGTCCCACCTGTGGGTCGACATCGACGGCCGCGCAGGTGTCTACGACGCGACCATCGCGATGCTCGACTCGGGGTCGACCGACATCGTGTGGGTCGGGTGGTCCGAGGCGTCGGCCACCGGCGACGATCGTCGACGCGGCTGGGAGGATGCGATGCGCGAGCGTCTCGGGTGCACGGAGCAGCAGCTCGCGGAGTCGCGCATCGAGTCCCTCGACGACGTCGCGCAGGCCTCCGCTGCCGTCACCGCCCGGCTCAGCAGTCGCCCCGCCCCGACCGGCATGGTGTGCGCGAGCGACACCCTGGCGCTCGGCGCGATGATCGCCGTCTCCTCCGCGGGCATCCGCGACCTCCCCATCGTCGGCTTCGACAACACCCCGGTCGCCGGTGCGGTCGGCATGTCGAGCGTGGAGCAGCCGCTCGATCTCGTGGCGTCCAGCGCCCTCGAGCTGCTGCTCGGGCCGACCGGCAATCGGATCGTGTCGAGGAGTGTCGACGCCGGTGCCTCGCATCGACTCATCCGTCCCGCACTCGTCGAACGTCGACCGAACCACCTTCCCCTGTACGGCACCACCGAGGAGGCAGCGCACGCTGCCGGCAATCACCGAAAGGAATCACGATGAACAAGAAAGCATGGGGCGCAGCCGCCCTCGCCGTCGGGCTCACGGCCACCATGGCCGGATGCTCGGGCGCCGACAGCGGAGGGGCAGAGGGCGAGCAGACCCTCACGGTGCTCATCGCCCCGTCGGGTGAGGCAGAGACCACCGCGGTCGAGACGGCCATGGCGGCCTGGTCGGAGCAGAGCGGCAACGAAGTCGAGGTCGTCGTCGCGAGCGACCTCAACCAGCAGCTCAGCCAGGGTTTCGCCGGCGGCAACCCGCCCGACCTCTTCTACATGGGCTGGGACCAGTTCGCCACCTACGGCAGCAACGGCTACCTCGAGCCCTACGCCGAGAGCCTGTCCAACTCGGGCGACTACTTCGAGAGCCTCGTCGACACGTTCACGTTCGACGGCGAGTTCACCTGCGCGCCGAAGGACTTCTCGACTCTCGGTCTCATCATCAACACCGACGCCTGGGCAGCAGCAGGACTCACCGATGCCGACGTGCCGACCGATTGGGCCAGCCTCCAGACCGCGGCGCAGAAGCTCACCACCGACACCCAGGTCGGGCTCTCGTTCGGGCTCGAGTACGCCCGCATCGGCGTCTTCATGAACCAGGCCGGCGGACAGCTCGTCGACGATGACGGCGAGACGGTGACCGCCGACACCGAGGAGAACCTCGCCGGATTGGAGTACGTGCAGGAGTTGCACGACGCCGGAGTGCTGAAGTTCCCGTCAGAGCTCGACGCGGGCTGGGGCGGAGAAGCGCTCGGAACCGGCAAGGCCGCGATGGTGATCGAGGGACCGTGGATCAAGGGCATCAAGGTCGACTACCCGGACACCCCGTACGCCTCGTACGAACTGCCGGCCGGCCCGGGTGGCGAGTCGACGTTCTCCTTCACCAACTGCTGGGGGATGCCGCAGGGTTCCGACACGACGGAGGCCGCCACCGACCTCGTCGAGTTCCTCACCACGGATGACGAGCAGATGGCCGCCGCCGACGCGTTCGGCGTCATCCCGTCGACGGAGTCCGCAGCCGCCCTCTACGCCGACAAGTACCCGGAGAACGCGTCATTCGTCGCCAGCGCCGACTACGCGGTGAGCCCGGTCAACTTCGACGGAGCCGCCACCGTGGTGAGCGACTTCAACGCTCAGCTCGAGTCTCTGATCGGAGGCGACGCGAAGGGCATCCTCGAGTCGCTGCAGACCAGCCTGCAGGCCGCGCTCGACGAAGCCAACTCGAACTAGACCGACCGGACGGGGCCGGGCGACGACCAGTCGCCCGGCCCCGTTCCCCATCAAGGGATATCGACATGAGCAAGCGACTCCGGTCAGGCGAGGCACTCTTCGGGTGGCTCTTCGTCACCCCGGCCATCATCATCATCGGGCTGTTCCTCGTGGTGCCGATCTTCCTGGCGCTCTACGTGAGCTTCAGCGATTGGAACGGCCTCGGGTCGCCCTTCGGCAACTCAGACCTCATCGGCACCGAGAACTACGCGAAGATCCTCGTCGACGACGGTCTCGCCAAGAGCGACTTCGGCACCTCGATCCGCAACAACTTCTACTACGTCATCGTCGTCGTGCCGTTGCAGACAGCGGTCGCCCTGTTCCTGGCCGTTCAGGTCAACCAGCGCATCCTCCGCGGTCGCGGGTTCTTCCGCACCGCCTTCTACTTCCCGTCGGTCACGAGCTCCGTTGCGATCGTCACCATCTTCACCTTCCTCTTCACCGCATCCGGCGCGGTCAACTCGGTGCTGCAGTGGTTCGGCATCAACGGACCCTCGTGGTTCAACGATCCGACCGGGCTCATCCACAATGCGCTGAAGGGGGTCGGCGTGACCTCGGCTCCCGATGCGCTCAACGTGGGCGGACCCCTCGGCATCACCTGGTGGCAGTGGTTCTCGGGCCCTTCTGTGGCGATGAGCACCTTGATCATCCTCGCCGTCTTCACGACCTCCGGAACCTTCATGCTGCTGTTCCTCGCGGCGCTGCAGAACATCGGCGGCGAGATCGAGGAGGCGGCCGTGATGGACGGAGCGGGCGCGTTCCGCAAGTTCTTCTCCGTCACCCTTCCGATGCTCAAGCCGACGCTGTTCACCGTGCTCACGCTCGGGCTGATCGGCACCTGGCAGTTGTTCGACCAGATCAACCTGACCGGTCAAGGCGCGCCGGGCAAGACGCTACTCACTCCTGCCTTCCTCGCCTTCGACACCTCCTTCAACGGGCTCAACTGGGGTGAGGGGGCGGCGATCGCATTCATCCTTTTCGCCATCATCGTCGCGCTCACCCTCCTTCAGCGGTATGTGCTGCGCGATCGCGACACCGGTAAGCGGGCGGAATCCAACGCCCGCAAGGCTGTGGCGACCCTGAGATCGGATGCCGCGAACGCGAAAGCCTTCACCACCGAATCGAGAAAGGCCGGAGTCCGATGAGCTCGCTGACCGCACGGACGGCCATCCAGGCCGACCCCACCGCCCCCAAGCCGACGCGGCGGCGCAAGGGTCTCTCGCCCCGGCTGCGCACCGTCGCGATTCTGAGCTACCTGATGCTGATCATCCTGTCGTTGATCTACATCTACCCGTTCCTCATCTCGATCGCGGGGAGTTTCAAGACTGACGCGGACGCGACCGGCAACCCGCTGTCACTCATCCCGCAGACCTGGACGGCGGCCGCGTACGAGCGCCTGTTCACCGACGAACCGCTTCCGCAATGGGCGCTCAATTCGACGATCGTGACCATCTTCGTCACGGCGGGCCGGGTCTTCTTCGACTCCCTCGCGGGCTACGCGCTCTCCCGTCTGCAATTCCGCGGCCGCGGCATCGTGTTCGCAGCGGTGATCGCGGTCATGGCCGTGCCCGCCGTCGTGCTGCTCATCCCGCGGTTCCTCATCCTCAAGGAACTGGGACTCTTCGACACCTATGGCGGCATGATCCTGCCGCTCATCATCGACGCCGCGGGAATCTTCATCATGAAGCAGTTCTTCGAGTCGATCCCGATCAGCGTCGAGGAGGCCGCGCGCATCGACGGGGCCGGGGTGTTCAGAACGTTCTGGACCATCGTGCTGCCCATGGCGCGCCCCGCGGTGATCACCCTGACCATCCTCAGCTTCCAGGGGTCATGGAACGAGTACGCCCACTTCATCGTGTCGCGGCAGAGCGCCGATCTGAACACGCTCACCACCGGAGTCGGATCCCTGGTCTCCGGGCAGCTCGGTCAGGGCAATCAGTATCCGCTCGTGCTCGCATCGGCGATGCTCATGACGGTGCCGGTGGCCATCGTCTTCTTCATCTTCCAGAAGCGGCTGATGAACACGACGGAGGGCGGCGAGAAGGGCTAGTCGCCGTCTCATGTCTGCGGCGCGCGACCTTTCGCCCGCGCGTATCGCGTGACGTTCTGGTGGATCAGCGGCCGAGGGAGGAGTTTCTGGGGCTGAACTACCGGTTTCTCCTCCCTTGCTGCCGAGACCCCTACTTGCGGGCGTAGCGCTTGCGCGTCGTCGGCAGCTTGGGCTTCGTCGGCGGGGGAGCCGAGGCCTCGCCCGAGGGGGGCGCCGTCGGGACGGCGCCAGCCGGCGGCAACGGCTTGCGCATGACGGGACGTAGGGGCTCACCCCGGCGATCTGCACCGGGAAGCGGTCGCTGCTTCTGCCCGTAGAGCTTGCGCGACGAGTCCAGCAGCCAGGGCACCAGCGCGATCGTCACTCCGTGCACGAGGGCGAGCTTGTGACGAATGCGCCGCGCCTTGTGGTTGTGCAGGATGTGCTCCCACCACCGCCCCACGATGTACAGCGGCGTGTACACGGTGACCACCTCGGAGCCGTGCTCGCTGCGTCTCGCCTTGATGTATGCGATGAGCGGAGCGCTGATGTCGCGGTACGGCGACGGCACGATGCGCAGCGGCACCTTGATGTTCATCTCGTCCCACTGCCGGTCGAGCAGTTCGGAGGCCGCATCGTCGATGTTGACGTGCACCGCCTCGATGCTGTCGTGGCGTGCGGCGATGGCGTAGTCGAGGGCCTTGAGCGTCGGCTTCTGCATCTTGCCGACGAGCACGATCGCGTGGTCGCCGGTCGACCCGAACCTGGTCGAGTCGTCGACCGTGATGTCGCGTTCTACCCCGCGGTAGTAGCGGTTCACCCCGAGCATCAGCAGATACAGGATGGGCATGATCGCGAAGACGAGCCACGCGCCGTGGGTGAACTTCGTGACCGTCACCACGACGAGCACGACCGCGGTCATGAGCGCGCCCACCGCGTTGATGGCCCGGGAGCGCATGACGGTGCCGCGGTCGGCGCATCCGGCACGCAGCATCCTGGTCCAGTGCACGACCATGCCGGTCTGCCCGAGGGTGAAGCTCACGAAGACGCCGATGATGTACAGCTGGATGAGGGTGGTCAGGTTGGCCTGGTATGCCACCAGCAGCACGATCGCCGCGAGGCCGAGCACGATGACTCCATTGGAGTACACGAGGCGGTCGCCGCGGGTCGACAGCGACTTGGGCGCGTAGCCGTCGCGGGCGAGCACCGAACCGAGCAGGGGGAATCCGTTGAACGCGGTGTTCGCCGCCAGCAGCAGCACCGCGGCCGTCGCCCCCTGGATGACGAAGAACGGGATGGTCGTATCGCCACCGAACACCGCGGCGGCGAGCTGAGCGATCACGCTGCGCTGAGGGTCGGTCTCGCAATTCTCGAAGCCGATCAGATCGCAGGGATTCTCGGCGTAGTGCACGCGGCTCGAGAGGGCGAGGGTGACCACCCCGACGAAGAGCACGATGGCGATGCCGCCCATGAGCACGAGGGTGCGCTGAGCGTTCTGGATCTTCGGCCGACGGAAGGCGGGCACCCCGTTGGCGATGGCCTCGACGCCCGTGAGGGCGCTGCATCCACTGGCGAACGCACGCAGGAGCAGCAGCACGAACGCGACCTGCGTGAAGCTCTCGCCCTCCACCTGATAGCCGGCCGACTCCGCCACCGGGGCGTCGCCCACGGCCACGCGCACGAGTCCGGTGACGACCATCACCAGAACGCTGCCGATGAAGAGGTAGGTGGGCAGAGCGAACGCCTTGCTCGACTCCGAGACGCCCCGCAGGTTGATCGCGGCGAGAACCACCACGAAGAAGATGGCGATCTCGACCCGCGCGGGGTTGAGCCCCGGGAACGCCGAGATGATGTTGTCGACACCGCTCGCCACCGACACCGTCACGGTGAGGATGTAGTCGACCAGGAGCGCTGAGGCGACGACGAGCCCCGGCTTCTCACCGAGATTCCGGTGGGCGACCTCGTAGTCGCCTCCGCCCGACGGGTAGGCCTTGATGAGCTGGCGGTACGACGCGACCACCACGATGAGCAGCAGCACCACGGCGGCGGCGATCCAGGGCGCGAAGCTGAGAAACGCGAGCCCGCCGAGGGTGAGGATGAGCAGCAGCTCCTGGGGCGCGTAGGCCACCGACGACAGTGGGTCGCTCGCGAAGATCGGTAGGGCGAGGTGCTTCGGAAGCAGCTGGCCTTCGAGCTTCTCGGAGGCGAGGGGTTCGCCGATGATCCACCGTTTCGGCGACCTGACGTCACTAGTCACGAGGGGCGACACTACACCCGCACCCCTCGACCTCGCGCGGTGGTGGGGCTCGAAGTCGACCGAGGAGAGGGCGGAGTGGATGCCGCGGCAGAAGCACCTC
>JBEANR010000190.1:0-4492 GCA_041165365.1 Actinomycetota bacterium | reverse complement strand
CTCCGGGGACGAGCTCTATCTCGAGGCCCTCGGCTTCGCCGCTGCAGGGCTGGGAGCTGACCTGCAGACCTACCAGTACCGCTCGACGGACGGGAGCCTCCGAAGCGTTCCGATCGGCACGTTCGATCTCGGCCGCGAGCTCCGGGCGCTTGCTGCGTGCGAGGGCCCCGCCGGCGGCGGCGTCGGCACCGCAGCCACGATCAACTGCCTCGACCAGCTCATCAAGGCGGCGGGCGGCGTGAGCATCCTGTCACGGTCCGAGGCGGTCTTCGGCTCGCGGGGTGTGCTTCTGCCGGCGGCAGGCATCGCGGAAACCTCTCCGGTGTACGGCGCGCCGCAGTACACGTCGCCTCAGGTCGCATTGAAGCCGGCGCCGTTCACGCTTGCACTCGCGAGCGGCGCCCCGGCTGGGGGTTCGAACATGTCGATCTTCGGTGGAGACACAGGGTTCAGCGACGCGGCATCGTCGATCTTCGGCGGGGCCGACTACGGGTACGGGTTCTCGCAACCCGCACCGGCGACCACCGGCGGCGACTCCGTTGTGGGCGGAGACGCGGGCGGGCAAACCGAGGGCTTTCTCGGTGGTCTGCTCGGCGCGGTGAAGGGCGCTCTCGGAGCGATCACCTCCCCGACGGGTATCAACTTGCTGCAGGGGCTTGCCCAGGCGGGCGTTGTCCGCGGGAGCCTCGGTCAGGCTCTCGCCCCGCAGCAACAGGCTCCGGTGTACGGCGCTCCGCCGACACCGGGCGGAGGGCTTCAGGGCATGACGCTGCAGGACCTGTACAACGCGATTCAGAACCCGATGGGTGCCGTCTCGCCGGCCCTCGTCAACGGAGGTCTCCAAGCGCTCGGCATCCAGGCCACCTCGGGACCGATCTACGGTCCGAGCCCGTACGGCGCCGTCAACCCCGCCACGGGTCTTCCGATGGTTGGCCTCCCGCAGAACGGGAACGGCGGCCTGTTCCGAGCTCGGCCGGCGGGCTACTACCTGCCGTCGCGGATCCAGGTGGTGGGGCCGGACGGCCAGCTCTACGTCCTGGCGAACCTCGGCCGCGCCACGCGTGGCTCGAGGGAGCGGAGCGTCGCCAAGTCGCTGGCCAAGCACGAGGGGTTCAAGCTCGTGCGGTACGGCGCGGGCGGCGGCCGGCGGGGTCGTCGGCGCCCTCGGTAGCTGCGCGCCCCGCACGGGTGGCGCAGCGCCGACCGAAGAGAGCACGGCGCACGAGGAAGGCGGGCTCGCCGACGGCGGCTCAGCTCCGCGTGCGGAAGGAATTCGCGCTCCGCGCGCGCGCGGGGAGCCTGAAGAAGGGCTCGAAGCTCTTCTACTGAGGGGGACACGGAAATGCGTGGTTTTACGTCACTCAACACTGCCAACGGGGATGTGAACCTCGGCGATCTCGAGTTCATTCCCGCGGGTCACCGCGTGGGGATCAAGGCCGCCGACTCCGTTGAGACCGCGGTCCTGAACGTGCAGGTCGCGGGTCTTAACGTCTTCAGCGGGACGCTGCCGGTCGAGCCTTCGACCAACGGCGTCTACGCCTGGACGAACCTGCTCACGACGTTCGTCGTGAAGGACCGCTCTCAGATGCGCGTCACGCTGAGCGGCACCCTGGCGGGATGCCGCGTCGATATCATCGTGCTCGCGCCCGGCGAGCCGGCGCCCTGGGACTGATCGGTGGCGTGCAACGAGGGTGAGCCGTTCGTCTCGAACGAGGGGCGCGTTGCCGCGTGGCGGCGCATCCTCCGCCTCGGTGAGCAGGGCGCACGAGGCCAGCAACTCGTGCGCCCCGAGATCACCCCCGTGGCCCAGGTGGCCGACCTGCGCTACACCGCGGGTCGGCCAGGCTGGCGCGGCGTCTGGTTCTCGTGCACGTCGCCCTCGGTAGCTGCGCGGAGGTCGGCCGTCCTGATCGGCTCGACGCGCGCGCCGACGCAGATCCGCTGGCTCAACCTGCAGGGCGACTCCGCGGCCTGGGGCATCGTCACGGTTCCCGTCGGGCTGGCGGGCATCCTGAACCCAACCACGCCGGGCTTCATCATCGACCGTGGTGGCGATCCCGAGCTCGCGAACGTCTACACCACCGTGGGTCAGGCCCAGTCCGGCGGCGGCTCGACGGTGCTCCTGCGCGTCGGCGACTGCGCCAACAATTTCCTCGCGAACGGAATCGTCTTCACCATCGGCTCCGGCCTGTTTCCGTACCCGATGGCCGGCGGTCAGATCGACCTGTTGCCCAACGAATGCCTGTTCATTCGCGGGCAGACCGATGCAACCGCGATCTCGGTGGCGGCCGAGGTTGCGGAGTTCAAGGACTGGAACGGGCCGTGATCCTGCGCGGCTCGGCGCTGGCGCAGCGCTTCTTCATCTACGTCTTGCAGTACGTCGCCCAGGGCGTCTACGGGGTACGCGTTTCGGCGTACACCGATGGCGTGCACGACGTCGACTCCCAGCACCCGCTGGGAACCGCGGTCGACCTGGGCGTGCGCACGGGCACGGAGCGCAGCGCCGCCCTGGTGATCCTCGAGCGTTGGAAAAACCTCGGCCTGTACGGCGCCGACGAGGGCGACCACGTGCACCTGCAGCTGTTCAGGCGCGGGCAAACCTCGCTGCCCTGACCACCCCGCCCACACGACGGCCGGCACTCCGTCGTGTGGGCCCTGCTCACCTGCCTGAGCAGCAGCATCACGGCGCGGTCTCAGCGCGCCGGCGCCGCTCCCGCTCCTGCGTGCGCTTGTAGTGCTCGTTGCCAAGCTTTCGCTCGACGTCGCAGACCGGGCAGGGACACTGCTCGGTGCCGCCGTTGACCACGCAGGGCACGAAGTCCTGGTGGTCGAAGCACCACCCGTCGAGGCCCCCGTTCGGGCCAACGTCGCACTCGGCGACGCGCACCGTCTGATGGCCGCTGCAGTCTGGACTCGGACTTACGAGGGTTGGTCTGGTCATGCATCCTCTCAAGTTGCGTTGTTTTTCCACCGATGGCCCCTGAGGAACGCACCTCAGCTGGCGGGCGGACACCTCTGAAGGGCCACGCCGCGTAGCGCCCCGGGGCGTGCGCGGCAGCGGCGTGGGGGCGCCAGCCCCCCGCCAGCGCCGCGAGCGCGCGCACCGTGCGCGGGCCTCAACACCTGATCCTGATCCTGAAGCGACGGGCCGTGCTCGTCCGCGGACTAAGTAGCGTCCGCCCTGGAGGCAACCATGTTCAGAATTCCACACGCGACAGTTCTTGAGGTCGCCCAACTGGTCATACCCAAGATCTTGGGCATGACCTGTTGTAAGGTCGGTTCCGTCGTGCTTCGATGGTTGAACCGTCGGGAGCAGGGGGGGGGCGTGCTCGGATGGCTTCGTGAGCGGTCCGCGCGTCGCGCGGTGGCCCGAGACGGGCTCCGGCGCGTCGTCGCACTCGAAACGCTGCTCCAGGGCCTCCAGGATCGCCTGGAGGCGTCTGTGGGCGAGGTGCGAGCGTCCACGGCAGCGTGGAAGTCAATCGCACAGCTGCAGACCCGCGTGGAAGGCACCGAGCGCCGCGTGGCGCAGATGCACGAGGACCTGGCAAGCGGGCTTGCGTCTGCTCATCAGACCGCCCGCCTGGCGGTGGACACCGTGAAGGGCATGCGCGGCGGCCGTGGGCGCAGCAGCGCCGACGCCGACGCCTTGGCGCGCGCCGAGAAGATCATCGAGCTGGCCGGCACCCCTCAGGGTCGTCAGGAGCTACGCCGAGAACTCGAAAAGATGGACGGGCCGAACGGTGCCGCCGGGGAGTCACCTATCATGGGCGACACCGCCACGTGGCGGGGCTGATGCTTGGGCGAGTACGACGACGACCCGTCGGAGTTCAACGCCGGCAGCGTCGTCAAACTCATCAGCGATGTGCCGAAGGCCCTGGCAGCGCTGACGCCGATAGGGTTCATCAAGACCTCGCTCGGCGTCGCGCGATCGATGCGCGACGCGGAGAACGAGCCTCCGTCGCTGTACCCTTGGGCGTCGATCTCGCTCGACGCGCCGGGCGACGGCCTGGAGATGAGCAAGGCGTGCGCGGCGCAGCCGCTCGTCGAGTTCCTGTGGAGGCACCCGGACGGCAGCCTGCATCGGGCGCGGCGTCCGCGAGACCCATGGGACCCGCGCGGCGTATGCGTGTACACCGACCCGAAGGGCGCCGTGGACGCGGGCCTGATCGACATCCTCAGCAACGACCGGGCCGCGACTTTCTGGAACGTGCCGCACGTGCTGCTGCAGCGCCTCGCTGCAGCAGAGATCCCGACCGACACCAGCAAGGATCGGCCGGGCGTCTACAACGCGGGGGGCATGTTCGGGCGCTTCGACGACGCCGAATTGCGTCGGCAGCTGCTCGAGCGCCAGGGCCAGGTGGTCGGGCGCTCCGGGGACGAGCTCTATCTCGAGGCCCTCGGCTTCGCCGCTGCAGGGCTGGGAGCTGACCTGCAGACCTACCAGTACCGCTCGACGGACGGGAGCCTCCGAAGCGTTCCGATCGGCACG
>JBEANR010000189.1:0-2810 GCA_041165365.1 Actinomycetota bacterium | reverse complement strand
CCGGCGCATCGCCGAGGCCTGGGTCGAACTGATGACGAGGCTCGGCTACGACAGGTTCGCGACACAGGGCGGTGACCTCGGCGCGGGCATCTCTCCCGAGGTCGCGAGAGTCGCCCCGGATCGCGTGATCGGGGTGCATGTGAACGGTGCCCTCGGCTTCATGCCCGACACCGACGAGGAGACGTTGGCCTCGCTTACCGATCTCGAACGCGACAGGGTTCAGCGCATCGGCGCCTTCATGCAGGACGAGTTCGGCTACATCGCGCTCCAATCGACCCGGCCAGGTCTCGTAGGGACGATGCTGTCCGACTCCCCCGTCGCGCAGCTCGCGTGGATCGTCGATAAGTTCCGCGCGTGGACGCATCCCTCGGACACCATGCCGGAAGACATCGTCGGGATCGAGTTCCTGCTGGCGAACGTGTCGCTGTACTGGTTCACGGCGAGTGCGGGCTCCGCGGCCCTCGTCGGTTACGCGCAGGAGGGTGAATGGGATGCCGTGCCCTCGAACTCGGGTGTACCGACCGCCGTCATCAACTTCGCGCACGACATCGGAATCCGGCGGTTCGTGGAGGACGCCCACACCATCGTGAGGTGGACGGATGTCGCGGATCGAGGCGGGCACTTCGCTGCACTGGAGGAGCCGGGCATCCTCGTCGACGACGTGTGTGAGTTCCTGCGCCCGTTGCGCTGAGCGGCTCGCGCCGAGCGGTGGCCCTTCGACACGCTCAGGGACCCGGGTTGCGCGGAGAACTCGCGGGTCGCTGAGCCCGTCGAAGCGCGCCACCGCGTAGGGCCCTTCGACAAGCTCAGGGACCCAGGTCGTACGGAGAACTCCCGGGTCGCTGAGCCCGTCGAAGCGCGCCACCACGTAGGGCCCTTCGACAAGCTCAGGGACCCGGGTTGCGCGGAGACAGTGTCGCGCCACCGTGCGAGGGAGGAGTGACTGATGCGCGCGCGCCGGTTTCTCCTCCCTTCCGGGCGTGGGCCGGCCCGGCCCAACCCGAAACCGGGTCGCTGAGCCTGTCGAAGCGGCTCCACGGCGCGGGGCCCTTCGACAAGCTCAGGGACCCGGATTGCGCGAGAGCTCCCGGGTTGCGCGAGAGCTCGCGGGTCGCGAAGAACACCCGGGTCGCGAAGAACACCCGGGTTGCTGAGCCTGTCGAAGTGCCGCACGGCGTGGCAGCACCTCATGCTCGCTCGGAGACCTGGGGAACCCGACCCGCGCGCCCGAATCGCTCCGACAGCTCGCCGAGCACACGCCGCAGGTCGTCTCCCTCGAGCACGTCGAAGTCGATCCCGGTCGTGCCGATGTAAAGGGCGAACTGCTCGGGTGAGGTCGATCCGGCGGCCAACTCGCAGGAGTCGTCATCCACCGGTGTGACCTCCGCGATCGTCGGCCCGAAGTGCCGCGCGACTTCGGCGGCGGGGGCGTGCATCAGCACCCTGTAGTGATGGGGGTAGGGAGCGGAGGTGATGCTGCGGGTGGTGAACTCACGCACTGCGTCATCCGGGATCCGCTCCGCGACGAAGCGCTCAGCGAGTGGCGGCCGCGGCGTCAGTCTGTCGAGTCGCAGGGTGCGCCAGGCATCCCGATCCGGATCGCGGGCGACGACGTACCAGCGCGTGCCGGTGTGCACGATGCGATGCGGCTCGATCGTGCGGCGCACCTCTTCGCGGTCATGACGCTGATAGTCGATGCGCAGTCTTCGGGATTCACGGATGGCGCGCGCGATGATCAGCACGGTATCGAGATCGACCGGCTCCTGTCCGCTTCCGAGCGGTACGACGGCCTGTTCGACCGCGCTGATGCGCTGCCGGGTCTCGGACGAGAGCGACTGCTCCAGCTTGACGAGGGCGCGAGCCGCGGCATCCTCTATGCCGGTCACGGTCGCACTCGCGGCCGCTCGGAGTCCGACGGCGATGGCGACGGCCTCGTCGGCGGAGAGCACGAGCGGAGGGATGGACGCACCGGCGCCGAGCCGATATCCGCCGCCGACCCCGCTCACCGACTCGATGCCGTAGCCGAGACCGCGCAGGTCGTCGATGTCGCGACGCAGGGTGCGCGCGCTGACACCGAGGCGGCCTTGCAGATCTGCGCCGCTCCAGTCGCGATGGGCTTGAAGCAGGCCGAGGAGTTCGAGAGTGCGACCTGTGGTTCGGGGCATGATCCATGGTCTCGTGAATTGCGGCCGTATTATGGCCGCAATGACCGACAGGCTCGAAGCATGAGCGAATCAACAACCATCAGCCCCTTCCGCGTCGACATCCCTGCGAGCGAGGTCGTCGACCTGCGTCGTCGCCTCGCGGCCACACGATTGCCGGCCCCGCTGCCCGGCGACGACTGGGACTCGGGCGTGCCCCTCGACTATCTGCGTGCCCTGGTCGCCCGATGGGAGGGCTTCGACTGGCCCGCGTATCAGGATCGGCTCAACGAGTTCCCCCACTTCACGACGATCATCGCCGGCCAGACGATCCATTTCGTGCACGTGCGGTCGGGGGTGGCCGGCGCAGTCCCGCTCCTCCTCACCCACGGGTGGCCGGGATCCTTCCTCGAGTTCCTCGATCTCATCGGACCGCTCACCGATCCGGCGGCGCACGGCGGGGATCCGGCCGACGTGTTCGACGTGATCATCCCGTCGATCCCCGGCTTCGGGTTCTCGACGCCGTTGGTGTCCAGTGGCTGGACGACCCGGCGCATCGCCGAGGCCTGGGTCGAACTGATGACGAGGCTCGGCTACGACAGGTTCGCGACACAGGGCGGTGACCTCGGCGCGGGCATCTCTCCCGAGGTCGCGAGAGTCGCCCCGGAT
>JBEANR010000188.1:0-3299 GCA_041165365.1 Actinomycetota bacterium | reverse complement strand
ATCGGCACCGAACCCTGCCGTGCGCCCTCGCTGCTCGACCGCGACCCGTGGTACGGGCAGGTGGTCGACGACGAGCGGGACGCGGCATCCGCCTCGCGGAGGCCCACGGCGGCCGGAACCCTTCTGGACCAGCTCACCCGTGCCGTTCGGAAGCCGGGCACCATGGATGTCGCGCCGGCCTGGATCAACCTGTGGAGACGCACCGACTACCTCGGGTTTCCGGCGATGAGCTACGCGGCGAACGAGATCGACCGCGGGGCGAGCGAACTCGACCGCCGCACCTACCTTCCGGCGATCGCCACCCACAGCCACTACCCGTTGGTGCCGCAATACGATCCTGCGCTCTCAGAGGTGGTGGCCCGGATGGGCGGTCCGATCATCGGAAGTCCCTCGAAGTCGTCTTCGCCATGAGCGGCAGCGGCTCGAATCTGTCGGCGAGCACGTTGGTCACCCCCTCGGCCGACCTTTCGAGCATGCCCCGCACGATCATCGCCGGGGCCTCGCGGGTGATGCGGCGGTAACGGTTCCAGACGCCGACGCTGCAGATCACGTTGACGAGCCCGGTCTCGTCTTCGAGGTTCACGAAGGTGATGCCGCTCGCGGTCGCCGGGCGCTGGCGGTGCGTGACCACTCCGGCGACCTCGACCCGGCGACCGGATTCCGCGACCCTGAGTTCGGCCGACGAGAGCACCCCGCGTTCGGCCAGCATCCCGCGCACGTGTCGCACCGGATGATCGTCGGGAGAGATCCCCGTCGCCCACAGGTCGGAGACGAGCACCTCGGACTCCGACGGCATGCCGAACAACGGAGGCTGCACCGAGACGTGGGTGCCGGGCAGATACTCCTCGCGGTCCTGCGCGGCGTCGCCGGCGGCCCAGAGTGCTTCGCGCTGCGTGAGACCGAACGCCTCGAACGCCCCCGCCGCCGCGAGCGACTCGAGCTGCACGGTGTCGAGACCCACCCTGCGCACGAGGTCGGCCATGCCCAGGAAATCGCCGCGCGCCTGCCGATCGGCGACGATGCGGGCGGCGACCTTCGCACCGATGCCCCGGATGTCGGCGAGCCCGAGTCTCACCACGAGCCCGCCGTCGCGGCGATGGTCGTCGCAGTCGAAGTGCGCGTCCCTGTCGAACTCGGGCACCGGGGGTTGCTCGAAGTGGAGGCACTGAGGTGAGCCCGTGGCGCGGACCGTGCGACGCCCTTCGATGGTGGGCCCTTCGACAGGCTCAGGGACCCGCACACCACCCTCCCCGATGGGCCCTTCGACAGGCTCAGGGACCCGCACACCACCCTCCTTGACATCCCCCAACCCCACGCGATCCAGCGGCTCCAACGTCGCATCCGCCCCCGACCTCAGGATGTCGGGGCGCCGCACCTGCACACCGTGCCTGCGGGCATCCGACACCAGGGTCGCCGCCGAGTAGAACCCCATCGGCTGAGCCCGCAAGAGCGCGGCGAGGAACGCGGCCGGGTAGTGCAGCCTCAACCACGCGCTCGCATAGACGAGCAGCCCGAAGCTCAGGCTGTGGCTCTCGGCGAACCCGAAGTTGGCGAAGGCGTGGATCTTGCCGTAGATCTCATCGGCCACCGCGCCCTCGATACCGTTCTCGGCCATCCCCGCGTAGAGCTTGTCGCGCAGCGACTCGATGCGTTCGATGCCGCGTTTGGACCCCATGGCCCGACGCAGCAGATCGGCGTCCTCGCCGGTGCATCCGCCCACCGCCATCGCCACCTGCATGAGCTGCTCCTGGAACACCGGCACCCCGAGGGTGCGCTCGAGGGGCTCCTTCAACTTCGGGTGCAGATAGGTGATCTCCTCCTCGCCGAGCTTGCGCCTGACGAACGGATGCACGGCCCCACCTTGGATCGGACCAGGCCGCACCATGGCGATCTGCACCACGAGGTCGTAGAACTTGCGCGGCTGCAACCGGGGCAGCAGGCCCATCTGGGCGCGCGACTCCACTTGGAAGACCCCGACCGAGTCGGCGCGGCAGAGCTGGTCGTACACCCCCTGCTCCTCCCGCGGGATCGTGGAGAGGGTGAAGTGCTCACCGAGGTGCTCGTCGACCAGGTCGAAGGTGTACTGCAGGCCGGCGAGCATCCCCAGTCCGAGCAGATCGAACTTGACCAGGCCCATCCAGGCGCAGTCGTCTTTGTCCCACTGCAGCACCGTGCGCTTCTCCATGCGGGCGTGCTCGATCGGCACCACCTCGCCGACGGGCCGGTCGGTGAGCACCATTCCCCCGGAATGGATGCCGAGATGGCGGGGGAAGGTGAGGATCTCGTGCGCGAGTTCCACCACGGCTGCCGGGATGTCGTGGTCGTCGCTCGACACCACCGCACCCCAGCGTTCGACCTGCTTCGACCACGCGTCCTGCTGCCCTGGGGAGTGCCCGAGCGCCTTCGCCATGTCGCGCACGGCGGCTTTCGGACGGTAGGTGATCACGTTGGCGACCTGGGCGGCGTTCTGCCTGCCGTACTTGTCGAAGACGTACTGGATGACCTCCTCCCGCCGGTCGGAGTCGAAGTCGACGTCGATGTCGGGTTCCTCGTCGCGCATGCTGGAGAGGAAGCGCTCGAACGGCAGCTTGTAGAAGATCGAGTCGACGGCGGTGATGCCGAGCACGAAGCAGACCGCCGAGTTCGCCGCCGAGCCCCGACCCTGGCAGAGGATGCCGCGATCGCGCGCGTACTTCACGATGTCCCACACGATCAGGAAGTAGCCGGGGAAGTCCTTCTCCTCGATGACCGCGAGCTCTCTCTCGATGCGCTGCCGATCGGCCTCGCTGCAGTCGCCGTACTTCTCGGCCGCGCCATCCCACACCAGCTTTCTCAGATAGCTCATCGGGGTGAAGCCGTCGGGCACCTGCTGCCGGGGGAGGCCGGGTTTCGCGCTCTTGAGCCTGAACGCGAGGGCATCGGCGATCTCGACCGACTTCTCGACCGCTCCCGGGTAGCGCGAGAATCTGGCAGTCATCTCAGCGCCCGAGCGCAGATGGGCCGCTCCGGATGCCGGCAGCCAACCGTCCATCTGATCGAGGCTGCGTCTGGCGCGCACCGCCGACATCGCGGTGGCGAGCCTGTGCTGCTTCGGGGTGGCGTAGTGCACGTTGCCGGTGGCCACCACGGCGAGCCCGAGCTGCTGGGCGAGGGCGAAGAGGATGTCGTTGTGGTCGGTGTCGAGGGGATTGCCCTGGTCGATGAGTTCGACGACGACGTTCCGGCGCCCGAAGAGCCGCACGAGCTTTTCGAGTTCGGCGCGCGCGGCGGCGACGGGGGTGGGTGGCGGGCCCGCACCG
>JBEANR010000187.1:0-3455 GCA_041165365.1 Actinomycetota bacterium | reverse complement strand
CATCCTCGGGGTGCTGCACGCGGGCGAGCACGGCTCGACGTTCGGCGGCAATCCGCTCGCCGCGGCGGTGGGTCACGCGGTGGTCGAGCTGCTCGCGACCGGCGAGTACCAGCGGCGCGCGACATCCCTCGGGGCGCACCTCGCCGCGGGACTCACCGGCCTCATCGGGCGCGGCGTGCTGGATGTGCGCGCGGCAGGTCTCTGGGCGGGCATCGACATCGATCCGGCGCTCGCCACCGGGCGCGAGGTCTGCGAGCGGCTCATGGCGCGCGGGATCCTGGCGAAAGACACGCACGGTTCGACGATCCGTCTGGCGCCGCCGATCGTGGTGACGGCTGGGGACCTCGACCTCGTAGTGGATCAGCTCGGTGCCGTGCTCGACGAACTGGCGGCGGAGCGCGTCGGCGGCTGAGGCTGGGCGGGCTCGGCTCTGCCATTTCACCGCCAGTTGGCCATTGGGCCGCTATACCGATGACATGGCCAACTCGCGATGGATCGGAGCAGTCGGTTCCGGGCGAGCTGCTGAAGGATGAGGCGGACTACTCGGCCGGCGGGGCGTCGGCCTGCTCATCCTCCGGGGTGGTGGGGAGCGGGCCGCCATATCCTCCCGCGACCTTCTCGGCGTTCTCGACGGTGTGATCGGTCTCGGGGGTGCCGAGGTCTTTGCTGTCGTTCGTGGTGTCGTTCATCACGCCAGTCTGCGCCGCATCCGCTGCGGGCGCGCGCCCCTTTCGTCGGGCGCTGGGCCGTGGTAGCGACGACCGCGAGGAATCAACGGCGCGAGGTGAAGCGCAGCAGGTATCCGACCGGGTGTGCGGTGGTACCGCTTGGCACCATCCACAATGGCTATGAATCTCCGGTTGGATGATCGGCTCGACGCAGCCCTCAAACAGGCGGCCTCAGCGAGCGGGCGGTCGCAGCAGAGCATCATCCGTAACGCCCTCGAAAGCTATCTGTTGGGTCCGAGGGCCCGACCGCTCCGACCCCGCACACCCTTCCGCGAAGTCACCGAGCGCCTGCCGCTTCCGACCGACACGACATCGCTCGACCTGCTCGACCGTGCCGATCGCCCCTCGGTGCGACCATCAGCGCCGACCCCCCGGTGATCGTCTACCTCGACAGCAGTGCACTGGTGAAGCGTGCCCGCGACGAGAGTGAGTCCGCAGCGCTCGAGGCCGAACTCGTCGACCGTCACCGCCGCGGCGATGTCTTCCTCTCGTCGTCGCTGGCGTGGGTCGATGTGAGTCGGGCTCTGCGGTCGAGGGTGGATGCCGAGCATCCATCCCGCATCGCCGACCTCATCGACGGCGCGATGTCTGGCGTCGTCGAGCACCCGATGGACAATGCGGTGACGTCGCTTGCGCGCAGGCTCGACCCATCGACGTTGAGGAGCCTCGACGCGATCCACCTGGCCACGGCGATCCTGGCCGATGTCGACCTCGTCGTCGCCTACGACGAGCGGATGATCGCTTCGGCCGAAGAGCTGGGACTGCGGACGGGCTCCCCTGAGTGAGGCGCCTTCCCGAACGCGTGCGGAGTCGTTGCGCACCGTCGAGTCCGACCCTGCGACCCCCGCGACTTAGGCTTGCCGGATGACGACGCCCCCGGCATCCTCCTCCGAACTCGACGCCGCGGACGCACTCGCCCCCTACCGTGACAGGTTCCTGCGCGACCCCGAGGTTCTCGCCTACCTCGACGGCAACTCGCTCGGCCGCCCCCTCGTCGCCAGCCGCGATCGGGTGGCCGACTTCATCACCGACCAGTGGGCGACCAGGCTCATCCGCGGATGGGGCGAGGGATGGATGGCGCTTCCCGAATGCATCGGCGACGACATCGGCCGAGTGGCGCTCGGCGCCGCCCCCAGCCAGGTCATCGTGGGCGACTCGACCACCGTGCTGCTGTACAAGCTCATTCGCGCCGCCGTCGACGCACGCCCAGATCGCTCGGAGATCGTGATCGACCGCGACAACTTCCCCACCGACCGATACGTCGTCGAGGGCATCGCGGCCGAGCGGGGCCTGACCGTGCGGTGGCTCGAGGGCATCGATCCTGCGCTCGGCGTCACCACCGACATCCTCGTCGCGGCCCTCTCCGATCGCACCGCCGTGGTGGTGGTCAGCCATGTCGCCTACCGCTCGGGGTTCATCGCCGACGTGCCAGCGATCACTTCGCTCGCCCGCGACGCCGGCGCGCTCGTCGTCTGGGATCTCAGCCACTCCGTCGGGTCCGTGCCGACCAGGCTCGACGAGTGGGAGGTCGACCTCGCCACGGGCTGCACCTACAAGTACCTCAACGGCGGACCCGGATCGCCGGCGTTCGCCTACGTCCGGGCCGAGCTGCAAAAGTCGGTGCGCCAGCCGATCCAGGGATGGCTAGGCGCCGCGGACTCGTTCGAGATGGGCCAGGGGTATCGCGCGGCGGTCGGCATCCGGGGTTTCATCAGCGGCACGCCGCCCATCCTCGGCATGCTCGCGCTGCAGGACATGCTCGCCCTCCTCGACGAGGTCGGGATGGATGCTGTGCGCACCAAGTCCAGGGCGCTGACGGCCTTCGCGATCGATCTCGCCGACGAGCTGATACCGGATGCGCAGCTCGCGTCACCGCGCGATCCCGAGCGTCGCGGATCGCACATCACCCTCGAGCTGGACGGCGCGCGCGAGATCGTGCCGAAGCTGTGGGCGCAGGGGGTCATCCCCGATTTCAGGACGCCCGACGGCATCCGCATCGGACTCTCTCCGCTCTCGACGAGCTTCGCCGAGGTGGAGCTGGGGATGTTCGCGCTCGCGCACCCGTGACGACCCCGCTTCCGGGTCCCTGAGCTCGTCGAAGGGCCCACCACGGGTCCCTGAGCGTGTCGAAGGGCCCCGCCCCCCGGGTCCCTGAGCGTGTCGAAGGGCCGCCGCTTCGACAGGCTCAGCGACCCGCCCTCCGCTCAGCGACCCGCCCATTCCCGGGTCCCTGAGCGTGTCGAAGGGCCGCGCCCATCCGCTCAGCGCGACGTGATCTTCGAGAACTTGCGGATCGACAGCGGCACGAAGATCACGAGCAACGTCGTGATGCCGATCAGACAGGTGAGCACCGGGTTCTGGATCAACCACGACCCGGAGGTCACCGGCGGCGTATTACCGAACAACTCCCGCGCGGCCTGCACGAGCGCCGACACCGGGTTGTACTCCGCGAAGACGCGCAGCGGGGTGGGGAGCGAGTCCGCCTGCACGAACGCATTCGAGATGAACGTGATCGGGAAGAGCACGAGGAACGACACGTTGTTGATCACCTCGGGGCTGCGCACACTCATGCCGAGGAACGCCATCACCCACGAGAACGCGTAGGAGAACAGCAGGAGCAGGGCCACCGCAGCGATGGCTTCGAGCGGTGACGAGCGCACGCGCCATCCGACGATCAGTCCGGTTCCGATCATCACGACCATCGAGATGCCGTTGATGAGGAGGTCG
>JBEANR010000186.1:0-6914 GCA_041165365.1 Actinomycetota bacterium | reverse complement strand
CACCGCCGAGCCCGACAGCACCCGCCACTTCGCGCACCACGTCACCGACCAGAGCCACATCAGCCGTCGCAACGGGGTCTGCCACGCGAGGTCGGCGGGCGGCATCCCGTCGACAGCGGATTCGCGCGCCCAGACATCCAGGGCATCCGCGACCCCGGCGGGAGTGAGCGCGACGGTCGCACCGGGCTCCCAGGTGGTCGACGTGTAGAGGGTCGCGTGCGCGAGATCGAGCGCCGGATAGCTGTAACGGCACTTCTCGAGATCGACAATGATCGCGGATCCATCCGCTCGGATGACGAAGTTCCCCGGATGCGCGTCGAACGTGATGAGGCGCTTCGCCGGCCGATCGGGGCGGAGCACGAGGCGGCCCACCGCGGCGAGCTCGGCATCGATGAGACCTCGGGTGCGCGGACCTGGAGCCGCGGCATCCAGATACCCGGCCTGCACGGCGACCTCGTCGGCGAGCGCGGCCAGCGGGTCGGCCGCGTCGCCGAGAGGCGCTCGGACCTCGGGAACGGGAAGAGCGTGGATGCGGGCGAGCGCCGTCATGATCGCGCCGAGGTCATCCGGAACCACCGCTGCCCTCCCCTCGATGAACTCGACGAGAAGCGCGCCACGATCGAGTCCAGCACGCGGCGCGATGATCCCGAGCAACCTCGGCGCGTGCCCGCTCTCGCTCACCCGCTCGAAACACGCCGCCTGATGATCGAGGTTCGCGCGGGCGGAGAGTTGCAGCTGGCTCTGCTTCGGGATGCGGGCGAGCGCCCCGGTCCCGCCGAGCCGCACGTGATGATGGGCCAGGCCGCTGTCGGGGAGCGGAATGAGGTCGACATCCGCCCAGCCGGGGTACCCCACCGCGATGGCGGTGCGGAGGGCGGGGAGCAGGGGAGCGACGGGATGCCGCGCGGGAGGCGCGCTGCCCGCCGCGGGAGACTCCGGGCTGATCAGCGTACTGTCGGCGGCGCTCCCCGCGCGAGGCTCTGGCGTGATGGCGGGGTGCTCCGTCATCCGGCCCTCCCGAACCAGACGCTCATGTGACGTGCCTCAGGTAGCGCTCGGGCGAGTCGAGGAAAGCCCGCCAGGTGCGCACGAGGTCGAGGTCGTCGTACTCGCACGAGCGCAGGCCCCACTCCCCGATCTCGTAGAGGTCGGCACCGGGGAAGGCCGCGAGCACGGGCGAATGGGTGGAGAGGATCACCTGGGATCCGTCGGCGACGAGGTCGCGGAGCAGACCGATGAGGGCGAGGCATCCGGGCAGCGACAGTGCGGACTCCGGCTCGTCGAGCACCCAGAGCCCCGAGGTGCGCGACCGCGCGATCACCAGATCGAGGAACGATTCGCCGTGACTGCGCTCGTGGAAGTCGCCTGCCGCTCCCACCGACTCGAGGTAGGTGAAGAGCCCGTGCATGGTCTCGGCGCGGAGGAAGAAGCCGCGTTTCGACGCTCCCCCGCCGCGCACGAGTTGCAGGTGGTCGGAGAGATCGGATTCGGTGCGGCGCGTGCTGTTCATGGCGTCGGTCGATCCGCCCTCGGCGTTCATGCCGAACGCGATGGCGATCGCTTCGACGAGGGTCGACTTGCCCGCGCCGTTGTCGCCGACGAACACGGTGACCGCACCCAGATCGAGTCCGTCGTCGAGCAGCTGCCTCACCGGCGCGAGGGTGGCCGGCCATCGCCTCCGGTCGAGCTCGGTGTCGGCGGCCTCCACGCGGCGCAGAGGCAGGGTCGAGAATGCGATCACACCCCGAGTCTGCCCGGTGCCGGCCCTGCGCGGCGCAACGACCGGGCATCACGTCAGTCCGCTCGGCTGTGCCGGCTGCCCGCCTGCCCGGCCCTGCCGGCTGCTCGCCACGCGGCTCAGGCTGCGCGGGCACCGCAGGAGAATTCACGACACGCCGCCTCAAACGGCCCAGCACCACGGCGTGTCGCCGTTCATCCTGCGGAGGCCCACGCCGCCGAGCGACCCGGGCCACGCAGACCGCCGCCGCCGAGCGACCCGCGCCGCGCCGGGCCGCCCTACCCCACCCGGCGCCGGCGCACCGCGTGCAGCACCCCGGTGACCCTGCCGACCGCGCCGGACACGACGCGCTTGCGCACGTCGTACACCGCCGCCTTCCACACCCCGTCGCTATAGGTCGGGTATGCGTGCGTCACCCCGGCGAGATCGCTCGCGGTGAGCCCGCGCTTCACCGCGACCCCGAGCTCGCCGAGAGACTCGCCCGCCCGCGGTCCGACGATCGTGCCGCCGCGGATCCGTCCGCGTCGATCGACCACGAGGCTGGTGTAGCCGCTCGTCTCGGTGTCGCAGATCGCGCGGTCGAGGTCGTGGTGCTCGATGGTGATCACCCGTAGACCGTGCGCGTCGGCATCCGAGGGGCGGATGCCGACGGCACCCACCTCGGGGTGGGTGAACGTGACGCGGGGTACGGCGTCCCTGTCGATGGAGCGGCTCAGCCCGAGCACCGCGTTGGTCGCCCCGACGCTGCCGTTGACCCCGGCGGTGTGCGTGAACTGCGGCAGTCCGCTCACGTCACCCGCGGCCCAGATGCGAGGGTTCGTGGTACGCAGCCTGTCGTCGACCTTGACGTTGCCCTTCTCATCCAGCTCGACACCGACCGCCTCGAGTCCGAGTCCCACGGTGTTCGATCGGCGGCCCATCGCGGCGAGAACCGCGTCGAACTCGAGCGCGGAGCCGTCGTCGAGGGTGGCCGACGACCCGTCGAACGACACCGCCGACCTGCCGAGCAGGATGGTCACGCCGTCGGCCTCCATCGCGGCGGCCACGATCGACGCGGCCCTCTCATCCTCCTTGGCGAGGATGCGCGGCCCCCGGTGCACCAGCGTCACCTGAGACCCGAGCCGCGCCATGGCCTGCGCGATCTCGCAGCCGATCGCGCCGCCGCCGAGTACGACGAGGCGCGACGGCAATGACGTGCTGTCCCAGAATGTCGAGCTGGTCAGGATGCCCGCCTCCTCGGCTCCGGGCACGTCGGGGATCGACGGCGACCCTCCCGTCGCGATGAACGCCTGACGGAACCGGATGACGCGGCCCCCGACCTCGAGCTCACCCTCCCCCGTGAAGACGGCCCGACCGTGCATCACATCGACCCCGGCCTGCTCGAGCGACTCGGCCGAGTCGTCGGGTGCGATGGCCTCCATGGCACCGTGCACGTGGGCCATGACCGCCGCGAAGTCGACAATCACCTCGGCGGCCGTGACACCGAGGTGGGCCGATCCGCGGGCGGTGGCTGCTGCGGATGCCGCGGCGATCAGCGACTTCGAGGGAACGCACCCCGTCCACAGGCAGTCGCCACCCAGCCTGTCCTCCTCGATGAGCAGCACGCGCGAACCGAAGCTCGCCGCCGTGCGACTCGCCACCAACCCCGCCGTCCCGCCGCCGATGACCACGAGATCCCACTGCCTGGATTCGACCATGATCAGAGCGTAGGCGGTCGGTCGGCGACGTCCGTCCCGCGCCCGCCGCCGGATCCGAGGCGACGTCGCCGGCCGCAATCAGCGCGCAGCCCGCTACGGCACGATCTCGATCTCGCTCGTCAGCTCGTTCCAGCCGCTGCCCGCCTCCCAGGTGCCCTCGTTGGCTGTCCGGATGCTGAACTGCGGCATCGACGACAGCTCCTGCACCGGATCGTGCAGCGAGAGCAGCACCTGATACGTGCCAGGCGGGGTCCCCTCGGGGATGATCGGCTCGGGATCCACGGTGATGTCGCCGTCCTCGGGCAGCCACAGGCGCGGGTCGAGGGTCGCGTCCCGCTCCTTCATGACGTTGAGCCAGACGATCTCCAGGGTCTCGGTGTTGCGCAGCGCGAAGGCGAGGCCGCGCTTGTTGTACGGGGCCGCATAGCCGACGTTCCGCAGGGTCACGCTGGCGTCGAACGCCTCCCCCACCCGGGTGCGCTCGGGGATGCTCGAGCTGCGCAGCTCGATGCGGTAGCCGAGCCTGTCGGCGATCTCGTCGAAACATCCATCCTGCTTCCACGATTCGATGGTCGGCGCGTAGAAGCTGTCGTTGAGGTAGGTGAAGTGGTAGAGCGCCAGTTCCTTCCTGGCGTTCTCACATGAATCCCGCCTCGTCGTCGTCGGCACCTCGCAGGTCTCGCCGCCGACCAGCACGTATTTGGACGCCTCGGCGAGGTACTCCTTCTGCTCGGCGATGCGATCCGTCGGCAGATACGTACCGGCGTCGCTGTCGTTCACCATGAAGCACGCGTTCAGCAGGCCGGTGCGGGAGGCGGCCGAACCATCGTGGGCGGTCGACCGGTCGACCCGGTCGCCGACCGTCGCCTGTATCTCGAGCACCGTGCGCAGTTGCATCGTGCGCTCCGCGGGGAAGACCGACAGGATCTTGTCGAAGACGGCCTGCTTGGCCTCCGGCGAATCCGTGCCGTTCGTCGAGGAGTGGCCTTCACCCCAGGCGCCGATGAAGCCGCGTGACATCGAGGCGATCACATCCTGGTTCCTCGCGAACACGGACTGGAGTTGATCGAGATGGCCGAGCACGACCGGCAGTGGCGCATCAGGCGGAGGATTCGACACATCCCAGTTGGACGGGAAGTTGTATGTGAAGTTGAGTTGCCCCTTGAGGCCGTTTCTCCGGAGGCTCGCGAACCCCGCGTCCATCTCCGCGAGAGCGGCTCCGGAGATCGGACGGTCGCGGAAGTCGTCGAGCCTGACCAGCAGGCGGATCAGCGTGTAGCCGCGTTCGCGGAGGAACCTGTAGTCCGGCTGACCGGCCACCCCACCGACCTGGCTGGAGATGAGGTTCTCGGTCGAGTAGAACCCGCGGTCGGGATTCTGCAGGGGGCCGCTGAACGGCTGGTAGGTGGTCTCGATGGCTTCGCCGGCCGTGCTGGAGGGCGCGGGCTCCGGGTCGACGGCCGTGTCGACCACGGGCTGGGTCGCGGGCAGGGTTCCGGTCGACGGGCCGATCCCGGATGCCGGGCCGACTGCGCTCGTCGGCCGCGGTGTCGTCGCATCTCCGCATGCCGTGATCGCCATGAGCACACCGACGGCGGCGGCGATCGGGATCAGAGCACTACGGCGTCGCCCGGTCCTCGGCCCGGCATCGGTGAGACGGGTTCTTCTCAGACGGATGGGGCTCATCGGGAGGCTCCTTTGTCGAGACGACGAGGTCGGTCGTCGACCCGCCGGGGCGGGTTCGCGAGGGTATCCGGTCGCCGTGTTGGTCGGTGAGCGTGCTCGAGCCCGTCACGCTATCGACATCCGCGCGCGCCTCGCAAGCGTTTCGCGGGTACCGGCCCAGCCCGCGAGATATCGATTTCTCGGCGCTGCCGCCGAGTGAGATGCAAATGATCGGTCGGTAGGCTCGCCGACATGGGACTCTTCCGGCGGTACTCCGCCGGCGCCCGGTTCTACGACGTCATCTCCGGTGAGCGCGCGGTGTACCGCGCCGGTCGCGTCGCAGCCGTCGAGCTTCTCGGCCTCTCCCCCGGCGACGTCGTGCTCGACCTGGGCTGCGGCACCGGGCTCAACCTCCCCTTGCTCTCGTCGGCGGTCGGCCCGACCGGTCTCGTGATCGGCCTCGATCTCAGCCCCGAGATGCTCGCGGTGGCCCGGCGCCGCGGACTCCACAACGTCGTGCTCGAGCGAGCGGATGCCACGCAGTTCGACCCCGCGCGGATCGTCGAGCTCGAGGCATCCGCGGGTCGATCCTCCGAGGGGGTGGATGCCGTGATCTCGACCTACGCGATGAGCGTCTTCGACGACTGGCACCCCGCCTGGGACCTGGCCAAGGCAGCACTCCGCCCCGGCGGCAGCGCAGCCATCGTCGACATGCAGCCGCCGACCGGCTTCGCGGCGGTCTTGTCACCTCTCGCGCGGCTCGCCTGCGCCCTCGGCGGCGCGGACATCACCGCGCGTCCCTGGCGGGCGATCGAACGGGACGGCACCGACGTAGAGCGTCTCTCGCTGCGGGGAGGGCACGTGCAGGTGGCGGTCGGCGTCATCCCCTGACGGTCGCGAGCGCCTCCCCGCGACGCCGGGCGAGGCGCCGAACCACGGGCGCATCGTCGGCGCCGAACACCGTGATCGCCCGGGAGAACGCCGCGGCCGCGTCATCCGACCTCCCCACTTTGAGCAGCAGCTCGCCGCGCGAGGCGTGAAACCACGGGTACCCGTCGAGCCCATCGACCTCCTCGAGAGCTAACAAGCCCTCGGCTGCTCCGAGCGATTCAGCGATCGCCGAAGCTCGGTTCAACCTCACCACCGGGCTCGGATCGAAGGTGACGAGCACGTCGTACCAGTCGACGACGTCGCTCCACGGTGGCGGCCACTCCGATTCGAGAGCCGCGATCGCGGCCATCACCGCGAACCTGGTGCCCCGCACCGCGCTGTGACGCACGGCCTCCGCCGCGAGCGCGGTGCCCTCCGCGACCATCGGATGATCCCAGCGCCCGCGGTCCTGATCCGCGAGTAGCACGGTCTCGCCGTTCACCTCTCGCGCCGCGCGACGGGAATGCTGCAGCAGCATGGTGGCGAGCAGCCCCTCGACGACCGCCTCGCCCGGCATCACCTCGCGAAGCGCCCGCGCGAGCCTGATGGCCTCCACGGCGAGGTCGACCCGCTGGGCTCCCCCGGCGCGACGGGAGGCGTATCCCTCGTTGAAGATCAGCAGGATCACCGTGGCGACGGCATCGAGGCGCTCCGGCAGCTCGGTCTCCGACGGCACCCGGTACGGGATGCCGGCATCCCTGATCTTCGCGCGGGCCCTGGTGAGCCGCTTCGCCATCGCCGGCTCAGACACGAGCAGGGCGTCGGCGATCTCGGCGACCTCCAGCCCGCCGAGCACCCGGAGGCTCAGGGCGACGCGGGCCGCGGCATCCAGAGCAGGGTGACAGCACAGGAAGATCAGCCTCAGCCGGTCGTCCGCCACCACC
>JBEANR010000185.1:0-24348 GCA_041165365.1 Actinomycetota bacterium | reverse complement strand
CGATCTGCAGTCGACGGCCGTCGCGGTGCCCGCCGCCCGCGGGCAGCGCGTCGACGAACCGGGCGCTGAGGCCCCCGTGGAGCACGTGCTCATGCCGGGACGGCAGGGCGAGAAGCACCCTCGAGTCGCAGACCGACGCGAACTGGTGCATCGCCGGAGTGATGCGCCGGGCCGACGCGACGAGATGGATGCCCTGCGCCGGCCCATCACGCACCAGGCGCACGAGGGACTCCTCGAAGGCCGCCCGATGGTCGTCGCCGAACCGGGCCAGGAGCGCGTCGACGTCGTCGATCACGACGAGCGTTCGCGGCGAGATGCCCGACTCGAGCGGGTCGGCGGACGCATCGGCATCGGCATCGGCATCGGTGGCTTCGACCGCAGCGGCCGCGAGCGCATCCCACGCCCCCGCGGGGTCCGAGGGGATCGCGAGCGACGCCCACCCCTTCGACTCCGCCGCCGTCGAGAGGGCCCGGAGGGCCGAACTCCGGCCGGACCCCGCGCGACCCACCACGAGCAGGCTCCCCTCCCTCATCGGATCCCAGGTCTCGGGAGTCTGCCGCTGCTGCTCGGGCAGGTCGGCGAGAGCGAAGGCGATTCCGGGTGCACGCCCGCCGTCCTCGAAGGGGTGGATCGCCCCGGCGCGATGGCCTCGTTCGACGAGGTCGGCCGGCTCCACCAGCTCGGGCAGCGGCGGGCACCACGGTCGGTGAAGGTCGACGGCCGGCCATCGGCCCTCGATCGTCGTGTAGTCGTCGCCGCCCGCGATCGCCACTTGGAACTCCTCCGGATCGTCGCCAGCGCGTGAGACCACCGCCCGCCCGACAGGTGTCTTCGGAAGCCCTGCGGCAGCCGCGGTCGAGAACAGCGCAAGGCTGTCGGCCGTCGAGGCGACCCGCAGCGAGATGCGCAGAGCGCAGTTGGCGAGCACGGCCTCACGCACGACACCGGACGGGCGTTGCGTGCAGAGCAACAGATGGATGCCCAGCGATCGCCCGCGCGCGGCGAGGTCGGCGAACACCGCGGCGAGATCCGGTGTCTCGGCGAGCAGCGCGGCGAACTCGTCGACGACGATGACGAGCCTCGCGAGGGTCTCGCTCGACGGTAGCGCTTCGACCGAGCGCAGGCCGGACTCCGCGAGCACCTGCTCCCGACGGCGCAGCTCTGCAGCGAGGCTCGCCACCGCCCGCGCGGCTCCGCCACGGTCGAGATCGGTGACTACCCCGACCGTATGAGGGAGGCGTGCGAGTGCATCCATCGTGGCGCCGCCCTTGAAGTCCACGAGCAGGAAGTTGACCGTCGACGGCGGATAGCGGGCGGCCAGGGCGAGGATCCAGGTGAGCAGCAGCTCGCTCTTGCCGCTCCCCGTGGTGCCGCCCACGACGGCGTGCGGTCCGTCTCGCACCAGATCGACGATGACCGGTCCTCGAGCGTCTCGCCCCACGGGCGCCGCGAGGGTGCCCGCAGGACCCGCGAGGACGCGCGCATTCACGGCGACGACGCCCGCGGGAACCATCTCTCCCCCATCGGGGCTCTGGCCGGAAGACGCGGTGCACTCCAACACGTCCGCGAGTGCCACTGAATCGGGGATGCAGGGGCGGTGGGCGCCTGCCGACGACTCCGCGTCGGCCCGCAGCCGATCGACGAGCCTCAGGGCGTCCTGCTCGGAGAGCAGATCGGCACGGAGTGCGACCTCGGCGCCACCTGGCGCCGGTGTGAGCCTGGCGCACGCGGCGTCGACGAGGAGCATCGCCGAGCACCCCGGCGGCAGTGCCTCCCGCGTCGTAGCGATGGCCAGGAACATCGAACCGCCTCCACCGAGGTCGAACACCACCCTCTCCACCGCGCCCCCGCCGTGTCGCGCGGCACCGGTGCCGTGTCGCGCAGCGCCGTCGGGCCCGGCGTCCGGCACGGGTGAGCTCACGAAGTCGACCCCGACCCTGTGCGGGAGTCCGAGCATCCATCGCCACGCCGCGGAATCGGGCACGGTGATCGTCGTGGTGGCAGGGTCGAGGGATCTGGCGAGCTGCAGCGCCACCGCGCGCGCGACCGGCAGCACCGGGCTCCGGGCGCCGCACAGCCCGAGCCCTCCGGCCACGTCGACGACGATCGGGGCGTCATCGAGGCGTGCCGCGGCGGACAGCGCCCCGGTGCGCGCTGCGGCGAGGGCCGTGGGAGTGGGGTCATGGACGGATGCCGGACCCACCCCGTCGAGCTGCAGCCAACTGCGCACGGTCCCCCGTCCGACGCGCACGGGTGGCGCAGCGAGCCGCGCCGCACCCGGCCGCGCCGGAGACGGGATCATTGACTCAGGTGCCCCGAGATCGGGGTAGCGCCGATCGAGTCCGGCGCGCTCGGCATCGTGCCTCACCTGCACGCGGGCCTCGAAGTGCGCGAGGTCGCGGAGGAACACCCGTGAGGCCTTGCGCGACCGCCTGCGCCCCCCGACCACCTGATCTCCGACACTCGCGACCGCGATGAGCGGTCCGAGGGCCGCGAAGATCAGCGCGAACGGCGACGAGGTGATCGACCAGATCGCCAGGGAACCCGCCACCGGCGCCAGAGTGGCCAGAAGGGGGAACGGGCGCGGGGGTTCGGGCGACGGCAGAGCAGGCACCACGAGCGGCTGCGCATGCTCGAGCTCGTCGGCCACGAAGGGCCGGGGAGGGTACGCCTCGTCCGTCACCCGTCGAGGAGACCACGACGGAGTGGCCGTCGGCGGGCATCCTGTGGGATCCGTCGACTTCTCTCGGACGCAGCTCGTGGGGAGGACCGGTGGTCAGCTCACCACGAAGAACTGGTCGGCGATGTCGACCCTCGTGCCGCGGGGGACGAGATAGCGGCGGCCCGGCTCGCAGCGCACCGGCGCACGCTCGGGCTCCCGCACCATCGAGCCGTTGCCGGAATACCTGTCGCGCACCCAGAAGGCTCCGTTGTCCTGGCCGAACTCGAGGTGGGTCTTCGACACCGACCTGGTCGGGTCGGTGACCCTCACGAACTGATCGACGAACTCCGCGGGCTCCGAGCGCGGATTGCGGCCGATGAGGCCGGATCCCGACACGCGCACGCTCTCCCCCGTGCTGAACTGCAGCACGAACTTCTCGCCTGCCCCGACCCTCGCGACGATCCGGGTGTCCTCGACGTCGTCGAGGATCTCGGACAGCCTCTCAGCAAGGGTCGGCGCCCGTTCCGACGACGGCGCCGACATCGGCTCGCGAGGCATGAACGGGGCGATGAACCCGGGCGTGGGCCGTGGGACAGCGGCGGGGAGCCCGGGTACGGCCAGCTCGGGGGCGAGGAGGTCCGGCTCTGCATGCGCGGCGACCTCGGGCTCGGCAACCCCGGGCTCCACGACCTCGGGCTCGGCAACCCCGGGTTCCGCGGCAACCGGAGCCGCGCCATCCCGAAACGCGATCTTCGGAACCCTGGGTCCCGGGCGATCCGACTGCGTCCGCCACGCGGGCAGGGGTTCGATGACAGCGGTGTCGGGATGCTCCGCAGCGTGCAGACCCTTCGGACGCACCACATCGCCGCATTCACCGCAGAAGATGTCGCCCCGCTGCAGGGTCGCCCCGCACGAAGCGCACGCACCCTGCTCCTCGTGCTCGGGCACGGGCACGGGTACATCGCCCGCGTCCGCTTCCCGCCCATCCCCGTCGTGCAGCACGGGCTCGTCGTCGATGCGGCCGGCGATCGATCGCCCGCACTCCCCGCAGAACAGGGCCTCGTCGGGAAGCTCGGTCCTGCAGTACCCGCAGCGGATCACGAGCGCCTCCCCCGACGCAACGAGGCGAGCGAGAGTCTGGCCGCCCACCGGCGTCGCCTGGTGAGACCGGCGTCGAGCGAGGACCGCACGTCGTCGACCGAGCTCCAGACGCGATCGGCGTCCTGCGGCTCCGCACCGGACGGCGAGAACACCGCGCGATCGGCGGCGGCGGCCAGCATGAGCGGGGTCGTGCCGGCGACGACGGAGGCGAACTCCGAACGGGTCGCCGAGGGCGGCGGCGTCAGCCCGTGGTCGAGCACGGCGTCTTCGAACTCCCGCCATCCCCCGCTGATCCGCTGGAGGGGGGTGGATGCGCGCCTCCGGCGCCGCCTCCTCCGCACCTTCGTGGCGATGATCGCGAGCAGCGGCGACACGACGATGGCTGCAGCGAGCACGACCCATCCCGCCACCTGCAGGGAGACGAGCAGGGCGGCGAGCAACGGATCGACGGTGTCGGAGTCGTTCTGGCGGGAGTCCGGCGGCTCCTGGTCGTCCGCGACATCCGGCTCCTCGATGGGCGGCTGCACGGGTGACTGGGGTCTGGCGACCTGCGTGGGCACCTCGGGCACCTCGTCGGGGATCTCGCGCACCGCCGGGTTCGGATCGAGGGTGACCCAACCCCACTGAGCGGTGTCGACCTCGATCCATGCACTGACGTCGTCACCGGTGAGCGTGGTCACGCCGTCGACCGGAGCCTCGTCGGGCAGGAACCCCATCACGACCCTCGCGGGGAATCCGAGTTCGCGAGCCATGATGGCCGCGGTGACCGCGTACTGCTCCTCGTCGCCGATCATCCGCGCGTCAGTGAGGAGTTCGGTGATGCGGTCGGCGGAATGCCCGGATCGACTCGGCGGCTCGTCGTCGGAGACACCGTGACTGATGTACCCGGTCGCGCGGAGCCCGTCGAGCGCGGCCATGAGCCTGGCGCCGTCTCCGTCGATGTCTCCGACCCAGCGTCCGAGCGCGACGGCCACCTCGTCGGGCAGCTCCCCCAGCGCGGGCACCTCGGCCGTGCCCGGGGCGAGGGTCTGCAGACTGGTGCCGGTCGGCTGGGCGGGCACCACGGCATCCACCCGGTATCGGTCGCCGGAGCCGACCTCGTCGACGACCGCAGCGGTGCCGCTGGTGCCGTTGTAGTAGAACGAGCTGCGCAGGGTCGACGCGTCGTCTCCCGAGAACGAGATCCGCTGCAACTGCCCCACCGTCGGCAGCCAGACCCCCTGGTACCCCGACACTGTCACGTCGATCGAGACCTCCTCACCGGCGAGCCCCGACTGATCGAACTCGTAGGGCACGAGGGTGAACGAGCCCGACTCGCTCGACACCGTCTCGCTTCCGACCGAGTACACGATCCCGTCGTAGGTGTCGAGGGTGGCGATACGGATGCGGGTGTCTGCGGGTAGTCCGTCGACGACGAGCATCTCGTCGTCGGCCCTCGCCGGCGCGAGGTAGCTACGAAAGCCGCTGAGCGGGCTCGCGTACATCCGCGGATCGAACGGTTGCACGATGCCCGACCTCAGCACCTCGCGCTCTCCCGTCGGCGGCAGCGCCGCGGTGGCTCCGGCTGCTCCCCCCGCCGCGATCGCCACGATCAGCACGGCACTGGCCAGCACCCTGAAGCCTGCAGGACCCGACCGGTCGGCGCCGATCGAACCGCGCGCGACGTCGCCGGAGACGGCGCTCGCCCTGGCACCCCTGCGCAGGGCGGCGCGGCGATCATGCCAGCGCGCCCAGCTGAGCCAGAGCAGAACCGCCGCGGTGAGCCCGAGGGCCGTGGACAGCGGGAAGAGTGCCGTGGTCTCGCCGAACAGGATGGCGGCGAGGAACACCACGATGGGCCCGAGCGCCGCGAGAGCGGTGAACCTCGTCCTCAGCGCGACGCTCAGCGAGACCGTCACCGAGAGCGACACGAGGAGGTACGCGGGCACGAGGAGGGCCTGGTAGCTGCCGACCGGCAGGGTGATGGTGAGCAGCTGCTTCCACCCGAGGGCGGTGCCGAGCGTGAGGTCACGCAGCCCCTCGAGGGTGGGCAGCACGACGGAGACGGCTCGGTCCGGCACGGCGATCGGCACCCCGAGGGCGAAGTACGCGACGATGGTCGCGAGCACGACCACGTAGCCGGGCAGGCGGAACACCGCGGCGGCGATGACGATCGTCGACGCGACGAGGGTCGTGACCGCCACCATCACCACGAACTCCGGGCTCTGGTACACCGGCCAGAAAGCGGAGGCCGCGATGGCGGTGCACAGCCAGAGCATGGCGGTGTTCGCCACGACGCCCACGGCGGAGAGCCGACGACGCGGGCGACGACGGCCGCCCGCCGGCGCCGGTCTGACAATGCCCGGGGCGCCTGCGCCCGCGATCCGCGCGGTCATACCGCGGCCGCCCTGGCGAGAGAGGCCTTGAGGTCGTCGAGGTAGCCGATGGTCAACACGCTGAGGTCGGATACCCTCCTGAGCCCGGGCACCGTCTCGGGGTCGCAGACGACGGCGACGACCTCGACACCGGTGCGGAACTGCACCGACGCCGCCCGCAGCGCAGTGGCGGTCACCCGCGAGCCGCACACGAGATACGCGACGGAGATGCCGGGCACCTTGTCCGCGGCGACGCGGGCGACATCCGGGATCGTCAGAGAGGACTCGGCCATCTCGACACCCGACAGGTCGTCGAGCAGTCTGCTCTTCGACAGGGAATTCAACTGACGGATGCCGAGCACCTTGCGTTTGGCGAACTCCGGCGTGTTCTCGCCGACGACGACGGAGATGTCCCTCGCATCCCTGATCGCCCGGATGCCGAGGGTGCCCGCCGCCGACACCGCCATCTCGAACTCGTCGGCGGTCGCGTACTCGGCGCTCGAGAGACTGAGGGCCACGACGAGTCGCGACCGTCTCGTCTCCTCGAACTGCCGCACCATGTAGGTGCCCGTCTTGGCGGTGCTCTTCCAGTGGATGTAGCGCTGCTCATCGCCGGGCGTGTACTCGCGAAGAGCGTGGAAGGCGATGTCGCTGCTGGTGAGATCACGCGTCGACTGACCTTCGAGGTCGCGCACGAGGCCGGTGCTCGTGCCCGGGATCGCGATGGTCCTGGGATGCACGAACAGCTCGCTCGGCGCCGTGAGCACGATCTCGCGGCGCACGAGTCCGACCGGGTCGGCCCGGACGGTCCTCGCGGGCCCCACCCTGTAGACACCCCGCCTCGCCGTCGGGATGCCGAACTCCTGCTCGTACTCGCCCTCCCTGGCCAGGCTCGGCGTCGAGAGGGCGACGATCTCGCGGTCGACCGGCACCTCGACGGCACTCGCCGCGACCCGGTGCCTCGTGGGGTTGGTGGCGACGAGGACGCCGCGGGCGGGCTGCCCGACGACGACCCGGGAATGGCGGAGGGCGAGGGTGATGGTGACGGAGCTGCGCCCGACCAGATACACCACGGCGACGGCGATGAGGATCAGTCCGGCGTAGGCGACGGCGACGAGCTCGACCCACCCGAACCGGTAGCCGACCAGGAAGGCCGCGGGCACGACGCAGAGCATGGTCCAGCCGAGCGGGGTCACGACCTCGGCCACGCGTCCGAACGCCCGTGCGAGACCCTTCCTGGCCACCCGGAGCACACGGACCATCGCGACGACGGCGTCGGCGGCTGGACCCGTCCTGTCTCCGACGATGCGGGTCCTGGCGTTGGTCAGCCCGACCGTCGTCGTCGAGGTGTGCTCGAGCCTGGTCGTCACACCGCTTGCCGATCGCTGGGTGGAGGGGTCTCGATGAGCAGCTGGCTCACGATGCTCGAGGCGGTCACACCCTCGAACTCGGCCTCGGCGTCGAGCACGAGACGGTGGGAGAGCACGGGCTCGGCGAGCACCTTGACGTCGTCGGGGATCACGTAGTGCCTGCCGTTCGCGGCGGCGAGGGTCTTGGCGGTGCGCACGAGCGCGAGAGCTGCGCGCACCGAGGCGCCGAGCTGCACCTCGGTGGCGTTCCTGCTCGCCTCGACGAGTCTGGCCACGTAGTCGTTGATCGACGGGTCGACGTGCACGGTCCTCGCGAGGGTGGCCATGTCGACGATCGTGCTCGCGGCGGCGATCGCGGGCACCGTGACGTCGTGGGCGCGCGTTCCCGCACCCTCGAGGATGCGCAGGGTCGACGCGTGGTCCGGATAGCCGATCGACGCCTTCATGATGAACCTGTCGAGCTGTGCTTCCGGCAGTCGGTAGGTGCCCGCCTGCTCGATGGGATTCTGCGTGGCGATCACCATGAACGGCGCCCCCACCCCGTGGGTGACCCCGTCGACGGTGACGTGGCCCTCCTCCATCACCTCGAGAAGTGCGGCCTGCGTCTTCGGGCTCGCCCGGTTGATCTCGTCGGCGAGCACGATGTTGGCGAAGATGGGCCCGGGGTGGAAGTCGAAGCGGCTGCTGCGCTGGTCGTAGATCGTGACGCCGGTGATGTCGCCCGGCAGGAGGTCGGGCGTGAACTGGATGCGGCTGGCCGTGCCCGCCACCGTCTGCGCCATCGCGCGCGCGAGCGAGGTCTTGCCGGTGCCGGGGAAGTCCTCGAGCAGCAGATGACCGTCGGAGAGCAGTGCCGTGAACGAGAGCCGGATGACGGTGGTCTTGCCGAGGAGCACCTGCTCGATGTTGGCCACGAGACGGTCGAACGTCGAGGCGAACCACGTCGCCTGCTCCGGGGTCATGGTCATGTGGTGGATCCTCTGGTCGTGCCGATGATGGCTGGCCTGGATGGTCGGGCGGACGGATGACTCGGGCCCCGCGTCATCCGCAGCTCCCTTCGACGAACCCCGGGTCGACGAACACCGCGTCCGGAGCGAACGTGACGATGGCCTGCATCCGCACCCTCACCTCGTTCGTGCCGGGGAAGCCGGGCTCAGGGGCGACGCCGTCGATCTCGTAGTCGCTCCACCGACTCGGGATTCCTCCGTCGTTGTATGAGTACTGGAACTGCACCGAGGGGGCACCGCCATTGCTCGGCGCGTTGGAGATCGGGGTCTCTCCCACGGTGCAGGTCACGAGCGATCCGCGCGCGTCGACCGGCGTGAGGGTCGCCGCAGACGACGCCGGACCGCAGAAGCTCTCGCTCGCGTCGCGGCACGCGCGGTAGGCGACGGAGACCGGCGTGCCGTAGACACCCCGACTCGATCCGAACGAGGTCAGCCAGGTGCCGGCCGTGACGGCGCTCCACTGCCCCGCGCCCCCGAACTGCACCTCGTAGCGGTTCGCGACCCCGGACTGCACGCTCAGCGCACCCACCTGCAGGTCGTACTGCCCGCCGCGCGCCGCGACGGTCGTGGTGGTGAGGACGGCTCCCGGGGCGACCTTGGTCTCGACGGCACCGGAGGCCGTCACCGTGCAGAAGAGTTCGTTCTCGGAGTACACGACGTACTGGTAGCTCGCCTGATCGGAGGTCTCGGTGTCGACCCAGCCGGATGTCGCGGGTGAGGCCCCGTCGGAGAGCCCCGGCTTCGCCCCGCCGACGCTGCACGAGGTCGGGAGTCCACCGCCCGCTGGGAATCTACCGACGGAGTAGGTCATCGACGATCCTCCGTTCGGGTCGCTCGACCCCCAGGTGACCCGGATGTCGCCGACCGTGCCGATCACGGTGGCCTGCACTCCGCCGACGGTCTGGCTCGGCGGACCGATGGTGGTGACCGGAGCAGAGCTCGCCCGACGCCAATCGGCGTCGCTGACGACGAAGGCACTGTTGCGCGCATAGACGGTCGCGACGTATTGCGCGTTCGCGACCAGGGACCCGCCGCCCGTGGTGTCGATCGAGGTCGTGCCCGGTCCGACGTTCGTGGTGTAGTCCGCCCCGGGGCCGGTGATGCGGATGGTGTACCCGACGATCGCGCTTCCCGGATCGGGGTCGGCGACCTCCGACCACGAGACCCTCAGCGCACCGCCGGACGGGTCCGCCGCGGTGGCGACCGCCGAGACCGTACGCGGGGCCGCCGGCAGATAGTCGGCGCCGAGCACCCCGCTGATCGCGCTCGGGTCGGAGACGCCTATCGCATTGACGGCCGCGACCGAGAACTGGTAGCGCAGCCCTGGCTGGAGGTCGGTGAGCGCGCAGCGCAGTTGGAGTCCGCAGTCCCTGCGGTAGTCGCCGTGACTCGAGCTCGTGACGACGTACGAGGTGATGGGCGAGTTGTTCGCCTGCGGCGCCGTGATCCTGAGGGTGAGCAGGCCCTCCTCGTAGCCGCCGTCGGCACGTACGGGCGCCGCCGGGGCGTCGGGACGGTCCTGCACCGAGATCGTCACCGAGCCGAAGGCGAAGCGACCGGCGTCGCCGGTGACGTCGGCGACCTGGTACTGCAGGTTCGTGTCGATCGGGGCCGCGGTGGCCGACACCGAGACCGTGAGCCGCGAATTGTCGGCCGAGGGGCTGACGGTCACCCCCTCCGGCAGGGAGCCTCCGTCGAGCGCGCCGATCGCGACGACCTCGAGCGGGCGCCCCGGGAAGGGGTTGGTCGCCTCGTCGTTCGCGAGCACGTCGATGGTGGTGGAGCGGCCGCGCTGCGCGATCACGCTGTCGGCCGCCGGGCGCGCGAGCGGGCGGGTCGAGGCCACGACACCCAGTTGCAGACGGCCGGCCTGTCCCTCGGACACCGAGTCGCGCACGCCGATCGCGAGAGCCGTCGAGGTGCCCTTCGGGGTCGACGGCGAGGCCTGGATGACCAGAGTGGAATCGGTGATCCTGTAGTCGAAGCCCGCCGGCGGTGTCGCGGGCGCCGAGAACACCAGCTCGTCGAGGTCCTCGGCGTTCGGGTAGAGCGTGAGGCGCAGCAGGTCGATCGTCTTGGTCTCGCCCGGCTCGAAGTCGAGCACGCCACCGGTGAACACCGGGGGCGGGTTCTCCCGAGGGGTCACCCGGATGGGCAGCACGAGGGTGGCCGTCCTGCCCTCCGGGTCGGTCGCCGAGGTGCCGTCGGTGACCTCGAACGAGAGGGAGGCCGGGCCGAAGTAGCCGTCGGCCGACGTGTAGCGCAGGGTGGTGTCATCCACCACCAGGCTGTCGCCGTTGGCATGGGTCGCCTGCACCGAGGTGGCGTCCGCGAGCCTGACGGTCTTGCCCTCGACCGCGATCACGAAGTCGTTGATGTCGATGTCGACCGTGGCCTCGCTCGCCACGCTGAGAGTCCGGGCGGTGCGATCGAGTTGCGGGAGGGCGTCAGCCGAGCCGGGGAGCCAGACGAAGGCGTAGGCCACCACCGTCGGGTCGTCGGGGTTGGCCACGGCGAAGGGGATGATCTGTCGCCTCTCGGTCACCTGCACCCTCAGGCGGTTCGACTCCGTGACCTGAGCGGTGTCGCCGTAGCCGCGCAGCACCGAGAGGTCGAGCTCGGACACGTCGCCGTCGGCGAAGAACACGTTCGCGAGCACGTCGACCGTGACCTCATCGCGGTCGACGATGTCGGAGAGGGTGAGCACGGTGTCCTTGGCCACCGGATACGCGGGTGGCGCGTCGGGGTCGACCACCACGACGACGAAGTTCGAGCTCGTTCCGCCGAGTTCGTTCTGGATCGAGTAGACCAGCCCGTAGCGCCCCGCGAGCGGAGGCGGGGTGATCTCCACGACGTCGCCGACGACCTCCGCCCTGACCTCCTCCTGAGTCGAGGTGACCGCGGTGATGGCGAGCGCGCCCCCGTCGGGATCCGAGTCGTTGGCGAGCACCTGCACCGAGATGGTCTTGCCCGGCCTCGTCGTCACCTCGTCGGCGACGGCGATCGGGTTGCGGGCGGCGTTCGACCGCGGGCTGATGCCGACCCGCACCGTTCCGGTGGCCCGCGCGCCCAGACTGTCGACGATGGTGTAGGTGAACTCGTCGGTGCCCGCCGAGTAACCGCCGGCCAGGTAGTCGACGTAGTCGGGCCCGACCTCGGTCACCGAACCCTTCTCGGGGTTGGTCTCCTGGCCGAGAAGCTGCACCGAGTCACCGTCGGGGTCGATACCCGTCAGCGGGATCGGGATGCGCACGGTCTCGCCTGCCACCACCCGCGCGACCACCCTGGCCGGCACCGGGGGGGCGTTGGTGGCCTCGACCGCCTCGCGCACGGCGATGGTCACCTCGGCCTGGTCGACGGCGCCGTCCGGTCCCGAGATCTGGTAGACGGCCCTGAAGTTGCCCGTACGCTCCGGCGCGAGGTAGCGCAGAACGCTCCCCGAGGTGAACAGCAACCCCGAATTCGACGAGAGCCCGGAGACCAGCTCGGGGTCGAGGGTGAGCTCGGCGCCATCCGGATGCGCGTCGTTGGCGAGCACGGGGATGTCGATGGCGTCACCGACCCTCACGGTGACGCTGTCGTCGGCGGCGACCGGCGGTTGCAGCACGGAGGGCTTCGGTATCTCGACCACGGTGATCACGCCGACGGCTTCGGCGAGGCCGTTGGTGATCCTGTAGCCGAACGACACGGGGCCCGCCTGCAGGGGAGCGATCAGGGTGACCCGGATGGCGCGTTGCTCGAGCACCTCGGCGGTGACCCCGCTGTTCGCGGGCACGTCGACGGCCTCCGTGACCAGGAGCACTCCCCCCGCCGGATCGATGTCGCTCGAGGCGACATCGACGATCTCGCTGCTCAGGGTGCGCACGAACACGGTCTTCGGGATCGTGATCGGGGTCGAATTCGCGTCGGGGGGCGAGGCGACCTCGACGCGCACGGTGCCGGTGACGGTCTGATCGCCGTCGTTGACGACGTAGTCGAGGTAGTGGGTGCGTACCTGGTCGCTCACGAATCGGAAGGTGCCGGTCTCGAGGCTCGCGTCGATCACCGCGCCCGGCTTCTCGGGCACACTCGCCAGACGCAGCACCCCGGTGCCTCCGCGCACGTGCTCGAGGGGCGAGACCGTCACCTCCCGCCCGGCGTAGGTCGAGACGACGAAGGGGTCGGCGATGATCGGCACGTCTCCGGGGGCGCGGACGGTCACCGCGAGAGTTCCGGAACCCTCGGCGGTGCCGTCGGAGACGACGAGGCCGGCGGTCCGCACGGAGGCGTCCGCGCCGTTGGCCTGGAACACCACGATGCCCTCCGGCTTGTAGCTCACGGTGTCGGGGGGCGCGACACCGGCCGAGGTGAGGTAGAACGCGTCGCCGTCCGGGTCGACCCAATCGCCGAGTACGGAGGTCGACACCCGGGCGCCCACCGCGACGGTGGCGCGCGTGGTGCGCACCTGGGTCGGGGCCGCGTTCTCGCCCGGCGCACGCACCGTCACGGTGAGCACGGCACCCGCCGAGCCGCCGCGGCCGTCGGAGACCGTGTACCCGAGGCGCAGGACACCGCTCGCCGAGGGTTCGAGAGTCAGTTGCAGGCGCTGCCCGTCGTTGATGACGTCGACCCTGCCGACGGCCTCGTCGACGCCGTCGACCGACGAGACGACGAGCACGTCGCCGTTCGGGTCGTAGTCGTTGAGCAGCACCGGCAGCAGACTCGCGCGGCCGGGGCGCGCCCCGAAGGCGTCGTCGACCGCGACCGGCGGCAGTTGGTTCTTCTCGTAGACGGGCGGGGTGTCCTCGTCGTTCTCCTGGATCTGCTCCTGATCCTCCTCCGCGTCGATGAGGTCGTCCCAGTTGGCGATGACGTCGCCGTTCTGCTGCACGGCCCAGGTGACGCCGCCGTCGACGTCGTTCAGCACGACACGGTCGCCGCGTACGGAGAATCGGATCGGGGTCTGCCCGCTGGGCATCGAGGCGAGATCGAGCTCGACAGGGTCAGAGGTGCCGCAGTCGCGCCATCCGGTGCCCCCGCTCCAGGCGGCGAAGGAGCACTCTCCTACGACGACGGGAGCGGCCGCAGTCCCCGACGACCCCTCACTCACCACGAGCGGAGCACCGGCGGCGAGGGGAACCGCGATCAGGCTCGACGAGTCGGCGACGAGTACGCGGTCGCCCGTGTCGGAGGCGACCTGCAGCACGGGAGTGCCCGATCCGAGCGTGTCGGTCAGGTCCACCCCCCGGCCCTCGATCGTGAGCAGGTCGGCGCTCGGATCGAGCACGGCCCACACGCCGCCGACCGAGGTCACCTGCAGGTCGGACCCGGAGGCCGACGGCTCGATCGCCGCGGTGCGGACGACCCGATCGCTCTGCGTGACGTCGACCTCGTACAGCTCGTCCGCCTCGGTCGAGAGCAGCAGGAGAGTGCCGTCGGGGCTGAGGCTGACAGCCGATCGGGCTCCGAGCGCGAAGGCGGGTTCGGACTCCGCATCGAAGGCCGCGACGTCGTCGAGGGGCACCGTCCAGACCTCGCCGGTGGCGCCGGAGTGGATGACGATCACGTTCTGGGCGAGCCGCACATCGAGGGCCTGCGGCGGAAGCGGCACACTCTCGACGATCTCGGCCGTCGCCTGGTCGACGACCCCGAGCGTGCTCTCGGTCTCGTCGACGATCAGGAGGGCGTCCGACGACTGCAGCACGGTGAGCTCGGACCCCGTGGTCTCGACCACGGTGTCGAGTGCGAGCACCTCGGTGTTCGCACGACCGATCACCTGGCTCGACCCCTTCGCCACCCACACCGAGCCGTCACCGAGGTCGAGCCGCTGGGCTTCGTAGCCGCCCGACACGATGGCGGCGGTCGCCACGACGGCGGCGACCACGACACTGCTCGTGACGCTGATCACCGCGGACCGGTGTGCTGCGAGCCAGGATCTCATCGTCGTCCACTGACCGTCACGACGGCGCGTCCACGCATTTCTCGCTGCTGGCCGTGCCGGTCTTGCCGTCGCGGTACACGGCGACGGTGACGCAGATCCGATCCGCATCCGCAAGGTCGACCGTGAACTCGGGACTCGATTGGATGCTCGGCTCCTGATCGGTCGAGGTGATCTGGTAGGTGTCGCTCGGGAGCAGCCCTGGGTCACTCCAGGAGAACACCACGGAGTCGCCCGCGATCCGCGACTCGATGTCGTCGACCACGGGCAGATCGCCCTGCGCGGTGGCGACGACGTTCGCGGTGACCACCGCCCCGACCCCGATCACCGCGACGGCGACGGCGACCACGGCCGCCACCACCCACTTCGCCGCCGGACGATCCTGCAGGGGGGACGTGCCCGTACTCCTCGGAAGCTGCGAGCTCGACCTCACCATGGTGCCGACGGCCGAGTACCCGTCGTCGACGATGCGCTTCCGACGGCGACGCCGCCCGTCACCCGCTGGCACCGCCGACACGATCCCGCGGATGCGAGTCTTGTCTTCGAGGTCGGAGACCGTCGCGAGGGCCCAGTCGTCGACAGCCACCTCCATCGGCGTCTGGGGTACACCGAGCTCGGTCTCGACGGCTTGCAGCTCGCGCACGAGTTCCATCACCGACTGGGGTCGGGTCTCGACCCTCCGGGCCATCGCGCGCTGCAGGATCCGCTCGAGGCTCGCCGGCACATCCGGTCGTCCGATGGGCTGCATCCTCGCCTTGTTGATGCGTGACATGAGGTCGGCCGACGTGTTCGAGTCACCGGGGATCTCGAACGGCGACCGACCGGCGAGGAGCGAGTACACGGTCGCGGCGAACGACCACACCTCGGCCGTGACCGAGCCGGGCACCTCGTCGGCGAGCACCTCGGGCGCCGACCACGGGATCGACATCCCGACGGCCTCCTGGGTCTCGGCCTCACCGAGCGTCGACGCGATGCCGAAGTCGGAGAGCACGGGGTGCCCGTAGGCCGTGAGCAGGATGTTCGACGGCTTGATGTCGCGGTGCAGCACCCCGGCGCGGTGGGCGGTCTCGATGGCGCTGCCGATCTTCACCGCGATGCGCAGCACCTCGGGCACCGGGATGCGCTCGCGCCGGTAGCGCTCGTTCAACGCCGCCGAGCAGTACTCCATGACGATGTACGGGCGTCCGTCGGCCGAGACACTCGCCTGATAGACGGTGAGGATGGCGGGATGCGCGCTCAACTGCGCCATGAGGTTCGCCTCGGCCTGGAACATCTGCCTCACCTGATCGCTCACGAGCTCGGTGAGCATCACCTTGACGGCGACGCGGCGCCTTGGCATGTTCTGCTCGTACAGGAAGACATCGGCGAAACCGCCGGAACCGAGCACGTGCTCGTGCGTGAATCCAGGCAGAACCGGAGGCTGGGACGGCAGGCGTCTGGCCATCGTGCCCCCTCGAGTCCGGTCGGATCAGGCGCGTCCCGCGTTCGGTCGTGGGTATGTCACCAGGGTCAGATTCTACCAGCGGGAGGGGTACACACCCGGGTTCGAGGGCGCTCCGAGCCCCTCTCGGGCACCCCCAGTAGGGGGGCCGCGGAATCGTCGGCACGGAGCCGTCCGACTCCCCTGCGACGGTGTCGGGATCACCCGGATGCCGCGCGCCCACGCGGCACGGTCGTGTCGAGTTCGTCGTGCGAATCGGATGCTTCGTGGTCGACGCCCTCGATCACGTCGACCACCACGGCCGTGATGTTGTCGCGTCCCCCGCCCCTGAGGGCGGCGGCGATCAGCGCCGAGGCCGTGTCCTGGGGGCTCGACCCGAGCCCCAGGTAGTGCCGGAGGGAGCCGGAGTCCACCTCGCGCGTGAGGCCGTCGGAGCAGATGAGCAGGCGAAGACCCGTGCGCGCCGGCAGCATCCAGAAATCGGCGATGGGTTCGGCATTGAACCCGACAGCGCGGGTGATCACGTTGCTGTCGGGATGGAACTCGGCGTCCTCCGCGCGGATGAGGCCGGCGTCGACGAGTTCCTGAACCACGGAGTGGTCGATGGTGACCTGGGTCAGAGTTCCGTCTTCGAACTGGTAGACCCTCGAGTCGCCGATGTTGAACACCGCCCAGTAGGGGTCGCCGTTCTGCAGGGTGAGGGCGATGCCGGTGACCGTGGTGCCGACGCCCAGTTCGTCGAGATCCTCGGCGAGGGTGATGTCGGCGGTCGCGGCTCGCAGCCCATCGGCGATCGATCGCTGATCGGCGAAGGCGTCCCGAAGGGACTCCTGCAGGCGGGTGACCACGGCCGCGCTCGCGATATCGCCGGCGGCGTGCCCGCCCATGCCGTCGGCCACCACGAAGACGGGCGATTCGGCGAGGTAGCTGTCCTCGTTGTGACGGCGGCGCAGACCCACGTCCGTCGCGGCACCCCACGCGAGGGTGACCGACACGTCGTCGCGGTCGGGGACGGGCACCGAGATGCGTGCCGACGCGCGGCCGAGCTCGGTCACGACACGGCTCCAGCCCGAGCATCCGGTGCTGGCACGAATCGGCGCATCGGCAGGATCTCGATGACGTTGCCGTCACCGATGTCGATGACGGTGCCCGGCACCGCGACGACGGATTCGCCGGGGAGCAGCACGACGGGGGCCGCCCCCGGCATCGCGACGCGCGTGCCGTTCGTGGTGCGCATGTCGGTGACCACGATCGAGGCGCCGTGCTGCATGAGCTCGAGGTGCGTGGACGACACCTCGCGCGACGGGGACGCGACGGTGACGAGAGCCCGGTGTTCGGCCGTCGGCACCCGGTTCTCACGGGGCTTCCGCCCGATCAGGGTGACCTCGTCGAGATCGACGATGGGGCCGTCGTTGATCCGGTAGCGGTAGCGGGCGGCTTCGTGTTCGACCGGCGGTACCGGGGCGAGCGTGGCCGCGTGCGAATCGCGGCGGAGGCGGGTGGATTCGGGGGTGGAATGCCGCGCCGAGACCGAGGGTTCGACCAGGGCGACCGGCGACTGGGCTGAGCGGGCCCTCAGCAGGGTGTCGGTGTCGTCGTCGAGCGGGTCGGAGCCCCCTGGACCGACCGATGCGACCGGAACGGATGGCGCGGCGACACGACGCGGCACGATGACCGTGTCGGCGATCTCCGCATCATCCACGCGACCAGCCTAGAGCCACCGCCCGCGCCGCCTCACTCCCCGATGTAGCTCATCACGTGCTTGACCCTGGTGTAGTCCTCGAATCCGTACGACGAGAGGTCCTTGCCGTACCCCGAGTGCTTGAACCCGCCGTGCGGCATCTCGGCGACCAGCGGGATGTGCGTGTTGATCCACACGCACCCGAAGTCGAGGTGCTTCGCGAAGCGCATCGCGCGTCCGTGGTCGCTGGTCCAGACCGACGAGGCGAGACCGTACTGCACGTCGTTCGCCCAGGTGAGAGCCTGCTTCTCATCGGTGAACCTCTGCACCGTGATGACCGGTCCGAAGATCTCGTTCTGGATCGCATCATCCGTCTGCAGGAGTTCCGACACGATGGTCGCCTCGAAGAAGTACCCGGTGTCACCCTGGCGCGTGCCACCGAGTTGTACCTGGGCATGGGCGGGCAGGGCATCGACGACCCCGGTGACACGGTCGAGTTGACTGCGGTTGTTGAGTGGACCGAACAGGATGCCGCCTTCTCCCGGTACGCCCGTGCGGGCGTTCTGGCGAGCCCACTCGGCCAACGCGGCGACGAACTCGTCGTGCACCCCCTCGTGCACGAGCACGCGTGTCGCCGCCGTGCAGTCCTGGCCCGCATTGAAGTACCCGGCGATGCCGATGCCCTCCACTGCTTTGGCGATGTCGGCGTCGTCGAACACCACGACCGGCGCCTTCCCGCCGAGTTCGAGGTGCACCCGCTTGAGGTCGTTGGCGGCGGCCTTGGCGACCTCCATGCCGGCGCGCACGGACCCGGTGATCGACACCATCTGGGGGATCCGGTGGTCGATCATCGCCGCCCCCGTCGTGCGGTCACCGGTGATGACGTTCAACACCCCGGGCGGCAGGAACTCCGCGGCGACCTCGGCCAGCAGCAGCGTCGACGACGGGGTCGTGTCGCTCGGTTTCAGCACCGTCGTGTTTCCGGCGGCGAGCGCGGGCGCGAACTTCCAGACCGCCATGTTGAGGGGGTAGTTCCAGGGGGTGACCTGCCCGATGACCCCGATCGGCTCCCGGCGGATCGACGAGGTGTGGTCTTTCATGTACTCGCCGCTCGCCATGCCGCTGAGGTGACGCGCCTCGCCCGCGAAGAAGCGGATCTGGTCGACGGAGAGCATGATCTCGTCATCGACGAGGGAGGCCCGTGGCTTGCCGGTGTCATGCGACTCGGCGTCGGCGAACTCTTCGGCGCGGGCTTCCATCGCGTCGGCGATGCGGAACAGGGCGAGCTGGCGCTCGGCCGGCGTCGACTCCGACCACCCCTCGAAAGCGGCCTCCGCCGCGGTGAACGCGGCGTCGACATCCGCCGCGCTCGAGACCGGTGACGCCGCATAGACGGCCTCCGTCGCCGGGTCGATGACATCGAACGATCCGGATGCCGCGGCCTCCCGATAGTCGCCGTCGATGAAGTTCTGGAGCTGCCGAGCTGTCATCCCCCCAACTTAGCCATTCGATCAGGCCGCCGCCAGATCGTCCTTCGACTGAATCCGTCGCTACACGGCGCGTGAATTGCGGAATCGCTTGCCGGGGCGTCGACGCGCTGACAGAATCGACGTATGAGCCCGAATGCCAGAGCAACCGCCGCGAAACCGGTGCAGCTCGATGAGGTGTCCAAGCGCATCATCGAGCAGTTGCAGTCCGACGGCCGTCGTTCGTACGCCGAGATCGGCAAGGCGGTCGGACTGAGCGAGGCCGCCGTGCGGCAGCGCGTGCAGAAGCTCACTGATTCCGGGGTCATGCAGGTCGTGGCCGTCACCGACCCGATGCAGCTGGGCTTCTATCGCCAGGCGATGATCGGCATCCGGGTCACCGGAGACACCACGGTCGTCGCGGCGGCGCTCGCCGAACTCGACGCCGTCGACTACGTGGTGCTGACCGCCGGAAGCTTCGACATCCTCGCCGAGATCGTCTGCGAGGACGATGAGCAGCTCATCGCGCTGCTCAACCGCGAGATCCGGGGGATCGCCGGCGTGCAGTCCACCGAGACCTTCGTCTATCTGAAACTGCAGAAGCAGTTCTACAACTGGGGAACACGCTGATGACCACCACCGAGACACCTGTCACCGCCCGCCACATCGACACCGTGGGGGGTGGGGCGCACCGCACCCACACCGCACCGGCCGACGCCGACGCGGCCGCCCGCGAAGCCGACCTCCAGAAGAAGGCCAAGGATCACCTCTGGATGCACTTCTCCCGCCAGTCGGTGATGGAGGACGGCGCCGGCGTGCCGATCATCGTCAAGGGCGATGGGCACCACATCTGGGACAGCCAGGGGCGCAAGTACTTCGACGGCCTGAGCGGACTGTTCGTGGTGAACGCCGGACACGGTCGCCGGAGGCTCGCCGAGGTGGCTGCTAAGCAGGCCGAAGAACTCGCGTTCTTCCCGCTGTGGTCCTATGCGCATCCGTCCGCCATCGAGCTCGCCGACAGACTCGCGTCGCACGCTCCCGGCGACCTCAACCGCGTCTTCTTCTCCACGGGCGGCGGCGAGGCGGTCGAGACCGCCTTCAAGCTCGCCAAGTACTACTGGAAGCTGAGGGGGCGGCCCACCAAACACAAGGTGATCTCGCGGAACGTCGCATATCACGGCACCCCGCAGGGCGCGCTCGCGATCACCGGCATCCCGGCGATGAAGGAGATGTTCGAGCCCCTGACCCCCGGCGGCTTCCGCGTGCCGAACACCAACTTCTATCGGGCGGAGGAGATGGGTGCACCATCGACCGACCTAGAGGCCTTCGGCGTCTGGGCGGCCAACCGCATCGAGGAGATGATCCTCTTCGAAGGTCCGGAGACCGTCGCCGCGGTCTTCCTCGAACCCGTGCAGAACTCCGGCGGGTGCTTTCCTCCCCCTCCCGGCTATTTCCAGCGGGTACGCGAGATCTGCGACCAGTACGACGTGCTCATGGTGAGCGACGAGGTCATCTGCGCCTTCGGACGCATCGGGGAGTTCTTCGCGTGCAACGCCTACGACTACGTGCCCGACATGATCACCTGCGCCAAGGGGATGACGAGCGGGTACTCGCCCATCGGAGCCACCATCATCAGCGACAGGCTCTACGAGCCCTTCAAGCACGGCGAGACCTCGTTCTACCACGGTTACACCTTCGGCGGGCATCCGGTGTCGTCCGCAGTGGCCCTCGCCAACCTCGACATCTTCGACGAGGAACGCATCAACGAGAACGTGCGTGAGAATTCGCCCATCTTCAGGTCCACCCTCGAGAAGCTGCTCGACCTGCCGATCGTCGGCGACGTGCGTGGCGACGGATACTTCTTCGGCATCGAGCTGGTGAAGGACAAGACGACGAAGGAGACGTTCGACGACGCGGAATCCGAGCGCCTGCTGCGCGGCTTCCTGTCGAAGGCCCTGTTCGAGGCGGGGTTGTACTGCCGCGCCGACGATCGCGGCGACCCCGTCGTGCAGCTCGCTCCCCCACTCACGATCGGGCCGAAGGAGTTCGACGAGATCGAGGGCATCCTGCGCGGTGTGCTGACCGAGGCGTGGACCAGGCTCTGACGAGCGGGTCCGGCGGATACCGAGGTCTCAGCCTCTGGTTCGACCAGGTCGCGGAGGCCGGAGACGCGCTGACCCCGAGAGTGGCGCTCGACGGGAACGTCGAGGCCGACGTCGCGATCGTGGGGGGCGGCCTGACCGGACTCTGGACGGCGTGGTACCTGCTCGAGAGGGATCCGCGCCTGCGCATCATCGTGCTCGAGAAGGAGATCGCCGGCTTCGGCGCGTCGGGACGCAACGGTGGATGGTGCAGCGCCCTGTTCCCGAGGTCGACCGAGTCGCTCGCCCGCACCCACGGTCGTGCCGCCGCGACAGCTCAGCGGCAGGCGATGATCGACACCGTCGACGAGGTGGGCCGGGCCGCTCGACAGGCGGGCATCGACTGCGATTTCGCGAAGGGCGGCACCCTGGTGCTCGCGCGCACCGCTGTCCAGCTGGCGGCGGCGCGGGCTGATGTGGCGGCGGCCGCGGCGTTCGGGGTCGATCGACCCACCCTCGTCGACGGACCGGGCGGACATCCGGCGGTCTTCGACCCCGACTGCGCGAGGCTTCAGCCCGGTTCACTCGTGCGGGGGCTCGCCCGTGCCCTCGAGGCGCGGGGCGTGATCATCCATGAACAGACCGAGGTGGTCGACTGGATGCCTCGCCGTGTCGCCACGGTACGCGGCAGCGTGAAGGCGCAGCACGTGGTCATCGCTCTGGAGGGGTACCGTGCCACCGTCGCGCGCGCGAGCCGCGACATCCTTCCGCTGTATTCGCTCATGATCGCGACGGAGCCGCTTCCGGATGCCGTGTGGCACGACATCGGCATCGCGCACGGCCAGACCTTCACCGACTATCGCCACCTGCTGATCTACGGACAGCGCACGGCCGACAACAGGTTCGCCTTCGGCGGTCGGGGCGCCCGCTATCACTGGGGCAGTGCCATCCGGCCCTCGTACGACAGGGTCGAGAGGGTGTTCGAGCACCTTGCGCAGACGCTCGGGGAGTTGTTCCCGGCGGCGGCCACGGCCGAGGTCACGCACCGCTGGGGTGGTCCGCTCGGGGTGCCGCGCGACTGGCACGCGTCCGTGCGCTACGACAGGCGGAGCGGCATCGGTTCGGCCGGCGGATACGTCGGGGACGGCCTCAGCACCACCAATCTCGCCGGCCGCACCCTCGCAGATCTCCTGACCGGCGAGCAGACCGATCTCACAGCCCTCCCGTGGGTCGACCATCGTTCCCCGCGCTGGGAGCCGGAGCCGTTGCGATTTCTCGGGTCCAACCTGGGGCTCGCGGCGATGGCCACGGCAGACCTGGAGGAGCGGATGACGCACCGCCCGTCGATCGTCGCCCGGGCGATGGGGCCTCTCGTCGGGCACTGATCGATCGGGCCCGGCCGTCGTGGACGCGCGCCCCGAAGTGGGGTCGGCGACCCCCTGCTGCGGTGCGACAGGGCGTTGTTAGGCTCCAGTGTCCGTCGGGATCGACGGGGTGAGAAGGGACGACGGTGCTGTTCGACGGACGTGACCTCGAGCTGCCGCGCGACGGGGGTGACGCCGCTCGGAGTCGGCGTCGGTCGGCCAGGTGGGTCACCGGCTTCTTCGTCTCGCTGTTCGCCCTCGCCGCGTTCCTCAGCCCGAATCCGGTCTCGGCGGCTCTCTCCGAGCGGATGCAGAACTGGTTGCACCCGCCGTCGCTCGCGACCGAGCGGATGGCCGCCGACGCCGGACTCACGCCTGAAGCGCGTTCGGTGTTCTTCGCGAGCAGCCCGTCGCTCGAGCCGCGCGAACAGCTCGCGGTGAGCTGCTCCGACGACTCCCCAGAGATTCTCGGGTGCTATACGTCGGCCGACGGGGTCATCCACGTGATCTCGACGTCGCATCCTCTGCTGCCGGCAGTAGAGGCGGGCGTCGCGGGCCACGAGGTGCTGCATGCGATCTGGAGCCGGATGTCGGAGACCGAGCGCTTCGAGATGTCCGGCGCCCTCCGCACGGCCTGGACCACCCTGTCGCGAGACCCGCGACTCGAGGCCCGGATGGCGGTCTACTCAGACCTCGACGAGGCGGGATTCACGAACGAACTGCATTCCGTGCTCGCCACCGAGGTGCAGGACATCGGGCCCGAACTCGAGGCGCACTACGCCCGTTACTTCGTGGATCGTGCAGGCCTGGCATCCCGCACCACCGCGGCGTTCGACGGATCGGGAGGCCTCGGGGTCGGTTGAGCGTGCGGTGGTCCGCCGCCCGGGGAGCCCGCCCCCGCCGCAGGTCGAGCCCGCCGAGAGCCTGATTGACTGGGATCCGACCAACGAGGGAGCACGGATGTCGCGAGCAGTCATCATCACACGCACCGGGGGCACCGAGGTGCTCGACGTCGTCGAGGTGGAGGAACCTCATGCCGGCCCCGGCATGGTGCGGGTCGCCGTACGCACGGCGGGGCTGAATCCCTTCGATTCGAAGGTGCGCCGCGGCGACTTCCCGTTGCCCCTGCCGCGCCGTCAGGGCGCCGAGTTCGCCGGGGTCGTCGACGAGGTCGGCCCTGCGGCCGCCGAGGTCGGTCGAGGTGTCGACGAGCAGTCCTCCGACGGGGTGACCCCTCGCGCGGCGTCATTCGCTGTCGGCGACGAGGTGCTGGGGTGGATCGGATCGGGGGCGCAGAGCGACTTCGTGGTGGTCGCCGCGACATCCCTCGCTCCGAAGCCGCAAGGCCTCGATTGGGCGGTGGCGGGAGGTCTCGGTCTCGTCGCCAATACGGCTTGGAACGCCGTCGAGGCCGTCGGGATCGCGTCGGGCGACACCGTGCTCGTGACGGGAGCCGCGGGCGGGGTCGGACTCATGGCTGCACAGTTCGCCCTTCAGAAGGGTGCCGCGGTGGTCGGTACGGCGAGTAGGCCGCATCATGGGCTGCTCGAGAGCCTCGGGGTCGTTCCGATCGCCTACGGCCCGGGCGAAGCGGACCGCGCTCGGACGGCTGCCCCCGGCGGTTTCACTGCGGCGGTCGACACCGTCGGTGCGGTCGGGGTAGACCTCGCGCGGGCACTCGGGGTGCCCGCGGACCGGATCGATTCGGTTGCGATGGGGGCCGATGCGGAGAGCCGCGGCATCCGCACGGCGGGTGGTGGTCGCAAATCCGCATCGCAGTTGTCGCGTTTCGCGGAGGATGCTGCGGCCGGGCGACTCACGCTCCCGGTGCGGGCGACCTTCCCGCTTGCGGAGGTGAGAGCCGCCTACGACCTGCTCGATACGGGCCACGGTGCAGGAAAGAT
>JBEANR010000184.1:0-41977 GCA_041165365.1 Actinomycetota bacterium | reverse complement strand
TTCCGGGGTTCTACCTCGGCGCGAACGGCGTCTGGACCGACAGCCAGGAGACGATGCCGTCCGACTTCGAGCTCGGCGGCAACGTCAGCGTCAGCCTGCAGCATCGCCTGTCGGTGGTCGGCTGCAGCTACTACGGCCTCCAGCAGGAGTACCTGCGCGCGTCGGCCGGCGGCCGGTACACCGTGACCGACGTCGACAACAACGACTTCTCGATCGGCGTCGGGCTCCAGTACCACGTCTCGAGCGACGAGGCCCTGCGCCCGAAGGAATGGGCGGCTGACGTGACGATCGGCTTTGCACCGGTGCCGAAGGACATGCCGGCGCTCACCGTCATCCTGCAAGGCAGCCACGGGCTCACCACGGAAACGACTGCCGCCTACGTGGGCGGTCGCTTCACACTCGGAGGTGCGCGTTGAAGACGCTCGACTTCCTGGTCAAGTTGTTCGGCGTGCCGGGCGACGTTGTGATCGCAATCCTGAACCATGCGATCGAGAACGCGCCGCAGGAGATCGCCGACGCTGCACGCGCCCTGCTCGCGAAGATCGAGGAGCCGCTCGACGTCGCGAACCTGAGCGGCGCACTCGCGGAGCTGCCCGAGGAGCTGATGAAGGTGTTCAAGCTCGACTTCGACGGGAGATCGCACCGGAGCGACGCCGGGTAAAACGCAGCAGGCTGAAGACGGCTACGCCCCCGGGGATCCGTCCTCGGGGGCGTTTCGTTTGGATCTATCGGCCTCTGCGGTCGTACATCATGAGCGCGATCGCGAGCGTGGCGTGCGCCTGCCTGTCCTCCGCCTCCGAGCTGTTCGAAGCGGTGATGAGGCTGCGCTCGATTACTTCGTCCTCGCGGATCCACTTTCGGACGATGTCGCTGGCCGTCTCCTTCGTCTCGCTCACGGCGTCCACTCCCGCACGCCGCCCGCGACCTGCGGCGCACCATCGACGGGCGTGCTGCCCTTGTACCAGTAGCCGCGGAAATCCTCGCGGCCAAGCGCGTCGGGACCCCAGCCCTCGTGGCGCGCGCCAATGATGAGCGTCCAGGGGACCTCCGTCCACGGAGCGTAATCGTCGCGAGTGATCCAGGGCCGGCCGATCACTTCTCCGACGGCGATCATGTCAGCTTCGATCCGCAGCGAGCGCCCGGTGATCTTGTAACTCACCGCATCGGTTCCAAGCTCGGCGCTGCCGACGTCGCCGCCGAAAGTCCAGCATTCGGAACACGGGAAGTCATTCTCATCGGCAAGGTCTGACCGCTCCCAGCCGTTGAGTTCGATCTGCGCGTGGATCACGAGCCGATCTCCGCGCAACTCGGCGCGGATGTTCCGCAGCTCCGGCGCATCCGTGGGCGCGGCCGCGTGCACGTGCCGCGACGGCTCGAGCGCGAGGTCGAGCGCTGGGTCGGGGCCGGTCGCGGACCGGCAGCCGGCGAGCGTGAGAATGGCGAGCGAGAACAGCGTGACGGCCTTCATTGTGAACCTCCTCGGTTTGGGGCTGGGACGCGCCAGTCTAGGCCGCGTCGCGCGCGGCGGATAGTGTCGGTGTTTCTTTCGGTTCCTACGGTGTCTCGCGGATCAGGAAGGCCCGGCGCGTGGCGATCGCAGCTCGTCGCACGGATGTCCGAGTCGTCCCGTATACCTCCTCCATCTCGATCAGCAGATCCTCGGACGGCTTCTCGCGGCCGCGCTCGAGGAGCCCCAGGTAGCCCACGCTCACCTTGAGCTGGTCCGCGGCCTGGGCCCTGGTCTTCTTGTGCCGCACTCGCAGCTTCGCCAGCGGGGTACTTCGCTTCGTCGTGTACGCGCGCTCGGTCTTAGGCATGGTCGGTTCCCTTGTGCGCCCGCCGCAGCACGTCGACGGACGCCTTGGCCTCCTGGAACGTCGAGCCGAGGCTCTCGGGTTCGACTCCGCGACGCTCGAGCACGAAGGACGTGCGGCCGTCCTGCTGGTCCTCGTACACGAGTGCGTCGGGGAAGATCGCCTGCAGCTTTCGCGACAGGTAGGCGTTGAGTGTTCGCATGGTTCCCTCCAGTGGGAGGGGGCGCGCCCGGCTGCGACGCGCCCCCGCGCCACCTAGATCTCGTTGCGCTCGCGCATCGAGTGATACTTGCCACCGGCGACGATGACGTGATCGAGGACCGCGATCCCGATCAGCTCGCCGGCCTGCACGAGGCGGCGCGTGATCGTGTGATCCTCTTCGCTGGCTTCGACCTCGCCGCTCGGATGGTTGTGGACCAGAATCACCGCGGCAGCGTTCGCGAGGATCGCACCCTTGAACACCTCGCGCGGATGCACGATCGAGGAGTTCAGCGAACCGACCGACACCATCTCGACCGAGATCGTGCGGTGCCGCGCGGACAGGTGAATCACCGCGAAGCCCTCGCGATCGGTCGGCAGCACCGGCTTCGCGATCGCATACACGTCAGCCGGACCGGCTACCAGCGGGAGGGAGGTGTCAGGGGCAGCCGCGTCGACAGTGACGAGGCGGACGCGGCGGAGGGTGAGACGTGCGGTCATTGGGAGGTTCCTTTCGCTGGCCCCGCGTACCCGGCGGGCTCGGTGCGCGGGGTTCAGTGCCCGCGCTCACCTGTCGGTCATCGCCGACAAGAGGAATAGTCGCCCACGGGGCCGCGGCCGTCAAGCAAAAAGAACCTCGCTTTTAGCGTCGGCCTTCCAGCCGCGGCCGCTCTTTCGCCGGTGGCAGCTGGGGGATCATCGTCTCGGCCACGGTCGAGCCGTCGAGGAGCAGCATCCATGGCAGAAACGCTTCCTCGAACGACTGGAGCCCGCAGCGCACCGATTCGAGCTGCGCCTTGACCAGGAGCAGCAGGATCCGCCACCGCTGGCGCTGCGCGCGCTCGAGCTTCGCCTGCGAGTGCTCCTTGGGGTAGGGGATGGCCACCTTCGCCGAGCGCCCGCGGTAGGCGAACTGGATCATGGCCCCATCCGGCGACCACCCGGAGACGAAGGCGTCGCAGCCATACTTCTTCAGCACGTTCTCGATCTCGGCGCGGCTGCGCTCGACCGGGACCGACGTGTCAGCGGCGTATCCGCTTAGGCGAGTCATTCGCCGCCACCGTCGGCGCCGGCGAGCTGCTCACTCTCCGACCGGCGCCGGGCGACATGCTCCATGATCTCCGCGAGGCAGCCACCATGGATCGCGCAGTGCTGGCAGATGATCTCGCGATCCGCGGGCCCGGCCCGCTTCGCCAGGTCTTCGTCCGGGCCCATCACGGCCGCGAGAACGGGACTCCCCATGGCCTGCTCGAGTCCGGCCTGACGCTGGATCACACCGGTCATCAAGACGAAGTGCTCGAACGTGACCCGGTAGAACGCGATCGACCGGTCGTGCATGACGCCGCGGCCGCACGCCGCGCACGGACCGAGCTCGCGCTGCTTCATGCCGACCGGCTCCTCGCCCGTGCCGCGGCTCACTTCTTCTTCCGTCCCTTCTTCGCCGGCGCTGCAGACGTCTGCACTGCCGGCGCCTCCTCGTCGATCAGCTTCGCGACGTCCACGCCGAACGCCTTGGCCCGCGCCGTGAACCGCTTCCGACTGCCATCCCAATCGCTGTCCGACTCGTTGAGCAGAGCGATCATAGTCAGGTGGCGCACCAGGTCCTCGGCGGTCTTCCCGAGCGGCACGCGCTTCGCCGCGGCCGCGCTGCCCTTGGCGCCGTAGCCGGCGGCCTGGCAGATGTGCTCGGTCAGGACGGATCCCAGCAGTTTCCCCGGAGCCGCCGAGGCGCGCTTCACGGCCGCCGCCAGCTCGTCGAGGATCCGCGGCTTCGCCTTCGCGTAGCGCGCGCGGGCCGCGTTCTCGATCGCCTGCTCCTTCTTCCGCTTCTCGTCCTCGAGCTTCCAGCGGTCCTGGGCGGACCCCTTCGACTTCGCGCCTGGCGACTTCGCGCGCGCGGCCTTTTCCTTCTGCTCCGTCGCCCAGTGGACCTTGCACTTCTCGCGCTGGACGCAGACCTTGAACGCCTGGCCGGCGTCGGGGCCGACCGCGACGAACCCGGTGATCGAGTACTCGCAGGTCTTCGACTTCTCGGCTCCGTCCGCGCGCTTCCACGACCGCGGTCCCCATGTGCGGGTCTTCGGATCGCGTGCGACGGGCGGGATGAAGTGGTCGTGCGTGATATGGATCAGCCGCTCCTGCTTCTGCGTCGCCTGCTCGATCGCGGCCTGCACCTCGGGGAAGAGAAACGGGTCGACCGCGGCCGGCGTGTGACGCACGTGCTCGGCGATCCAGCCCTCGAGCTCGCGGACCGTGACCACCTTCACGCCGTCCCATTTGCCGTGCTCGAGCATCCGGTTCCGGTGCCGACCGGCGGTCGGGCTCTCGACGGGATCCCAGAGCGTCTGTTCACCCTCGAAGCAGCCTCCGATGATCGGGTCGACCACGCGCTCCTGGTCCTTCGCCGATAGCCGCGCGAGCAGGATTGCGTGCCCCGCGGTCAGCCGGCCTTCGGCGAGCAGCGTCTTCACCGTTGCCGTCAGATTGCCCAGCTTCACGCGATCGTAGACGTACTTCACCGACTTGCCGATCCGCTCCGCGATCCGCTCGGCCGAGTAGCCGTGCTTCGTCATCAGCAGCTCGTAGCCCTTCGCCTCCTCGAGCACGGTCAGGTCGGAGCGCTGCAGGTTCTCGATCACCTGGATCTCGAGCGCCACCTGGTCGTCCATCTCGCGCACCATGGCCGGGATCTCGTCGAGGCCGGCCGCCGTGGCCGCCGCGAACCGGCGATGCCCGGCCACGATCTCGAAGCCCTTCGCGTTCGGGCGCACCAGGATCGGCTGCAGGATGCCGTGCTCCCTGACACTCGAGACCAGGTCGTCGAAGCCGGCGTCCTTCACCTCATGCCGCGGATTGGTCTTGCTCGGGTGGATCCGCTCCACCGCGACGGACTGCACGAGCGCCTGGGCCATCAGTGGGCCGACTCGCCCGCGGCCTTCTTCTCGAGCGCGAGCTTGCCCTGACGATTCGCGATGTTGATCTCGACCTTGTCGCCGATCTGCAGGTCGTGGCGGATCTCCGGGTCGGTCAGGATCTGCAGCCGCGTCTTCTTCTCCGGCCCGAGCCCGCGCATGGTGATCCGGACCTGCTCCATCTCGCTGGTCTGGTACTGCTTCCTGCCCTTGCGCGTGGTGCCGACCACCTCGCGCACCTGGATCGTCACCAGCTCCTGCGCGGTGACCTTCATCCCGATCTGGAAATCCTTCGCCATGGTTCCCTCCGTTGAACGTGGCCGCGGGGGCTACCAGCTCGCGGGGTTCGGATGATCCCCGCAGCGAGACGCCGATTCCCGCGGGTGCTGCCTAGTCGTCGTCGCCCGGCTCGCGGCCGGCCACCGCCGCCTTCATCTCCTCGGGCTTCTCGTCGTCGGCCAGGAACGCTTCGGCCGCCGTCGCCGCCCGCGCCTTCTGGTCACGGATGCGAACGCACTTCACCGTCTCGCCGGCCATCATCGTGTCGGCTACGAACAGCACAATTTCTTGGCCCTTCCAGCCCTTTGCGAGGTTGCCAAAGGCGCGATTGAGGGTCTTACGATTGGTCGCGTTCAGGCCGAGGATCCGCTCCTTGCCGACGAACTTGAGCCCCAGCATGTTCACCCGCTTCCGGCCGCCCATGAACGTGACGACCGGGTAGAGGATCACCTGCTCGATCCTGACCTTGACGTCCGTGCCCTCGATCAGATCCTCGGCCGTCAACCAGATCGAGTCGCGGCCGACTCCACTCGGGCCCGCGTACTCCTTGCCCTGGGGTTCTTCCATCTACGCCACCTCCTTTTCGGGATCTCCGAGCAGCTCCGCGGTCAGCTGGTCCGTCACGCGGGCCACCTGAACCTCGGGGAACTGTCCCGGCCACTCGCCGCTCGCCTCGCACTCCTCGAGACGGCGGCACATCACCTCGAACTCCATCTCGCCGAACGTCAGCGCGTCCGAGTCCAGCGCGAAGACACCCACGTCGTAGGGCGCGACCGACTCCACCGCGACCAGGAAGTAGTGCTGAACCTCTCGGTCGAGCCGCGACAGCCCGTCGCGGTACCACGCCGCCTGGACGTAATAGCGGAACCGCGTCAGCTCGAAGGGGGAGAAACGTTCCAGGGACCGCGTCGTCTTCAGGTCGCCAGCAACGCCCGGACCGAGGAAGTCCGCACGGCCGCGGCAGAGACGCCCGTCCCGATCCCACAGCAGCGTTAGCTCGCGCTCCGGCGCCTTGGCCAGCAGCTTCGCCGCGTGCGGGTGCGCGTGGACCGCGGCTGCCATGGCGCGCACCTTCTCGATCGTGTCGCGCTTGAGCACGATCGCCCCGGTCCGGGCCTCGAGTGCCGCGACCGCGTCCTTGTACGCCTTGGTCGCCCGCTTGTTCGTGTTGTTCGGCGCCACGTCGTCGGGGTTCGGCTCGGCCACGTACCGCTGCTCGAAGACTTCCGGCTCGAGGACGGCCGTGTGCACCGCGGTCCCGAGCGACGTCGCCTCGGTCTCCTCGCGCGGCTGTGAGCGCATCCACTGGTAGTACTTCGGACTCGTCGCCAGCCAGGACAGCTGGCTCGATCCGAGCGCGTCCATCGCGAGGTACTGCTCCATCGGGACGAGGCGGTGGATCCCGATGGGGAGGGGTTCGCCTTCGATCAGGCGGGGGAGGCTCACGAGGTGGCCGCCGGCACCTGCCACGCCACGGCGCCGTCCTCGATGATCACCGTCGCGCCACCGTCCTCGACCCGCTCGATCCAGAGCTGCGCGTCCTGCGCGGCCGCCAGCTCGCCGATCAGCCGCAGCGACTCCGCGTCCAGCAGCGAGCCGTCCCGGATCAGCAGCACCCGGAGCGTCGGGTTCAGCGCCAGGCCGATCGCGACCGACACCCGCAGATGCTCGGCCGAGCTCGCCTGCTCGAAGGGGAGACCGGCGAACGTGACGTCGCCGTCCTCGCCGAAGCCGAGCCCCGCGACCGGGAACTTCGCCCGTCCGATCGCCGCCTTCTTCGCCTCGTCGATCTTCGCGATCTTCTCGGTGAGGTCGGTCGAGACCTGGCGCAGCCGGTCCAGCTCGGCCTCGTGCGTCGCGCGCGTCCGGTTCTCGAGGAACCGCTTGTTCGCGCCCTCGAGGTTCGTCATCTGATCCTTGAGCGGTCCGAGATCGACGTCCGGCGCATCGGCGTGGGCCTCCGCATTGCTAGCCGCCACCTTCGCGCTCTCGAGGTCAAGGGCGATCTTGTCCGCGCTGGCCTCGGCTTCCTCGAGCTGCTTCCGCGCCTCGGCGATGCGCCGCTTCGCGTTCTCCAGCGAGCTCGCCATGTAGTCCGCATGGCGCTTCGCCTCGGCCGCCTTCATGCGCGCCGCGTCGATCCTCTTCTGCAGATTGCGGGCTTCCTCGAGCTGCTTCACGATCTCGCTGCTCGATACCTCGCGGTCCGGCGCGTTCTCGTGCTTCGCCGGCATCGCGTCGAACCGGGCCCGGGCGGCCTTGCCGTCGCGGTTCACCTCGGTTCGCTCGTTGAACAGCTTCAGCCGCTGCCCTTCCAGCTCGGCGAAGTCGAGCCCGACCAGGCGGCGCAACGTCTCGGCCTGCGCCGGCGGTGCCATGCGCGTGAACTCGAGCGGGTCGAACGACAGCGAGCCGATCAGCCCGTCGAGGCGCGTCTGCGGCTTCGAGTACTGGGCGCCATCCTTCGACTCGACCGTGAGCGTCCCGAAGCCGCCGGCGGCAAACGTGCGCCGCACCAGGAACTCGCCGAGGTCGCACGTCACCTCGCCCTCGTTCTCGCCGCGGCGCAGCGGTTCCTTGCAGACCACGTCCTTCCCGCCGAGCGCATACATGATCGCGTCGAGGACGCTCGACTTGCCCTGGCCGTTCTTGCCGCCGATCACGACCACGTTGCCGTCCGGCCTGATCTCGGCCGCGCGGATGCGCTTCACGTTCCTCACCTTCAGCTCGAGGATCTTCATGCTGCTCCCTCCTTGAACAGGTCGGTCTGCTCGCGCGCGCTCGGTTCCGCGCTGTTGTCGGTCGTCAACACCACGTTCGGGCGCGCCGCCTCGATCGCCGCGGCCACGGTCGCGCCGGTCCCGATCACGACCGCTTCGCCGGCGCGGTAGGCGTACACGCACACGCCCGGCGCATCCGGGCAGCTGCCGATCCGCACCAGCTCGCCGAGGCTGCAGGCGTTCCTCGCGTCGATCGCGCGCATCACCAGCTCGACAGGATCGCGGCGATCAGGACCACCACGAAGCACAGCAGGAAGTCGCGCAGCGTGTCCTCGCGGCGCTGCTGGTCGCGCCAGCCCTGCGAGCCGCGCACGTACAGCGGGGGCCGGATCACGCGACCTCCGCGCGTTCACGGTCCACGGCCTTGTCCATCTCCCAGCAGTAGGGGCAGGACGGATGCTCGTCCGTGTTCCACTGCTCCCCGCACCCTCGGCACTCGCGGATCGGACTGTCGCTGCCGTAGGGCGCCGCGCTCGCGTCACGCAACCGCGGAGTGCTGCGCCGCTCCTCGTGCTCGCGGAGCCAGTCGGCCTCGCGTTGCAGGGCCTCGGCTCGGGTAGCTGCGATCTTGTGGGTGAGTTCGGTGATCCTGGCTTCGAGTTCGGCGGCGCTCATCGGGGCCGCACCTGGGCGAGACGCACCCCGAGCGACGATCCCAGCGCCTGCTCGTAGTCGTAGTCGGGCGGGTTGCACTCGTCGCACTCGCGATGCGGATGTCCGCCCGTCTCGGCACCGCACGAGATGCACAGCCCCGCGCTTTCCCACGCCGCGTGCAGCTCGCGCTTCAGCCGCTTGTAGCGGGCGATCGCCGACGCCGTGAACCGGGCGTAGGACAGGAGCCGCGCGCGCTCGGTCACCTCTTCGAGGCGGGCGAGGTGGTAATCTTGGGTCGGGCTCATGGAGTCGATACCTCCGTGGGTTCGGCCCCGTCCCGGTTCACGCCGGGCGGGGCGCCTTTGTTAGGTGCCGTTCGCCGCGGCCCTGCGGGTTCCGGCACCAGATGACGGTCGCGTCCGTGCGGCTCTCGGGGCGACGCCGAGCATCTCGCGCAGCTCGTCAACGCCGAGTCCGTAACCGTCGGCCAGCTTCATGATCGCGTTACCCGTTAGCGGAGTGGCTTCGTTCTCGAGCATGCGGATGTAGGCCGGCGAGAACCCCGTGGCCAGTGCGGCGTCGCGGGGATTCGCGTAGCCCAAGCTGACGCGGATCTCCGACAGTCGCCTGCCCCAGCTCGTTCGCTCGACCATCTCCCCTCCCTCGAAGTGAGGCCACCACTGGCCACCGGGACAAGTAGGCCACGACTGGCCAGTCACAGTCAACAAAAGAATTTTCGGCCGGCAGGAGGACAGGCTGAATGGGAAAGGGCGGGACTACCTGCGGTAGAAGACCATCCCCACGAAGACCGCGGCGATGAGAATCCCGATCATGACGTCGGGGTTCATCTTGTCGGATGACTGGCCCGCCTGGGGGTTCACGGGCGGAGCCGTCTGCGCCACATAGACGGTCTCGGGGCGAGCGGTGGCGGGCGTGAGCGTGTCAGCTAGGGCGAAGAAAACCATTGGGGCGCGGCCCTCAAAAATCTCCTTGCGACTTCAACTGGCCAGTCTGGTACCCTAGCCCCCGCTGGCCACCCGACGACGACGTCCGTGCTTCAACGGTTCGGGCCTCTCCGGGAATGGCCGGCCAGCGTTCTGTGACTTCCGGAGCTTCGCCAAATGCGCGGTAGCTGCGTCGATCATCAGGCGGGAGAGATTCAGATGCAAGGGCGGACCGGCCAGGAAGGCGGCCGCGTTTCGGATCTCCTCGACGAGGTCGGCCGGAAGGTAGGACGTGAAGTGCACCATGCGGATCGCCGCCTGCTCTTCCACCTGGCGCACGGACTGCACCTTGGCCCTCCGCTGACGGACACCCAACTGAGGCACGGCCGCCCGCATCTCAGGAACTCCCACCATGACAGGCCCGCAGGGGCGTGCGATGCGTCGCCGCCCAGTCTCGCTCGAGGATCGTCTTCACCCGCTCCATCGCTGGTTCGCTCACCGCACCCCGGCCGGCATCTGGGTCATCGTGGACGAGGCCGGAGATCAGCCGCTCCGCGCTCTCGACCCTGTCGATCGCTGTTCGAACATCCACCTGGCGGCCGCGGCTCCGGTGCTCCGTCATGAGCTCCGTCGAATCGCGCAGCGGTTCAGCCGCGTCTGCCGGGAGGACGGCACGGAGCAGTACGTCTGGAACTGGAAGTACATCGCCGCGGCATACTGGGCGATCTCGGAAAGCCGTCCGCTATACGCCGAAACCTGTAGAGCATCGGAGGGCGCAGCGCAACTGGAAATAGAGCTGGACGAGGCGGCCTAACATGTCGCATAAGAAGCAGTTGCGCGACTCTATATAAGTAGAGCGCGAGGGCCAAGAAGCGGCCGACTGTTTCGTCCGGTCAAACCCCAGCCGCGTTTCGCCACCTCCCCGCATGGAGGTGTGCCATGGAAGGCCTTAGCCGCACCGTGCGCGCCGTACTGGCGCTCACGATCCTCGCCTCACCCGTCGACGCCGCGCTCCGCACCATCAGCTGGACCACTCCGGCTCAGGGCCGCCAGGTCACCTCGGACTGCGCCAACCCGGTCCCGGTGACATTCCCGGCCGGGACCCAGCTCATGAACCTCCTCGAGCTGCGCTCCGGCACGCCCACCGGGCCGCTGGTCTGGACCGACTCGCTGACCCGTAGCCCCGGGCTTCCCAACACGCGCCAGAAGGACTTCCCGCTCGGCGTCTCGTTCCTCACGATCTACTGCCACACGCTCGGCGGCACCATCACTTGGGGCTGCCCGGCCGAGGTGACGGTCGTCGTCAATCCCGACACGTGCGTCTGCCCGCCTGTCGCTCCGACCGCCATCACGGTCACCAAGCCGTGAGCAAGCCCGTGAAGCTCTACGGCCGCGTGATGCGCATCGAGGAGTTCGCCACCGGCAAGGCCTCGATCACGATCAGCATCGAGGCGGCCGACCTCGCCACCTACCAACTCAGCGGCGCCGCGATCACGATCGGCGCGACCGTCACGATCGAGCGCCAGGTGATCGAGTGAGCCTCCGCGAGCCCCGGTTCGACCGCTACGAGCACCAGCTCGGCCAGTACCAGGTCACCGCGGCCGCGCGCGCTCAGTCCATTCGCAGATCACGCGCACGCGCTGAACGCCGACGCATCCAGAACGCATTGGCGCGCGAGGGAAACCGAGCGGCAACTCCTCGCCGTGTGGGTCGTGGCGGGTCTCGGGAAGGTGCTCCCGCCCGAATCGGTCCCCATGACCGCGCCATTTCTAGCGGGCGCTCGAGCCGGTTGTCTTCGAGGCCTGGCACGTCCTCGACTGACACGCGAGCCGGTGACGGCGCCCGCGCATACCTGAACCCACGGAGGGAACGATGAAGTTCGAGGAGATCAATCTCGGCATGAAGGTGATCTGCAGGGTGACCGGTGCCACCGGCGTCGTGACGTGCAAGTCGGAGCATTTAGGCGGGCCACAGCAGGTGCGCCTCGAAGGCGCTCACGAGGGGCGGCCGTGGGAAGTCTGGGAGCAGGCCTCGCTGGTCGATCCAGAGTGACGAAAAAACGCCCCGGAGAGGCCGCATCTCCGAGGCGCCGTCGCTGTTCCCCCGATGAGAGAAACAACTAAGTCGCCACAGTAGCCGCGTCGACGATCTCGACGCAAGGAGAAAAGGACAGTGCCCAGACCACCGTGGTTCCCGCTATACGTCTCCGACTACGATGACGACACGCTCGACCTCTCACTCGAGGAGGACGGGCTCTACGGGCGAATGCTCCGTGCCGCCTGGCGCGGATCGCCCGATGGATGCTCGCTCCCAGCCGACCGCACTCGCCTCGCCCGGATGCTGCGTCTCGACGTGATCCCGGCCTGCCTCGAGATGGTCATAGACCGTTACTGGCGGACCACCGGCGACCGCCTGGTGAACCCTCGGCTCCAGCTCGAGGCAAAGACGTCCGAGGAGAGGTCGAGGATGGGGAGAAAGGCCGGCTTGAGATCTGGCAAGGCACGTCGAAAACGACGCGAACAGGACGTGGAACCGGACGCGAACGCAACGCGAACGGAACCACGAACGAAACGTGAACGGAACAATGAACGGAACGCGAACGCAAGCACGAACGAAACGCGAACGGAAGGCCCAACGGAACGCGAACGGAATGCGAACTATTCACAGTCACATTCACAGACACAGTCACAACCCCGTCAGATTCTCGGTCCTTCTCTCCAGAGTGATACCCATCAGTCCTCCAATCCTCGCCTTGCCAAGGATCAAGCACCGCATGCGATTGCAGCGACGAACGGCGACAAAGGCGAGAACGGCGAGGACGATTTTCGCTCACGCGAGGAGGACGTCAGCACCCTCGTCGGTGACGTCGCCGGCAAGCTCGCGATGCCCGCCGGACTCACCCCAGAACTCGCCGCCGAACGTGACCGCCAGCTGTCCGAGGCACGGGCGAAGTGGGGTGACTCGTGACCATCCGCGACCGGTTCGAGTCGGGTCTCGTCGATCGCCTGGCAGGTGAGTTCCCGACCCGCGACGCCGACTGGATCGCCGACGAGGTGCTCGAATACCTCGACCTCAACCCCGGCAAGGTGCGCGATAAGTCAGGGTATCTCCGGGGTGCTTTCCGTCGCGCCGAGACCCTCGACACGCACCGCCGGGGAGCTCGGCCGCGGCATCAGGCCGGGTCAGCTTCGGGTCATCCCTCGGGCGGCTTCACGTCGGCCGGCCAGTGGGACCCGAACGGCTCGTGGGACTCGCTGGCGTCCAAGCTCGTGCGGAACCTGGTCTGGTGGCGCCGGCGATCACCCTCACCGCCCTCGCGCTGCGCGATGCACGCGCTCGAGGTTGGTCGGCTGCTCGGAATCGACCCGCACGAGGTCCTGCCGTCGCTGAACGTCTGGCTCCAGCTCGCCAGCTACGAGCAGAAGGACAACTGGTACGCGCAGTACGCCCGTGGCCAGAACGCGGCCGAGACGTGCGTGCGACAGGGCGGCGACCCGCGGTTCAGCGAACGCGATCTCAACCGGCTGCACGAGTCGTTCGCGGTTCAAGCCGGCGACACATTCAAACCGGTCGAAGCGGCTTCGCCATGGTGACGGCCGGCGCGGGTGTCCGGAGCTCACGGCAGCCCGAGAGCTGCAATCCCGGGGGCGACGGCCCCGCGTCGGCATGCAGGAGATCGCGATGAACTGCTCGAAGTGCGGTAAGCCGGGCCACAACGCGCTCACGTGCGGCCGCGAGAAGGGCCCGAAGGTGCGCGTGCTCAAGCCGGGCGTGTCGGGCGCGGACCTGCGGCGTGAGCTCGAGGAAGCCGCCGCGGTCGACACGGGGCCGCCGCGGTCGACACGGGGCCGCCGCGCTGTCGCCGCCCGACTGCAGACGTCTGCACCCGCCGTGCAGGAGATCGAGCTCGTGCTCCGCCTGCGCGTCGTGATCGAGGTCGAACGGACGCCATGAGCTGGCAAGCCGGAGTCGTCGTCTTCGTGGCGGCCATGATCTGCGGTGCGTTCTGCATCTGGGCGGGCTGGCGAGAGGGCCCGAGGTCGTGAGCCGCTTCCGGCGTGGCCCCTCGACGTCACTGCTCGAGCGTGTGCTGCAGCGCCGCATCGTCGAGGTGCTGGAGGCGTGGGGCGTGAAGATCGACGTCACACGGGCGAATGTGAGCGCGCGCGGGGTCGGGCGGAACGACGCCGCGAAGGGATTCCCCGACCTGGTCGGCTGCCTGCCGTGGGGCCAGTACCTCGCGATCGAGGTCAAGCGCACCGGCGAGAAGCTGCGTCCCGATCAGGCGGCGTGGATCCTCGAGGCCGCGCGGCGTTCGGAGTGGGCGCTGCTGGTCGTGGCCGACTCGCTCGAGGAGCTGACGCCGCTGCAGGCGATGGTCGCCCAGTGGCGGAACCGGCCGGACGAGAGCGCCTCGGCGTTCATGGTGTACCACCGCGCGCGCTGGCAGCCGCTCCGGGACCAGGCGCTCGAGCTCGCCGCGATCGTTCAGGCGAAGCAGGACGAGAAGGTCGTGCGCCCACGCCGGCCAGTGCAGCCGAAGCCAGAGCCGCGCCGCGCCGGGATGCCCGAGGACCTGTTCACCGGAGGCGGTGCGCGGTGATCTGGATCCTCGCGTTCCTGCTGCTGGTCTTCGCGATCGTGATGATCGTGCTCGCCGGTGCGACCGACGACCGCGAGCCATGATCACCGAGCGCGACCTGCAGACGCGACGGATCGCGCGCTGCGTTCTCGCGGCGCTGGTCGTGCTCGCGATCGTCGGCGTCGTCGCTATCGCCTACTTGGTTGGCGGGTCGTGCTCGCCGATGCTACCGTGACACCGTTCAGGAGCGTCCCGTCTTCTCGGGCTGGGGACGTCGCAGATCGTTTCGGATCTCCAGCCTCGGAAAGGGAATTCCATGGGCGCCCGCATCACCCTGGCCGCACTCGCGGCCCTGCTCCTCGCGGCTGACGCCAGCGCGATCACGTTCCACGCGAATCTCGACGCCTGCCTGACCGATAGCGTCGCCGTGACGCGGCTGCTCTCGATCGGGATCCCCGCCCTCGGCGACTCTGCGATCGAGCCCTACTACGGCGCCAAGCTGAAGCGCATCGCCGGCAACACCGGCGTCGCGATCGCCGGCCTGAGCGGCGGCGGCAACTGGGCCGCAGCGGCACGACCGAGCAGCTACCGTGCGCAGCCGTGGAGCTCCGACGAGAACCGCCTGCTCCTCGAGCAGAGCGCCACGCCGAAGAAGCTGATCCTCGACGGCAAGTCGTTCGCTGCGATCAAAAGCGAGACGAACTGCGCACCGCTCGACTCGGCGTCGATCGGCATGATCCGCTGGCATCCGGCCGAGGCCGGGATCGCGATCGCATGGAATCGCGACCACAACAAGCTCACGTGGTTCAACTCGAGCACGTGCGTCACGGCGAAGTCGTTCCAGATCCCGATCGGTGGGACCACGGCGGCGCGCCGGGACTCGGCCGACTTCGGCATCACCGAGGACGGCACCATCTCGGACGACGGCCGGTTCATCGCGCTCGTGACCCGCTACAAGCGCACGACGTCGGCCGAGAAGGCCGCGAACGCGCTGCACTCGGACACACTCGTCCTGGTCAACATGCAGAAGGGCGGCGCCGGCGAGGTCGGCGGGTACTACACGCTGCCGCCGCTGCCTTCGACCTGGGCGAGCAGCTCGAACGGGCAGATCGCGAGCGTCGGCGTCTCGACCTCGGGCAGCTACGTCGTCGTCAAGTACGCGGGGACGCCGGCCTATCAGCGGGTCTTTCATCGAGGGGCTGACGCCTCGCTCGACACGACCTCGCTCGCGGTGTTCCCGCATGCCATGGCCGCCGCGGGATTGCGCATGAAGGCGGCGCAGGACTCGACCCTTGGCTGGATCGCATGCATGGACGGCGCCGACTTCAACACCACCAGCTCGAGCGTGGAGGTCCTGGTCGGCAATGAGCGCGACGTGGCCAACTCGGGCGACTCGAATCAGGGCTGGGACGAGTCGCAGAACGGTGCGCAGAGCGACTCGGGCGGCGTGGTGATGGTCGAGCTCGCGACGGGGCTTCATCGGCACGTGACGTGGGGACGGTCGCGGCTCACGGGCGCGCTCGAGGCCGAGGTCGCACACACGTCGGGCCGCGCCTATTCGCGCCGCAACTGGCAGCTCGTCACCTACGCCGAGACCGCGAACCCCTGGTACAAGGGCGAGATCGCATATTGGTACCTCGACGGCGACTTTTCGTCGGCGCATCCGACGCGGCGCGTGATGCGCATCGGCCAGGCGCGCTCGGACATCGCGGCGACCGTCACGTCCGAGCCTGACGCCGTGCCCTCGCCGGCGGGGTCGCGCATCCTGTTCGCGTCGAACTTCTGCGAGCCGTCCTGCGTCGGCCCGGGCGACACCGACGTCAAGGCCTACGTCTACGACCTGCGCACGCCGGCCACGAAGCGGATCTGGATGTCGGCGACGTCGCCCGACTCGAACTACACCGGATATTCCGCGACGTACCCGGCGAAGCTGATCCAGCGCGTGGCGCGGCTCCATGGTGCGCACAATGGCTCGAACGTGGTCGTCTCGCTCGGGCCCGGCACCTACTCGGCGTTCCCGTCGACGAACTACACGCCGCTCGGCGGCAAGCGGATGAGCTGGTACGGCGATCTTGCGAACCCCTCGACCACGATCATCGGTGCATCGGCAACGATCGACGTTCCCTACGTCACCATTCGCGGCGTTCGGATCAACGGCGATATGGCGTTCAACCACCCCGCGAAGCACGACTCGCTCGGGTCGTCGATCCTGACCGGGTGGTTCGACATGGACGGGGCCGACGACTGTACGTTCGCCGACAACACGTTCCTGACGACGCAGATCACGATGGCGCGATACCCGCTCAAGGTGGAGAACGCCGCGACGGTACGCGACACGTTTGTTCGGAACGTGATGGTCAACCTGACGGCCAACGGTGGCGAGCCCGGCCTGTACATGGGCACTTGCCGCAAAGCCGGCACCGCAGATCCGCCATGGTATCGGCGCCTCGTGGACTCGCTCTACTTCCGCGACAACCGCGTGACGATCACGAACTCCTCCGCGACGGGCGGCACGGCGCTGTGGAAGATGTTCCACGTCCGCCACTCCCAGTTCATCGGGAACCGTTTCACGCTGACGAACAACAGTACGGGCACGACCTGCGATGAGTGCGATTTCGCGATGGTGCTACGCGATTCGAGCTTCGGGAACGACTTCAGCCGGGACACGATCATTGCGCGTGGATCTGGAAACAACCAGTTGCTGTTCACCGATTCCGGGGCGCACCCGAAGACCGTCCACTCGATCACCGTGGACTCGTGCTACATCTCGGTTAAGAACAGCAACCCCGCAAAGTACGCGCTCTATTTTCAGGATGCGATTGACCGCGATGTCTTCACTTACAACGTGATCGTGAGTGAGGGCGGCGCGCAGACGATTCACATCGACGACTGGCGCGGCACAAACGTGTTCGATCACAACACGATCGTCGGCGACCGCGGCAGTTCGACCACGCGCAATTCTGGAATCTTCGGCGTCGATCATCATGGATTCCAGATCTCGACCTGGGGATCTCTCACCGGGACCGACAGCGTGAAGATCACCAATAACGCAATTTACTCGACGCGGCCGGCGGCGATCGGACAAGCGTCGTCGAACACCGAAGCGTGCCGGTGGTTCGACCTCCACGACTATGACGGCTTGAACACGAACGAAACGGCGATGAAGGCGCGGCTGGTCTCGGACTGGAACGCTTATTTCACGGCGTCCTACGGCGCGACCCGAGGAGACAGATCAATCGGGATAACGCTACCTCTGAGCGCGGATGGCAATGAGCTGAGCGTGCCCGGCAATGGCGGCCCATTCGAGACCCGCTATCCGAAGAAGGACTCGCTGTCAGTGTTCGGACCAATGCAGTTCGACCTTGGCGGGCCCGACTCGATCGCGGCGAATGGCGACTCGCTGTTCAATCCGGCGCCGGGGCCGCTGTCGATCCTGATCGGGAACGGGAAGAGCGGGTCCGACATCGGCGCCGTTACGGCCTATGCCGTTCCCAAACTTAGAAGTGATCTCGATCAGTACCTGAACGACCAGCTCCAGGTGAACAACAACGGACCGCTGAACGTCTACAAGTCGGCCGAGACGATCGGGCTTCCGGATACGGTTTATGTCTACCTCACGAACGAAGGCGGCGCAGAGATCGAGGTCGGCGGCATGGTGGATGGCGATTCCGCCGATGGATTCACGCCGTCGTTCAGCAGCACGACGATTGCGGTCGGAGCGACCGAGACCGTGCGCATCATCGTGAACCCGCCGTCGGCGGCAACGCGGTTTCCAGGCTGGACGTTCCACACGAATGATCCGAAGCGCCCGACGTTCGCCTTCTGGATGAACTTCAACGACTCGGGACCGCCGCGCGGCGGACCAGGAGGGCCGTAGCCATGCCGTACGAGGTCGGACCGCGGGTCACCGTCGACCGGATCAATCAGCGAATCAACGAGTGCGCGGAGGACGGCGGCGGTCGCGTCGTCCTCCCCGCGGGCCGCTTCGAGCTGTCGGGTCGCATCCTGTTCCCGGCTGATTCGCAGCCGTTCCCGTACCGGCCGATCCCATCCGTCGAGCTGCACGGCGCCGGCATCGGTGCGACCATCCTCGAGGGCGAGGCGCTCGGGATCGACGTGAACCGGTCATACACGCGGATCGCCGACCTCGCGCTCGAGTACACGCACGGGATCCGGGTGTACCCGGAGGCGATCGCGCCGGTCGTGCGCAACTTCCGCCTCGAGCGGGTCGCGGTGACCGACACGGCGGGCGTCGCGCTCCAGTTCTACCGGGGCAGCTATGAGGCGACGATCCTGTCGACGATCGCCGACTGCGCGTTCGGTGCGAACGCTGGCGGCCCGATCGTGCGCGTGGGCCTCGGAGCGACGACGATCAGGTTCGAGCGGACGTCGTTCACCGAGTTCGCGGTCGGCGTCGAGCTGTCGCAGGCGCGTGGAATCTCGTTCGACCGCTGCCACTGGGAGGGCAACCGCGGTGCGAAGCCGTACCTGGCGATCGCCGCGTGCGAGGACGTGAGCGTCTGCGGCGCCTGGTTCGAGGAGTCGCACCTCGACCCGAGCTCGCCGTGGTTCGTCTACGTCGACCAGGGCAGCCTCGACACCTACGTCTCGGGGACGTTCGTGCGGAAGAGCCCGAAGGCGCGCGTGATGGTCGTGGGCCCGAGTGCCGCATGCACGAAGACGTCGCTCGATGGCGTGATCCGGATCGTGGGGCCGTGGGACCAGGACGCGCCGGTCTGGGAGGTGAACGGCAGCTGCACGCCGTGCGACGCGGTGATCAAGCTCGACGCCGGGGTCGTCCCGAGCGCATCGCTCAAGGCGCAGAAGGGCCCGCGCGCTGCGTGAGTCCCAAAAAGAGCAAGTGGGCGAAGACGCCTGGGGCGCTCGGTGGTCCGCCCAAGGGTTACGCCTACGACCCGCGGCTGATCCAGGGACAGCGCGATGCGGCGCGCGCATCGGCCGCCTCCTCGATCGACGAGGTGGTCGAGCTCTGGAAGCTGATCGTCACGATCGGCCTGAAGACGGCGCGCGCGATTCACGCCGGGGACGGGACGGCCACGCTCGGGAAGACGGTCGAGACCCTGCGCAGCGCGGCGGTCGGGGACGAAGACGCCCGTGAGGTCCGGACCGAGAAGCTGCCGAACGGCGGCCTGACGTGGGACGACTGCAACCGGGCCGCCGAGAACCTGGCCGACCGGATCGGGCTCTCGCGGAAGACCGAGCTCGAGCTCGCCGGATCCCTGAGCGTGCCGAAGATGTTCGCGGTCGGCACCTATCGCGACAAGGACGGAGAGCTGCGTGAGCTTCCTGTCGATCCCGACGGAGATCCTCGAAGCTCCACCTGAGCCCGAGCTACCCGAGCGGCCGTGGGAGTCGTTCACTCCGAACAGCGAGGCGCAGGCCTGGGTCTTCAACAGCTGGACGCCGATCGTCGGCTACTCGGGACGACTCGGTTCGTCGAAGACCCGGACGATCTGCGAGTGCGCGCTGTGGGATGCGCTGTTCTGGGCACGGAACCGCGTGCTCGTGGCACGGAAGCGCGCGACCGACCTGTTCGCGACGACCTGGCCGATCTTCATGGAAGAGGTCCTGCCGCCCGAGCTGCGGCGACTGTACCGGCCCGGCGCGCAGGGGGGCGCGACGCTGTTCCTGCCGAACGGTTCGCGGATTTTCGCCTTCGGCCTCGACGAGCCGATGAAGGTCCGCGGCGCCCAGTACGGCTCGATCTACGTCGACCAGGCTGAGGATCTCGACGACGAGGGCCCCGAGTCGGAGCGGAAGACGGCTGAGTCGCGCCTCCGGCACCGGGTCCCGCCGACCGTGCTCACGGCCGAAGACCTCGAACGGCTGGGGCCGATGGCGGGACGTGCGACGACGCGGCTGACCGCGGCGAACCGCCACGCCGACCGAGTGACGGAGAACCCGGACGAGCTCGTGGTGCCGCTGCGGCGTCGGATCGTCTACGCCTTCAATCCGGACGGCGACTTCCATTGGGGGAACGTCCAGTTCCGCTTCGCCGACATGCAGCGACTGCCGCCCGAGGATCCCCGCCACTGGCGCCAGGTTTACCGCACGCTCGAGCCAATGAAACTGCTGGGCGGCACCACGGTTCCGGCCGGCCGCCCCCATGCCGAGGCGATCATCGCCCGGCCGACCGACAACACCGAGAACCTGCCGATCGACTACCAGGCGCGACTCGCGACCTACGTCGGCTCGTGGAAGGACCGCTACGTCGGCGGGCGCTGGGGCACGTTCGAGGGTCAGGTGCTGCCGAACTTCAGGCGCGACCGCCACGTGATCCGGCGGCCTGAGGAATGGGACCGCTGGGGCGGATACCCGCCGCCACACTGGCGCCGCTTCCGCGTCGTCGATTTCGGCTACGCGCCCGGGCATCCGTTCGTGATGTCCTGGTACGCGCGGCGGCCGCGGACCAAGGAAGCCCGCGAGTGCTGGTTTCTGTACCAGGAGATCTACATGACCGGGCGGCTCGTGGGCGATCACGCGAAGCAAGCAACCGAGTGGGACGTCGACGAGCTGGCGGCGCTGAACCGCGGGATCGAGCGCTGGAACGCCGAGCATGGTGATCACGCGCTCAGGACGCGGAAGTGGCTCGAGTACTCGATGCAGGTCTGCGACTGGGACGCCGAGGACCGGGCGACGCTCGAGGCGTGCGGGATCGTGATGGACCGCGCGGTCAAGGATCGTCAGCCGGGCGCCCAGATCGTCGCCGAGTACCTGGGCGAGGACGGTCAGGAGCCGCGGATCCTGTTCGTCGAGAACGCCCGACGCGAGCGCGACCAGACACTGAGGGAAGGCGCGCCGAGCTGCACGTGGGAGGAGCTGTCGGGGATCCGGTGGCTGAAGCAGAAGGTCGCGAGCGCCGACAAGCCGCCGAAGGACGACTGGGCGAAGGTGAACGACCACGGGTTCGACGCGCTGCGGTACATCCTGCTCAGCGAGCGGGAGAGGGGCTCTCAGGACGCGGTGATGGTCGGCTGAGATTGACACCGGTAACGGGCGCGTGTTTCAGTGCAGCCCGTAACACGAGCTCTCGGGTGTGACGCTGACCATGGAGCGGTCCAGCCTTGCATCCGATTTTCGTTTCCGAGCTCACGGCGTGAAGATCGCCGACCGATTCGCCGCCCGGCTCGCCTGGTACATGGCTGCCGAGCGCCGCGACGCCTCCGACATCCCGCTCTCGACGGTCGACGCGATGTCGAAGGCCTGGCGCCTGCCCGAGATCGCCTGGGACTTCCCCAACGCCTACAAGCTGGTCCCGGAGATCTTCTTCTGCATCGGCGTCCGCCAGGACACTGTCGCCTCGACGCCGCTGCGTTTCTTCACGCAGGGGCGCGAGGGCAAGAAGACCTTCATCGAGCCGCAGCCCGGCAACGTGGCCGGCCTCTGGTACAGCCCGAACTCACAAGAGACGGGGCGCGACCTGGTCGCGGGAATCCAGGGCTCGCGCGACCTGTTCGGCGACGCCTTCCTGTTCCTCGAGCGCACGAACAAGATCGTCGGCCTGTGGCTGCTGAATCCGCTCTCCGTCGAGCGCCTGCGCGGTGAGGGCCGGTCGATCATCGGTTACAGGGTCAAGGACGGCGGGAAAACGCGGCAGGTCGCGCCCGAGGACATCATCGAGTTCCCGCGCTTCGATCCCTCATTCGGATTGGGCCCGGTGTCGCCGATGCAGCCGCTCGAGCAGCAGTACACGGCGATCTACGACGCCTCGCGCGTGGCCCGGAACTTCTTCAAGAACAGCGGCATCCCTCCGGGCTTCTTCTCGAGTGACCAGGCGTTCGACGAGCCGGCGCGGATCCGCCTCGCGCGTGCGATCTCGAAGATGGTCAAGGCGCTGTCGAAGCGCTGGGGCTCGGTGATCCTGCCGAAGAACCTCAAGTACGAGCGCGCCGCGTCGTCGTTCGAGGAGATGCAGTTCACCGACATCGACAAGCTGCTGGCGGGGAAGATCTACTCGACGTTCCGGATCCCGCCGTTTTACACCGGCGCCACGGGCGGGACCGGCCTGAACAGCGACGTCGCGCGGGCCTCGCGCCGGCTGCTGCACGAGATGGTGCGCGAGCCCGAGTGCCAGGCGATCGCGGCGGTCCTGAACACGCGGCTCCTCGCCCCGGGCGGGCTCGGCCTGCAGGTGCGCTGCGAGTTCGACTTCTCGGGCGTCCCGGCGGTGCAGGAAGACAAGCTCGACGAGGCGATCAAGCTCGTGACGCTCACCGGCGCGCCGATCCTCACGCGGAACGAAGCGCGCGAGCGCCTCGGCATCGAACCCAACTCGGACCCGGCAGCCGACGAGCTGCTGGTGCCGCTCAACCTGCTGACCTCGGACGACAGGGATGTCGCCGCGGGATCCGCGCAGGGAGTCCCCGCTCCTAACAGTGCAGACGCTAATGCCACGGCGCGCCTTCTGGCCCGTACCACCTCACACCGTGATCGTCGAGATCGACTGAGGGTGCGTGCGGACCGGCGGCTTCGGCGACACGAGCGGAGCATGGAGCGGGGCTTCCGGCGGGTCTTCCGGCGCCAGGAGCTGCGCGTGAAGCAGCGGCTGCGCGACCAGCTCGAGGGCCGGATGAATGGCCAGGCCATGGCCGCCCTGCGCGCGATCGACGTCAACGATCTGTTGCAGGAGGACGACGGCGACGTGCGGATCATCCGGCGCATCGTGCGGGCGATCGTCGAGGAGCAGGGTGCCCAGGCCCTCGCCGACCTCGGCCTCGAGCTGGCGTTCAGCGTCGCCGGTGGCGAGGTCGCGTCATGGATCGACGAGCACGCCGCGCGGGCCATCACCGATACGTCGGCCACGACGAGGAAGCACCTGCGCGAGGAGCTGTCGCAGGGCGTCGAGGCGAACGAGACGCTCGACCAGCTCGTGGCCCGGGTGTCAGACGTGTTCGCCGGCCGCCGCGCGAACGTGCTCACGATCGCCCGCACCGAGACGGCACCCGCTTTCAACTTCGCGACCGAGTCGGCCTGGGAGCAGAGCGAGGTTGTCGAGTCGAAGGAATGGTTAACCGCGCACGACGAGCAGGTGCGGGACGCGCACGTCGAGGCCGACGGGCAGCGCCGCAACCTGGGCGAGCCGTTCGACGTCGACGCCGAGCAGCTCGACTTCCCCGGAGATCCGTCCGGCAGCCCCGGCAACGTCATCAACTGCCGATGCACGCTGCTGCCGGTCGTGCGGTCGCGAGCAGCTCTGCCGTCAGCGATCGCAGAGCGACTGCGCGGCGCGACGCTGAAGGAGCTGCTCGGTGCGTAACGGCTTCATGCTGCGAGTCCCGGACCGGGAATCCGGGCCGCCGAAGATCGTCGTCTGCCCAGAGTGCAAGTCGATGATCGACGTCCGCCCGAACCAGGCGACCGTGAAGTGCCCGACGTGCCGGAAGACGATCCGGATCGCGACGCCCACCTATCAGCGAGGGACACCATGAGCCGATTCAGCATGCTCGCGCGCCTGATGCCGAACGATCCGCGGTCCGGCCACGGCCGCACGGTGGGCGAGTGGCTGCGCGACGAGAAGGGGCAGCGCGTGACGCTGGCCGAGATGCTCCGCGACACCGGCGACGACGCCGAGCGCCAGGAGCGCCAGCGCCGTGACTTCCTAGAGCGGATGATGCCGTCGATCAACCGGTTCTCGAACACTCGCCTCGGCGTGGACGACGTGATCGTGCGCGGCTCGCTGCTCTGCAACTCGGCGCGCGACTACTACTACTCGCGCTTCTCGCTCCCTGCGCTGCACGAGGTGGCCGAGCTGATCCCGGGCGCACCGAAAATGCGGATGCACGATTACCGGCAGGGCACGCCCGAGGCCGTCACGTTCGACGCCGACGTCGTGCAGCGGAACGAGCCCGGCAAGCCGGCGTCCGACTCGTGGTGGGTCCAGACGATGTTCTATGCGCTGAACGACGACGCGGGGAAGACGCTCGCGCGCCGGATCGACGCCGGACTCGACAAGGAGGTCTCGATCGGATGGCGCTGCGTGGGCGCTTCCTGCTCAACGTGCGGCGATGACATCTGGTCGTGCAGCCACATCCCGGGCGACATCTACGAGAAGGGGATCTCCGACTTCGAGTTCGAGGGCATCACGAACGTCCTCGAGGATTCGTTCGTCTTCCGGGGCGGGCAGAAGGACACGACGACCTTCGTCCCGGAGGGCGCGCGCTCGGCGCCGGCGGCCGCGGTCGCTTCGGCGGTGAACCGGTTCCTCGAGGCCATGACGGGCGAGGTGCGCTGGGACCGCGTCGGCGACATGAAGCGCGAGTTCCTGATCGAGGTCGATCGCATGCCGCTGGAGATCCGCGCGGCGGCTGAGACGTATCGCCGCGCGGCGGGTCTCGGCGTGATGTGCGCGACCCCGGGCGAGCGCCGCAACACGCAGGCCGTCGTCTGCACGCGCGACCGGTTCCAGAGCAAGGCGGCGGCGAAGCGGTGGGTCCGTGATCACGACTGGCGGGCGGACCGCAGCGTCGACGTCGAGAGCGGCTGGCGATTCGACCAGCTCGCAGAGAAGGGTTTCGAGTCGTTCGAGGAACGCAAGGTGGACCCGGGCGTCGTGGCCCGGATCGGAAAGCGGAAGGAGCAGGACCAGCGCACCAGGGAAGGGGCGCGGGACACGTTGGCAGGCCTACTCGCCACGCGCTGAAACGCGGGCACGTTCAGGGAGGAAGAGCACCATGAAGGATCGCCGTCCGTACTACGCCCGCTTCTTCGACAAGCCGGACAACAAGAGCGGGGCCGTTACCGTCCTCGAAGGAGATGGGAAGGACGGCTCGCCGACCGTCGAAAGCATCATGCGCTGGTCGAAGAGCGTGACCGATCGGCTCGCCGAGCTCGACGCGCTGGTCGCCTCCGGCCGGATCGTTCCGCAGGAGGAGTGGGACAAGGTCAACGAGGCGCAGCGCCAACTGGCCGAGAAGGTGCACGCGGTGAAGCTCGCACTCGACGGCGCCCGCGTGCCGTCAGGCGGTCATGGCTTCATCCCGATGAACCTGCGGACGGACATCCTCCGGGCGCAGGACAAGGACAGCGAATTCCGCGACCTCGATCTGGTGTATCACAACCTGATCGCCTGCTCGCCCGAGGAGCTGCTCGGCGCCGCGGACGACGCGACCCGAGTCGGGATGCCCGAGTCGATGTCGCGCGGGATCCTCAGCCAGGACGAGAGCTCGTTCGCGCGTCGGCTCCGGCGCTTCCAGAAGCTGAACGACGTCCTCCTCATCAAGGACTCGATCCTCTCCTTCAACCCGCAGGGGCTGTATGCGCGGCGCGGGACGCCGACCGAACGCATGAAGACGCTGCGCGAGTGGAAGGAATACGAGGCGCTCGCGACCGAGTTCTCGCGCGCCCTGGTCGAGGGCTCCGGAGCCGGTGCGAACCTGGTCCCGGTGATCCTCTCGGCCAGTATCGCGGAGATGGTCGAGGCCGAGCTGCGCGTCGCCGCGCTGTTCCCGCGGATCACGATGACCAGCAAGACCTACGAGTGGCCGGTGCAGACCAGCCACCTGACCTGGTTCCTGGCCACGGAGTCATCCGGCGAAGCGGTCGGTGACGCATACGCGGTCGCGGCCAGCACGCCGGGTATCTCGAAGCCGGTGTGGACGGCCGTCAAGCTCATGGGGATCTCGATCCTCTCGAGCGAAATCACGGAAGACTCGCTGGCGCCGGCGCTGCCGTTCATCCAGGGCGACATGGCGCGGGGCGGTGGCCATGCGATCGAGGAAGCGATGATCAACGGCGAGCGCGGCGCAACGAACATGGACGGCGCGACGTTCAACCCCGCCGGCTCCGCACGTCGGGCGTGGAGCGGGCTCCGTTACCAGGCGCTCATGACGAGCAGCCCGGCGGCGCTCGACATGGGCGCTGTCGCACTGACCAGTGACAAGACGATCGACCTCCAGGAAGCCATGGGCCCGCACGGCGCGCGCCCCGGTGACCTGGTGCACATCGTCGGATTCAAGGCCTGGCACGGTATGCGGAAGCTCTCGGGCTACCGCACGATCGACCAGATCGGGAATCTCGCCGCGGTGCTGCGTGGTCAGGTCGGGATCTTCGAAGGCTCGCCGGTGGTGCTGAGCGAGAAGGTCACGAAGATGAAGACGACGGGCAAGTTCGGCGACGGCACGGCGCTGACGCAGGGCTCGCTCCTGACCGTCAACATCCGGCGATTCGCGATCGGCGATCGTCGGGCGATCGACGTCGAGACCTCGAACCAGGTCCGGTTCCTGCACGACCAGATCGCGGTGAAGGGGCGCCTGCGGATGGACTTCCAGCCGCTCGATGCGCCGTCGGCCACGGTCGCGCCGGTCGGGATCATCTTCAACATCGCGTAGCACGACACATCCCGATAGGGGCGGGTGCGGTTCGGCCCGCCCCATCACGGGAACAAGCGGAGGGCCGGATGAAGGTCATCTATCACGGGCTCCAGAAGTACATGGCGATCCATTCGAAGGACGGCGCCGAGTACGTCGAGGCGCCACAGAACGAAGAGGTCGAGGTGCCGGACGCATTCGCCCTCGAGCTGATCCAGCGGCCGGATTTCTCGCGGCCTGGCGAGGAGAAGGGTGAAGCGGCCGCAGTGATTCCGGATCCCGAAACACAGGCCGATTCGAGCCTCGAGATCGAAGGCCTGGACGACGACGCGACCGCCCAGGGTGACGAGGGAACGCAGAAGAAGGGCCGGAAGAAGTAGCCATGGCCGAAACGCTCCTCACCGAGGCCCTGCTGTCCGTCGACGAGGCCGAGGTCTACCTCAAGATCACGCCGGGTACGGCGACCGAACTCCTGACGCGGCTCATCAACTACGTGACCGGGCAGTTCGAGCTGCACACGCTGCGGCATCTGAAGACCCGCGCCTACAGCGGGAACGCGATGCTGGTCGACGGGGAGGGGACGAACGAGATCGACGCCAAGGAGTGGCCGGTTACGCTCCTGTCCGCGATCAAGGAACTGGCCCTCGACGGCACCGTGCTGCGGACGCTCAATATCAGCGGCGCGCGGATCTCGGCGGCCGGCACGATCTACCTCATGAATGACGTCCTGGCGGAGGGCTCGCTGAACCACCAGCTCGAGCTCACGGCCGGCTACGTCGCGACGTCGGCCGACTGGAAGGCGATCACCGGCGCCGCGCTCCGCTACCTGCAGTTCATGTACGTCGACCAGGCCAACGTGATCGGGCGGGGCGCCACGATCTCGGTCGGTGGCGAGTCGACCAGCCTGCCGGACATCGCCATGCCGAAGGACGTCCTGCGCGCGCTCGCGCCGTTCGTGAGGCTGCTGTGATCGCGATCTCGACCAAGGGCGTCCCGAACGTGCTCGCCAACATGGACCGCGGCGTCGTGGCGGTGCGGCGCGAGAAACGGGTCGCCATGGAGCGCGTCGTGCGCACCGTCGAGCGCGACCTCAAGCAGCGCGGGCTGACCGGGCAGAAGGGATCGCACCCGCTGTTCGGCGTGACCGGCGCGAGCGGGAACTCGGTCGGCGTGCGTTCCGGTCACCTGCGGCGCTCGATCGTGTCGCGCGTGTTCGACGCGGCCGGGGTCTCGATCGGGGTGATCGGGTCACCGCTGCCGCAGGCGAAGGTGCATGAGAAGGGCGGCGTGATCTCGGGCAGCCCGTACCTGCGGATCCCGACGCGCGAGATGCAGACCGGTGCCGGCGTCGACCGCCTGGCCGGCCAGAGCGCGCGCTCGCTGCCGAACTCGTTCGTCTTCCGGTCAAAGGCCGGGAACCTGTGGATCGCGATGCGGAACGGCGGGCAGCTGGTGCTCGCCTACCTGCTCAAGCTGCAGGTGAAGATCCGCGCGCGGCGTCCCTTCGGTGCGACGCTCGACCGCAACCGCCAGTTGATCCGCGACACGTTCAAGCGTGGCGGCGCGTCGATCACCTCGGCCGCGAACGGGAGGCGATAGGTGGCGCGCCCGGATTCCATGCACAACCGGATCGAGGACGCGATCGTGACCCTGCTCGGCTCGATCGACAACGTGTCCGACGCGAACTCGTGGCTCACGAAGCCGAAGGTCGTCGCGCGCGGTTTCACGTTCGGGGCGTGGAACGGCGCGGCGACCCCGGCACTGTTCGTCGAGACGGCCGACTGGGACATGGAGGACCGCGGCGTCAATCACGTCCAGAAGGTGCGCGTCGTGGTCTGGTGCCTGACCGACGCCTCGGCGACCGGGCTCGACCTACTGAACAAGCTCGAGGCCGACGTGATGTATGCCGTCCTGAAGTCGCCGAACGAGTACCTCTCCGGCCTGGTGCGGCGACTGAAGGTGCTGCGCGGCGAGCCGGAATACGAGCGGCGCTCGGTTGCCGGCAAAGCGATCTCTGCTGTCGTACTCGAGGCCGAGTACGCCCACGACCACACCGCCGTCACGTAGGGGAGACTGAAACGATGCCAATCCAGCCGCCGGGCCTCGCACACAAGGGGAGCATTTCGCTCTCGAAGGAAACGACGCAGGGCACCGCCGCGACGGGCACGGCGAACGTGCGGTATCCGCTCATCTCGGCGCCGACGATCACGCCTGGCGTCTCGATGGTCGAGTCGCGGTCGATGAACCCGAACGCCTCGACGCCGCGCTTCCTCGGGCAGGGACCGCAGCAGCCGCGCATCCGGTTCGAGATCGAGATCCCCTACGAGGGATTCGAGCACATCATCCGCGCGGCGCTTCCGAGCGTCGCTCGAGCAGCGGGCCCGCCCGTCGTGTTCACGTCCAAGGAAGCCGCGACTGACCCGTTCTCCTACACGGTCGAAGCCGATCTCGGCGGGATCCCGACCGGCAAGGTGAATCAGATGGTCGGGTCGCGGCTGATCGAGCTCGTGATCGCCGGCCGCGTGGGGGAGATGCTGACCGCGCAGATCGAGATGGCGGGGATGTCGATCACCGAGAACGTCACGGCGCTGACGCAGCCGACGATCAACGCCGACAACGGCATCCTGTGGCACCACGCGCTCGCGGCGAACATCCTCGACGGATCGGGCGTCGCCGGTGCCGACATCGAGCTCAACAGCTTCGAGCTGTCGCTGCGGATTCCGCACAAGACGGACCGCCTGTACTTCGGCAGCGTGCAGCCGGCCGTGCCGGTGCGGATCGGGAACGCGCCGTTCCGCTGGTCGATGGGCATGGTCTATTCGTCGCACCTGCTGATGAACAAGGCGCGCACGAACGCCGCCGCTGCCGGCGGGATCGAACTGAAGTTCCAGGGCGGCACTGTGTCGGGCGGCAACTACGCGCTGCAGATGAAGGCGCAGAACCCGGTCGCTGCCGAGTTCGCTCAGGAGATCCCGAACTTCGACCTCATCACGCAGAACGTCACATGGGGCCTCGCGTACCACGTCGGAGACGCGAGTGCGATCGTAATCACGACGACGAATGCTGGGGCGGCTCTGCCATGAGCGATACGACAACGGGCTGCACCAGCATTCCCGAGCCGTCGACCATCGTCGAACTGCTCGATCTCAGGGACATCTACGGCGCGGCAGTGCGAGTGCGCGTCTATCGCACAGCTCCCGAGGACTTCCTGCGGGTCAGGGGCCTGCCGGGCGAAGTGCCGCCGCGCCCCGAAGGCGCACCGAACGTCGCAATCCAAGGATCACGTCCCGAGGACGCAGACGCTGGCGTGCAGATGGCGTGGGACGTGATCGAGAAATCGGTGGCGTTCGATGCGCCCGAGGGACCGATCCGCCCGGCGTTCGCTCGAGCGCCCAAGGGCGGCACGCTGCCGCACTCCTACCTGAGCGCGCGAGACGTCCAGCACCTGGTCAAGGCGGTCGCCGAGTTCTCCATGGGAGGCGACGCGAGCGCGCGCCGATTTCCGGACGTGGCTGGTGTCCCGGCTGGGGGCGCCGGTGGCGTGGGAACTGTGGCGACTGGCGACGGGGACGGGGACGCGCCCGAGCGAACTCCTACGGGGTGACCTCGTGGACCTCGCGCTCGATGTCTCGGTGATGCGAGGCGCGCTCGAGTACCAGCGCGCGCAGATCGCACTCTCGAAGGATCCGCTGTCGGCGATGGTGCAGCTCATCTCTGAGAGGTGATCCATGGCTGACAACACCGTCGAGATCCTGATCAAAGCCCGCGACGAGGCGACCCGCGTGTTCCGCGAGGTCAACAAGGGCGCCGACGAGCTGCAGGGCAACCTGTCCGGCTTCACGCGGTTCATCCCGATCGAGGCGGCAGTCGGGACGGCGGTGCTCGGGATGGGCGCGGCGGTGTTTACGGCGGCCCGCCAGGCGTCGGACCTGAACGAGCAGCTCGACCGGATCTCCCGCCGGACCCGCGTCGCGAGCGAGACGCTGCAGGTGATGCGCGCGGTCATCGCGGAGTCGGGCGGGAACGCCGAGTCGCTGACGACCGCCCTGACGTTCCTCAACCGCGCGATCGCCGACCAGAACCCACTGCTCCGCCAGCTCGGGATCACCACGCGCGACGCGGGCGCGGCCTTCCTGCAACTGGGCCGGATCTTCGCAAGCTCAAGCGACCAGGCGCTGAAGACGAAGGTCGCGTTCGAGCTGCTCGGGCGTGGCGGCGCCGAGGTGATCGCCGACATCGAGGACATCGCGTCGGCGTTCCCGCAGATGGACGCGGCGCTTCGGCAGTCGGGCGCGCTGATCACGAGCGAGACGGCTCCGGCGCTGCGCGAGCTCGACGACGAACTGGACCGCCTCGCGCGCAACTGGACCGGCGCATGGAGAAGCATCGGCTCGGCGGTGGCGCCCGCCGTGGCTGAGGTGCTGAAGGGCATCAACGACATGACCGAAGCCGCCCGGCGGCTGTCCAAGGGCGCGCCTCTGAGCGCGTTCGGCGGCGGTGCGTTCCGAGGCGCAGGCGCTCTCGCCGGCCAGCAGCTCAACCAGGCCGGGACCGCCGAGCAGGGCCCACACGCGACGCTCGAGCAGCTCATGGGCGGCGAGCAGGCGCGGCAGATCGCCGAGCAGCGCGCACGGTTCGCTCGCATGGCCGAGGGCAACGTGATCGACGCCGCCCGCGAGGCCGCCGCGCAGCAGCCGCGGACGATCCTGCGCGATCGGGGCAAAGTGGTCGCCGACGACCTGGCCGAGACGCGCGAGGCGGTGCTCGGTGAAATGGAACTCATGCTGCAGGGCTGGCGCGAGTTCACTGACCAGATCACGAGCAGCGCGTCGATCGTCGACGCCGGGATCCGCGCCGTCTTCGACGGACTGCAGAACGGATTCCAGCAGGCGTTCCACGGGCTGATCTCGGGCGCGATGAACCTGCGCCAGGCCATGACGGCGATCTTCCGCGCGCTGGTCGACGAGATCATCCGCGAGCTCGCGCGCATCGCGGCCGCGCAGGTATTCAGTCAGCTGCTGAAGCTCGGGCTGAACATCGCGAGCGGGGGATCCGCGATCCCGTTCGCACCGATCACGCCGGCACTCGACCCTGGTGCGGGCGGCATCTTCCGCAGCCGTCGCGGCGAAGGGAACACCTACAACACGACCATCAGCACGATCGACGCGAAGTCGTTCCTCGATCTGATGCGCTCGCCGTCCGGGGCGATCAACGCGGCCGAGTTCCGGGTCGCAGAAGCGGGCATCGCGTGAGCGCTCTCCGGACCACGAAGTTCCTGTACTCGGATTTCGCCGACCCCGCGCTCGGCGCCGCGAACTTCTCGGGCGCGAGCCCTCCGGGAGGCTACGGTCCGTTGACGGCCGTCGCCGGCTACCAGCTCTCGGCGGCGCTGCATCACTCGCGGCACGCGGTGACGAAGCTCCCGGGATCGAACGGGACCTACGACATCGACCTCGGTGCGGCGCGCGACATCGAGGCCTTCGCCATGTGCAACGTGTTCCTCGACAGCGGCAGCAACTTCCCGGTGATCACGATCTGGTCGAGCCCCGACAATTCGCTCTGGTACAGCCATGGGACGCAGTTCGACAGCGCCGGCTGGATCGGCACGCGCGACCGGTTCTACCGGTTGCCGGCGATCTACTCGCGCCGCTACTGGCGACTCCAGGTCGCAACCGGTACCGCGTGGTACGTCGGGAAGATCTTCCTTGGCAAGTTCCTGGAGTTCGAGCACGGGCTCTACTCGCCGGGCTCGAGCCGGCAGGCGGTCCCGTCCGCGATCGTGAACAAGAGCGAGAGCGGGCGCCCCGTCGTCCACTACGTCGACCAGGCGCGGCTGCGGTTCAGGAACATATACGAGACGGCGCCCGACGATTTCAGGGTCGCGGTCGAGTCGATCGGCCTGAACGGGAAGCCGTTCGTCTACGTTGATCCGGTTGGCGTCGCGCGGCACGTGATCATGCGCGACCTGTCGGCGCCGACGGCGGGCCATGCCGCTCACGACGGCGTCGACTACTGGGACTTCGACCTCGAGATGGAGCAGCTCGTCTAATGAGCATTGCGACCCCGGCGACCGCGGCCTTCCTGGCGCTCTGGAACCCGCTGTCGAACGAGCCCTCGACGCTCGTGCGGGTCACGCTCGCGGTCCCTGGCGCGCTGACGCTGAACTTCGCGACGCGGCCGGTGCGCACGCCCGACTCCGTGATCTGGCAGCCGATGATCGCGCGCACGTCGCCGATCGACTCGCCGGGCGAGATCCTCGACCCAGGCCCGGCCCCGGTGACCTTCGACTTCACGTGCGAAGACGACCGCCTAAACGCGCAGGCAACCGGGACTCTGTCGGACCTCATGCGCTCGTACTTGTTCGAGGGCGCCACTGTGCAGGTCTGGCTCTGGGTCGAAGGCCTGACCAGCTTCGCGGACGCGCTGCCGGTGTTCTCTGGCGTGATCGGCCGCGTGGCCGGTGCCTCCGACTCGCACCGCGTGACCTTCTTCTGCGCACAGCGCCGCTGGAACCGCCAGGTGCCACCGAACCGCATCACGCAGACCTCGCACCCGAACGCGCCGGCGTCGTCGCTCGGTCTGCCGCGCCCGCTGGTCTATGGCGAGTTCAGGAACGACGGCATGCGGCAGCCGTGGACCGGGGCCTACAGCCTTTCGGGCACGCTCTACAACAAGACGCAGCAGGAGGACTGCGGCGACGGCGCGCTGTCCATTCCGGGGATCCTGATCGACAGCGGCGTGGGCGGTGCAGACGCGAAGATCCTGCTTGCCGATCACGCGCTGCTGCAGATCGGCAACGCCGGCACGGCCGACGACGGATACCCGCAGACGATCGCGGACGAAACGCTCGCGCGCCTCGAGGTGCCCTACGCTGATCTCTTGTCGGACAAGTCGGGGTTCTACCTGAAGGACAATCGTCATATTGCTTGGGTGGGCGTCCCGTTCAGCGAGGTCCGCATCGACGGCTCGTTCCCGAACACGGCGCTGAAGCCCCGCGGCGCTCTCGATCTCGACGAGACGAACTACGCCTCACTCGAGGACACCGGCACGCACCAGCGGCTGTCGCTGATCCCTGCGAACGTTGGCCAACAGGGCGAGCTGCTCGGGTGCGATCTCGTGATTGGCTACCGTACCAAGAACACGTCGACCGAGGTCGGCGTCCGCTACAACCGGCCCGACAATGTCGGGAACTTCCCGGGCTACACGCTCCTCACCGCGCACACGGGCATCGTCGAACCTATGCGGCCGGTCGTCGAGCGCGTGGCGATCCCGCTCGCGCCGGCGGATCCGCCGATTCCCACGAGCAGCGGCCGCGTCACGCGCGACTGGAACTTCGCCGCCGGCGACGTGAACATCGCGATCACCTCGGCGGCGAATCAGTTCGCCCACGTCTTCTTCTGCCGACTGGTCGCGCGCTATCGGCCGTCACAGGCGCTGGTCACGCCTCCGGCATTCCTGCGTCCGGTGAAGTCCTACGGCGCCGGCGGAAGGAACGAGACCTACCGGAAGAAGAAGAAGGACACCGTCTACTTCGCGAGCCGCGATTCAGTGTTCTCGCCGGCGGTGTACGAGGTGCAGGGCCAGTTCTACGCGAACGTGATGGGCCGCCCCGACTCGACTGGCGCCTATACCGACGTCGTCGACGAGGTGATCGAGGTCGCGCCGGACATCGCGCGGCACTTCCTCGAGAACTACTGCAACCAGAGTCCGGCCCAGATCGAGGTCGGCGTCGCGACCTTCGGCTCGTTCATTCGCGCGAGGTCGCAGGCGACGCAGATCGAGGGGAATCAGGTCACGCTCGGCTGCCATGTCGGCTCCGAGATCGAGGCGCGCCAGGTGCTCGAGGCGATCGGCGAGCAGACTCCGGCGATGATCCGGCTCGACCGGTTCACGGATAAGTGGCATTTCATCCCGTGGAATCCGCGGCCGCAGCTCGCGAACTTCCCGCGCCGCCTAGTGGCCGAGGACATCCTCGAGAACGGGCTCGAGTGGGAATATGAGAGCGACACGCAGCTGATCAACCAGGTCGGCGTGCGGTACGCCTTCGACCACTTCAGGAGCCGTCACCGTCACCAGTGCTTCCTCGGGCCCGACGTCAGCGAGGGCGGGTTCGGACAGCCGCGCGACCAGCTCCTGAAGTTCGAGTCGGCGATCAACGATCGGATCGACATCAACCGCTCGGGCTTGTTCTACGTGGCGACGATCGCGCCCGGCACCTATGACCCGGCCGGCACGATGGCCCAGGTGAGGACGGCGCTCACGGCAGCGGCCGTGCCCGGTTGCACGTGGAACGTGTCCTATGGCGGATGGGTCGTCGCCTCACACAACGACCGCCTCGACTTCGACGTCGCCGGCAGCCTCAAGGCGGCGGCGATCGCCCCCGGGGCATACACGATTCCCGAGCTCGTCGTGCTGCTCCAGCAGGCCATGCAAGCGACGCCGAGCCCGACGCCCGACTACAAGGTCGCCCTGGGCGGGTACATCGTCGAGGGCTTCAACGACGCGATCGACTTCTCGGACGGTCAGGTGAAAAAGTGCTCGATCCCGCCCGGCTACTACCGCACGGTGGCGCACCTGGCGAAGGCGGTCGCGCTCGCGCTGAACTCTCAGTCCTCGAACTGGACGTGCACGCAGTCGTCCGGGACGCTCACCATCGGGCGCTCGTCGGGGACCGCGCAGCTTCTGTGGCTCTCCGGCGCGAACGCCGCCGTCAGCGCCGCGGCCGCGCTCGGGTTCTCACACGCCGCCGACCGCACCGGCGCGGCCAGCTACGTCGGCGACTACGCGGTCAGCTATGCGAAGGTCATGATCCAGACGAAGACGCCGATCACCCTGAAATGGGCTAGCGGGTCGAACATTGCCCGCTCGATCGCAACGACCCTCGGGTTCAACTTCAACGTCGACAGCTCGACGAACGTCCGGATCACCGGAAACTTCCAGATCGTCGATGAATGGTTCGCGATCGGCGTCTCGGCGGCGGTCGACCTGCTCTGGCTGTCGGGGGCAAACCTCGCCCGCTCGGCCGGCGCGACGCTCGGCTACATGGGCGGAGTCGACGACACCGGCGTTCTGCGGTACGACGCCGACGTCCGCCGCGGGAGCCGCGAGACCGCCTGCGCCACGAGCCGCGACCGCTATGGGCTCAAGCATCCGTTCTGGATCGACGGCGACTACATCCGCGGGACCAGGATCGCGGCGAACCTGCGGGACGTCATATTCGCCTTCCGCTCGGAGCCGCTGCTCCGGCTCAAGGTCCGGACCCACCGCCTGCCTGACCTCCAGAACGGCCGGATCCTCGAGACCGGCGACCTCTCGTCTATCCGCCCCTTCCCGCGCTACGGCGGCTCAGGCTGGGCGGGGCGGCTGTGGTACGTGGTCGAGGTCAGGCAGCACGCCGGGCCCGCCCAGTGGCACCAGGAGGCCGTCCTCGTCGAGGTCCCGCAGGTCTTCACCGGGGCCGCAGCCTCGACCCCGGACGGTCCCGCCTCGGGCGCGGTCCCCACCGGGACGGCCTTCCTGAACTGGTACGACACCCGGACCGGGGCGGTCGGGATCTATGGCGCCCGCCTGGCCCTCGACGGGTCCCTACCGTGGACCGCGAACGGGGTCCGGATCACGACCGGGACGCCAACCCAGCCGTTCCAGGACTGGGAGCGGACGAAGATCGCCGTCGACGGCGACGGCAGCTCGATCCACGCCTGGATCGAGGGCACGCGGTCGGTGCGCGTTCAGAAGCTCAACGCAGCCGGGACGAAGCTGTGGACCGCGGCCGGCGTGGTGGCGGGGGAGGCAGCGAGCGGGGTCGCGAACCAGATCGCGCTCTGCTCGGACGCTGCGGGCGGCTGCTTCGTGGCCTGGCGCGACACCAGGAACGGCAGCTACAACGTCTTCGTGATGCACGTGCTCTCGAGCGGCGTCGTCGACCCCGCCTGGCCCGCGAATGGTGTTCGGCTGGCCGCCACCGCGAACGCGCAGATCTTCCCGCGCATCTGCCCGGATGGCCAGGGCGGCGTGATCGCGTGCTGGGGCGACGCGCGCACTGCGACCCCGAACTACGACCTCTTCGTTCAGCGACTAACGTCAGCGGGCGCCCAGTTGTGGACCGTGAACGGCGTGCAGCTGAACACCGCGGGGCAGCCGATCAAATGGCCCGACATCTGCCCGGACGGAACGGGCGGCGCGTTCTTCGCCTGGAACCGTCAGGCAAGCAACAACGTCTTCGTCTCGAGGATCGTCGCGGGCGGCTCGATCGCCGGCGGATTCACGGCGGGCGGCACGGTCGTCGCGAGTCCCGGATCTCCAGTCCAGCATGCGCGGATCGTATCGGACGGATCCGGCAACGCCTTCATGGCCTGGATCGACGAACGCAGCGGGACGGTCCGCATCTATGGCGCGCTCGTGACCGGAGCCGGGTCGCTGCCGTGGGCCTCGGGCGGCGTCAATCTCATGAAGGCCGAAGCTCCGGCCGGCGCGACGGCGGACGAGGACTCGTTCTCGATCTGCCTCGACGGGCTCGGCGGCTTCCTGGTCGCGTGCAAGAGTGACGGCGAGACGAACATCAGGGCCCAGCGCCTGACGTCGACCGGTGCGCTCCTGTTCGCCGCCGATGGCGTGATCGTCGGAACCGGCGCGAACTCGCGGTACGGCCCGGTCGTGTTCCCGGTTGGTGACGGTGGCGGGATCGTCGCATGGACGGACGAGCGTGGCGTCGGTCTGACTCAGGACATCTACGCCCAGCGATTCTCAGGTGCGGGCATCGAACAATGGTCCACGGGCGGCGCGGCGGTCGTGGCGATCACCCTTTCGCAGAAGTGGCCGGCCCTCGGGACGGTCTAACGTAGGAGGTCGAACGTGGCGGCGAAGGTCTATCACAAGTTCCTGGAGCAGCTGCTGAAGGGCAACGTCGGCGACATGAGCGCGGGCGGGACCGCCGTGAAGGCGATCCTGCTCAGCACCGCCTACTCGTTCAACATCGACCACGCTTTCGTCTCCGACATCGTGGCGAGCGAGGTCTCGGGGACCGGCTACGTCGCGGGCTACGCCGGCGCCGGCCGCGTGGCGCTCGCGTCGAAGGCGGTCACGCGCGACACCACGAACGACCTCGTCTACTTCGATGCCGACGACGTCTCGTGGGCCGGCCTCAACCTGGGCGCGACCCAGATCGGCTCGATCGTGCTGTGGCTGCCGAAGACGAACGACGCCGACTCGCCGGTGATCTGCTTCGACGACACTGGCGGGTTCCCCATCACGACCACCGGTGGCACCTACCTGCACTCCTGGCCGAGCGCCGGGATCTTCAAGCTGGTCCCCTAAGGCGATGTCCGTCCTTCTCAGAACGCTCCGCGCCGCATCGGGCCAGGTCGCCGCGTCCACCTGCACACTCTGCGGTGGCTCGCAGGTGAACGCTACGGCGGCGGGCCTCAAGGACAACTCGCTCGCCACCTATGGCGGCATGGACTGGTACGGCGACGGGGTCGATCCCGACGCCGGCTACGTGCGCGAGGACTGGACCATTGATGCCTGTCCGTCCGATCTCGTGATCGACTTCGTCCGGGTTCGGCTGAAGGCCGCGCGGATCGTCTATAGCCCGTCGTTCACGTACACGATCCAGCCGAGAATCAACGGCACCAACCGCGGCACGCCGGCGACTCTCGGCTCGACGGCGACGTTCGACTTCGACTTCACGACCGACCCGGCCGACTCGCAGCCGTGGACGCCAGCGAAGATCAATGCGCAGAAGTTCGGCTGGAACGGCGACGCGCCGATGACCGACCCGAACGCCGCCGGCGAGATCCGCGTGTTCGAGATGGAGATTCAGATCCACGGTCATACGCTGGGCTCGATCGAAACGGTCGCGGCGACCGTGATCGCGGCGGCGGTGAACACTCTCATCACGCTAGGCGCGATCGCGACGGTCTCCTGCCAGGCGCCCGGCGGCGGCAACCAGAACGGGACCACACTCGGCACGTCGGCGATCGTCGGCGTCGAGATGGAACCGCCACCGGACGGCGCGAACTCGGCGGCACCGCATGTGCCTGCGGTCGTGACGCTGAACACATTCGTCCTGCGGTCGGCGAACCCGGCAAACCTCGGCGACCAGGACGTCGTGACCGGCGCGACCGAGACTAAGAGCGTCGGCTCGCATGGGACATGGACATTCGACGACGTCAAGGCGGTCTCTCTGATCTCGTCGCCCGACCTCGGCACAATCCAGTACGTGCTGTTCAAGGCGGTCGGCCGCGTTCACTTCTCGGCCGTGTGGGAGCAGTTCTACGGCACCGTTTTCCGGTACAGCGTGGGCGGGACTGAGGCGACGATGCCGATTGATCCCGCGACAAATTACTACCTGCTGTTCCTGGCCGAGGGCATCGAGGCGTACAAGCTCGACCTGACAGCCGAGGCGTCGTCGACTCCGTCCTATGTGCAACCCAACGGTGCGCCGTGGACATGGGCGGCGCTGAGCTCGATCGCGAACCTGACGCCCGAGTTTTTCTATGAAGCGAAGAGCGGAGGCGGCGTCGCCAATGCGAAGCACGGCGAGATCTTCGTCGAGGTGTACGGCGTGCCTGCAGTCGACTCGGCGGTACGTGTGTTCCGCGACCAGGCCGAGATCGTCGTGACACCACTCGGTGCGCCCGGCCTCGCGGTCGGGTCACGACTCACCCGTCCAATCGGTGGCACGAAACAACGGAAGGTGGTGATTCCACAATGAGCGACAACGAACCGGCCCTGCAGGTAGTCATCGGCGATACGCTGCTGACGCTCGAGTTCCCGGTCGTGGACCAGGACGGGAAGGCCGTGGATCTCACAGCTGGCAACGTGCGGGTGTTCGCCAAGGGGAGGGCCTCGTCTGATCGTGTGACGTCGGTCGTGGGCGGAACGATCGCGAAGACTATCGTCACGATCACGCAGGGCGACACGGTCGTCACGCCGCCGAACATGACTGGCATCGTCGAGGGGATGCGGATCTTCACCGCAGCGGGCACTCACTTCGCGCCCGGCACCGAGATCATCGTCGTCGGCGGCAGCACGTTTACGATCAATCGGCCGGCGATCGGTAGTGGCTCGAACATCTCGACCGGATTCTGGGACGGCGTCGTCTGCGATCTCTCGGCCGGCGCGCAAGGACTGGCGCGCGTGCAGGGGCTGCCGGCGCTCATGCGGCCGGGCGCGCTCACGACCGAGACTTACGACTACGACATCCGCTTCAAAAACGCGGGCGGGAAGATCGGCTACTCCGACCCAGACCAGATCATCGCAACGACACCGGTCATCTAAAGCTCAGGCACGAACAGGGAGGTTCAGATGCGGTTCGCCTTCATGATTGCAACCCTCGCGGCGCTGGCCGGCCCGGCCATTGCTGACGGGTTCGTCGAACTCGGTGGGGATCCGTTCCAGGTCCAGCAGTGGGGATATGACTCGAACAACCAGTTCTGGGGCGCGCCACGGAATGCCGTCTCGGCGACGGCGGGATCGACCGGTGCGAGCAGCCTGATCTCGAACGCGATCTGCACGATCGGAATGACCGAGCTCACGATCACGGTCCGCGACTCGGTCGGAACCGCGAACGCGAACACGATCACGCTGTACGGGTCGTCCAGTCCGAGCTTTGTCACGTTCGACACGCTGGTCGTCACCGTCGACACGTTGGTCTGCGGCGCGGGAGCAGGCGGCCGACTGCGAGCGTGCGTGTCCGGAAGAAACACGACATCGAGCATGCGCTTGCCCTGGCAGGTCTCGGTGTTCCCGTGGGAGGTGGCGCACTCGGGGCTGACGATCGGGATCTACACCGACCGACTGCAGTCGAACGGCAAGTCGTGGGGCGCGTCGTACATCAAATGGAAGGTCACGTTCAACGCTGACGCCAAGCAGGTCTGGGCGCGCAGCGTGGCGCTCTACCCGTTCGGCCGGCCGACGGTCGTCGCCAGCCCCTCGGGCGAGCAGTGATCCATCCCGATCCGGAGAAGCTCCTCGAGGACCAGGGCGCGCAGATCCTGCTGCGTCTCCTGCTCTGGGGCGAGGCGCGCGGCGAGCGTGACGCCGGCGGCGATCTCGATGCCCGCGGCATGCTCGGCGTCGCCTGGGTCGCGATGAACCGCTCGAAAGACCGCAGCATGACACTGCCCGAGGTCATCCTCCAGCCTTGGCAGTTCTCATGCTTCAACGCGAACGACCCGAACCGTGCGTCGATGCTGAAGGCGCACGAGCTCGAGCCGGTCGCGTGGTCGCGGGCAGATGCGGTGGCCGACCTGGTCGAGGCCAGCCTGACGATCGACCCGACGAAGGGCGCGAGCCACTACGTGGTCGAGGCGCTGTGGGGTCGGAGCGGAACCGCGAAATGGTTCGGGAAGATCGAGATAGACGCCGGTCGCACCGTGGAGCTGGCCCGTATCGGGCACCATGTGTTCGCGAGGGCGGCATGAACAGCGACGGAACACCGACCAGGGAGGGATCGTCGATGAGGGCGAACGATGCGGGACGAATCACGCTGAGTTGGGCCCAGCTCGTCTGGGGGATCACCGTCCTCGTCGTCCTGGTCGGCGGGTACAAGGATCTAAAAACCGGGCTCGCTCAGGTGCAGAGCACCGTGAACGGGATGTACACGAAGGCCGAGGTCGATCAGATGAGAGTCGACGCGGATCGGGTTCACGCGGCGCTCGAGGCCAAGATCCGACGCATCGAATCGAAGCTGAAAGACGACGAAGAATAACCGCCCCAAGGATGGGGCTGAACGATCACGTCCAGGGAGGACACCATGAAGCGATTCTTCATCCCGCTCGCTGTGCTGACGCCGCTCGCGGTCGCTGTCGCTTTCGCGTTCGCTCAGCCTGACACCTCGGCCTGGCCGGGCTTCAGCCACGCCGACTCGGCGCACCTGGTTGCGATCCTGCCCGACTCGGAAACGCTGGCGAAGGCTCCGATGCCGATCGACACGACGGCCGCGGCGGCCTTCGTCGCCAAGCAGGCCACCCACTGGCTCGACAAGTTCCTCCCGTCCCTCAGCCCGGACATGTCGGCCAAGATCGTCACCGGGCTCTCGGTGGCATCAGTGGCGCTGATGATGCAGCTCTGGAAGCTGCTGATCGGACTGCTCCAGAAACCGCAGTCGGTGGCCCGTGTCATCGGTCCCTTCTATGGCCGCTACAAGAAACTCATCAACCCGCTGATCGTCCTGCTGGTGGGATGGGTGGTGGGTGGATCGCTGCTGACCGGCATGGTGGCGGCGTTCGTCAAGGTGTACTTCGTCAACGCGAAGTCGGTGTGGAAAGAGATCAGTGACGAGCGGTCCGCGAAGGCCGCCGCGACGCCGTAGTGCAGTCCCAATCGCAACAACTCAATCAGGGAGGTCCCATGCGTCACGCATCAATCGTTGCCGGGCTGCTGCTCGGCGCGGCGTTCCTCGCTACCACGGCCTCGGCCGCAATCGTTCCGGGGTTCTACCTCGGCGCGAACGGCGTCTGGACCGACAGCCAGGAGACGATGCCGTCCGACTTCGAGCTCGGCGGCAACGTCAGCGTCAGCCTGCAGCATCGCCTGTCGGTGGTCGG
>JBEANR010000183.1:0-13136 GCA_041165365.1 Actinomycetota bacterium | reverse complement strand
GCGTTCGTATGATGCTGGCCCGTTCTGATGAAGGCCCGTCCACGAACAATCGGACAGCCCCCCGCTGGCAACGCTGCACGGATGGAGATCGAGGGAAGGCGCACACCAGTCGAAGACAGCGATGGGGCACCCCCCATTGGTGAGACGCCGCCCATCACCACATGCCCCAGTAGTTAGCTTGGACAGAATCCACGGTACGGAGGCGCGGCGAAGAACGCTCGATGTTTCACGTGAAACATTCTTGTGGCGTGTCGACGACATCAGATGCGTGACGCGCTCGGTCCACACATTGGGCGCCAATCACCGCACTCGTTCTCGTGCGAGCGGTCGCGTGAGCTTGACCGTCCTAGCAACACATCACTCAGCGGATCCCACGCCCACGTCACCATCGGCGTGTAGCGTGACCTAACCACCGACTATGCAGGGCCGCACACGAACCGAGCCTGTCTATCCGGTCGTCAACCCCGGCGGTTCCCCGGGCCGAGATAACAACCGTCTCTCCGCAGACCCAATCGACTGATCAACCTCGGTGAAACGTGGGCCAGATCCCCCGTGCAATACCTCGCCAGGGGCACGCGCTCGAGCAGAGCGCACCTCACTCAGTCCATGTACGCACACCGACGGGTCGCGGTGGGGGTGCTTCTCATGGTGTGTCCCTCCAACGGCGACCTCCTGCCGCCTCAGGGGCTCTACTCGCCCGCACTACACCCGCGCAGGCTGTGAGGTCCGCACCGTCGGCGCTATCCGTCAACTCATGCAAACCCATGACGGTACCGCCCGCTGGCGCTGGCGCTGCCACCACCGCATGTTCCGATGCTCCACATCACGCTAGCCACCGACTCCGCCCGCGCCTGACTCCTCGCCCCCGTTGCCGCGCCGCCCGCCCCGCCCCGCCCTGAGCCGCCCTGCCGCCCCGCCCTGCCGGGCCGCTGCCCACGTCCGCCTCGTCCCCTCGACGACCCCGGACGCCGCGACAGGGCTCGAATGGACCGCACGCAGATGATCACCGACGATCCTCAGCAACACGGCCGTACACACTCGACAAAAGCATCGACACCTGCGGCGTCCTGCCGCATCTGACCCTGCGCTCCCAGCGTGAGGCGACCGACTCCGGGCGCTGAACGACTACAGGGGCCGACCGGATCCGAGCAGCTCCTCAATACGCTCGGTTCGCAGTGCACCTGATAGTGAATGCACCAGGAGGTCAGCACGCCGAGTGCTCAGAGCACCCGATAGTCAGCGCGCCGGTCCTCGGTCGACGCGAGCCCGGAATACCCGGGTCGGATCATCGACGATGCCCTCACCCAACGTCTCGACCCGGACGTCGTGCAACCGAAGGCGGCGAATCGTCTTCGCAGCCGCCTCGATCTCGCGGGTCACGCCGGCGCCCTTCATCAACACGAGCTCCCCGCCAGGCACCACGAGCGGAACGCAGACCGGCAGCAAAGACGTCAGCGCGCTGACAGCTCGCGCGGTGACCTGATCAACCGACACGCTCAGCGCGCAATCTTGCGCTCGGGCTCGGGTGACGATGACATTCGACAACCCCAGCGACCTGGTCTGATCGTTCAGCCATTCCACGCGCCGCTCCATCGGCTCGATGAGGGTGAAGGACACGTCAGGACGGGCGATCGCCAGCACCAAACCCGGAAGACCCGCCCCGGACCCGACATCGGCGACAGTTGCGCCCTCACGAAGCAACGGCGCGAGCAGTACGGAATTGACCACATGGCGGGTCCAGATTCGCGCCGCCTCGAGGGGCCCGATCAGCCCGAGCGCTTCGCCTCGGAGTGCAAGGTCGGCGGTAAAAGCCCTAGCCACCTCGATCTGCTGCCCGAACAGCGCGGCAGTTGCTTCAGGTTCAACCTCTGTCGCGCTCATCGGCGCCCGTTCTCCAGACGAACCGACTGCGAGAGACTCCGATGTTTCACGTGAAACTATGAGCGGGTGATGACGGTGTGCCGACCAGCACCCTCGCCCTCCGATTGAGACAGGAACTGGCGATCGGCGACGATGTCGTGCACCAGCTTCCTCTCGTACGACGACATCGGCGGCAGATCCGCTGATGTTGCACCCTGCTCAATCCTCTCAATGGCGCGGTCCACGAGAACCCCGAGCTCGGCAGCCCGGGTTTCTCTCGAGCCGCCCACATCGAGGATGAGCCGCGAGAACGATCCTGTCTTGGCTTGCACCGCCAACCGTGTCAACTCCTGCAAGGCATTGACGGTGTCGGGCTTGGCCAAAACACGGAGGTTGCTCTCCTCACTGGAGTTCACCGAGACGTAAGCGCGACCACCTCTCGCGTCGATGTCGATGTCGCCGTCGAGATCAGTGATGTCGAGCAGCTCTTCGATGTAATCGGCCGCGACATCACCCTCTTCTTCAAGCTGCGCAGCGGTGCGATCCTCAGAGCTGCGTGCCACGGCCGGCGCGGTCGGCGGAACAACGACCCGCGATGTCTCGATGTCATTCGGGCTCGGTGTGGTGGTGTCACTCATGACGATGTACTTTCTGGCGTGGGAGAGTGGTGAGCGAGATCGTGGCGTCGGACGCCGAGGTCAGCTGCTCGCGGGCTTCTTCTTGGCTCGTGCCTTGCCGACGGGCTGCTGACGCTGTGTCGACTTCACAGTGCGCGCGGGTACGCCACCATCTGCGGGCGCGTCTTCGATGATCGTGATGCCGCGCCGTCGATTCCGTCTGGCGATCCGGTTCTCACGGGCGAGAGCGGCTTCGCTGCCCGGTGTCGGCATATTCCTGATCACCAGGAATTGCTGAACCATGGTCCAGAAGTTCGAGACGAGCCAGTAGAACATCACCCCCAGGGGGAAGGTGAACCCGGAGAACGCGAAGACCAGCGGAAGGATGTAGAGCAGGATGCGCTGCTGCTTGAACATCGGCGACTCGCGCATCTCGGGAGACTGGTTCTTCGACATGATCTGCAACTGCGTGATGAACTGCGATGCCGTCATCAGCACGACCATGATCGAGGCGATGATGATGACCGCGACATTGCCGTCTGCCGTGCTGATGGCGAGATGAAGAGGAGCCACGTCGAACAGCGAAGCCTCGCCGAAGGATGACGACAGATCCTCGTTGAGCAGCCCGACGCCTGCCACCTTCTGATCCGACTGATTCTGAGCATCACTCAGAACGGAGAACAACCCGAAGAAGATGGGCATCTGCAGAAGCAGCGGAAGGCAGGAACTGAGCGGGTTCGTGCCTGTCTTCTTGTACAAGGCCATCGTCTCGCGTTGCATAGCCTCCCGCGAGAACTGGTCTTTCTTGCCCTTGTACTTGTCCTGGATCTTCTTCAAGTGCGGCGCGACTTCGAGCATCCGGCGTTGACTCTTGATCTGTCTGACGAAGATCGGTATCAATGCGGCACGCACGACGAGCACGAGGCCGACGATGGAGAGCACCCAGGTGAGACCGGCGTCCGGATCCAATCCGACCAGCGAGAGCAGGCTGTGGAAGGCCACGAGGATGGCCTCGATCGCCCACTTGATGGGCCAGAGGATGACGCCGATCGGATCCATGGATCAGACCTTTCCGAGATCGAAAGCTGCAAGGGAGTGGTGTGAAACCGTGTGGGGCGCGTGATCCGACCCGGACCACGAAGGATGCACCTGCGCCGAACTCGGAGGAACGAAGCCGAAAGGGGTGGTCGGGCGCCGATGCGTCACCGGCACGTCATCCACTCCGCCGGCGGCCCACGGATGACACCGTGCGAGGCGCCGAATCCCGAAGCCGACTCCGATGACGACTCCCCGTTGCTGGATGGCCTCGAGGGCGTAGGCGGAACACGATGGATAGTAGCGACAGACATCACCGTAAAGCGGCGAGATCACTGCGCGATAAACCCGCAGGATCACAACACAGATATTCCGCGGCAGATGCCAGAAGAACGACAGTGTTCCTCTCATACGCGCGCCATACCTTCGTTCACATCGGTCATCGTCTTCGCGACTCGGGAGGTGGTCACGGCGGAGGCGATCTCAGCCCTCAGGGTAACCCAGGAAGCCTGCGCTGCCACTGGCAGAGCACGTATGACCACCACGCTGCCCGCGGAGAGGCCCGGCGCCACCTCGAAAGCGACCGCCTTCAGCCGCCGACGCACCCGATTGCGCACCACGGCATTGCCCACGGCCTTCGACACGATGAAGCCGAACCGAGGCGGATGTCGATCTGCCGGGTCGTCCAGCCGGTAGACGACGACGTCCTCCGACACCGAGCGGCGCCCCCGTCGCACCACCGAGCGATACTCCTCGCCGGTCACGATCCTCTGGGCGCGGGAGAGCACCGGATCGTCAGGCGGAGAGCTTGGTGCGACCCTTGGCACGGCGTGCACCGAGGATCGCCCGGCCGGCGCGCGTGCGCATACGAAGTCGGAACCCGTGCACCTTGGCACGGCGGCGATTGTTCGGCTGGAAAGTGCGCTTGCTCATTGGTTCTCCAAGGGATGCGATGCGGCGTCCGGAGGACGCGGATGAAGATGCGATCTCCGTCAGGTCCGCGGATTGGTGCGGACAACGGCGACGGACGGCCACGAGGCCAGAAGTCAACTGACTAAAAATACGGTCAAACCGCTCACACGTCAAACGCGCCTGTGCAGAACTTCCTACTCTCCACACCCCACTTCTCCACTTGTCGATGGCGTCTTCCCGAGAACTAAGGTGGGATGTCTGCACAGGCGGTGGATAACCCTGTGAGTAACCGAGCGTGATCCGGAGGACACCATGGCTGACGGATCCGACGAGATCGCGACGATCTGGCAGAGGGTGCTGGCCACGCTGCGTGCCGACGACCGCATCACCCCTCAACTCCAGGGGTTCCTCAGTCTCGTGGAGCCGAAGGGCGTGATGGCGGGCACGCTCTACCTCGAGGTACCGAACGACCTCACCAGGGGCATGCTCGAGCAGCGGATCCGACTGCCGCTCCTCGGAGCGATCGCCGATCTCGGCGATGACATCTCGGTCGCCAATTTCGCGATCGTCGTGAACCCCGAGATCTCCCACGACTGGAGCGAATCGGATGACCCGGCCGAGGTCTCCTGGCATGACCAGCACGACAGACAGAACGCCGCCCGCCCGACGTCCGTGGCGTCGAGCCCCACGTCATCGCCGGTCAACACACCCATCGAGTCCGTCTCGAGCCGCTCGGACTCACGCCTCAATTCCAAGTACAACTTCGACAACTTCGTGATCGGCGGCTCGAACCGGTTCGCCCACGCGGCGGCGGTCGCCGTCGCGGAAGCACCGGCGAAGGCCTACAACCCGCTGTTCATCTACGGCGACTCCGGCTTGGGCAAGACCCACCTCCTGCACGCGATCGGTCACTACGCCGAAAGCCTCTACCCCGGCATCCGCGTCAGGTATGTGAGCTCGGAGGAGTTCACGAACGATTTCATCAACTCGATCGCCAACAACCGGGCCTCGGTCTTCCAATCCCGCTATCGCGACATCGACATCCTGCTGATCGACGACATCCAGTTCCTGCAGGGCAAGGACTCGACCCAGGAAGCCTTCTTCCACACGTTCAACACCCTGCACGACCACAACAAGCAGGTGGTCATCACCAGCGACCTCCCGCCGAAGCACCTCACCGGGTTCGAGGACCGTATGCGTTCGAGGTTCGAGTGGGGACTCATCACCGACGTCCAGGCACCTGATCTCGAGACCCGCATCGCCATCCTCCGTAAGAAAGCGCAGAGCGAACGCCTGCAGGTGCCCGATGAGATCCTCGAGTACATGGCTTCGAAGGTCTCCTCGAACATCCGAGAACTCGAGGGCACGCTCATCCGCGTCACCGCGTTCTCGAGCTTGAACCGGATGCCGGTCGACCTCGCGTTGGTGCAGACGGTGCTCAAAGACCTCATCACCCTCGACGACGACAACGTCATCGCGCCCGTGGACATCATCAATCACACCGCGGCCCACTTCCGGCTCACCGTGGACGATCTCTACGGGTCGTCGCGCTCGCAGGCCGTTGCGACCGCACGGCAGATCGCGATGTACCTCTGCCGTGAGCTCACGAACCTCTCCCTGCCGAAGATCGGACAGTTGTTCGGCAACCGCGACCACACCACCGTCATGTACGCGAACAAGAAGATCAGCGAACTCATGAAGGAACGCCGCTCCATCTACAACCAGGTCACCGAGCTCACCAACAAGATCAAGCAGGATCACCGATACAACCGGCTCTGACGGGCTACGACCTCGCGCCGTGGCCTCCTGCAGCGGCCGTGCCCCCGAAAGTGGGGCGTTTCATCCACAGTGTGGATAACTTGTGTACTTCTGTGGAGAATCGCCGCTCGCATTGTGCAGCGATTCGATGTGGCTGTGGAAACGACATCGATGTCAACACCGGATCGATGTCTCGGCACAGCCCCCATCCCACAGGGTCCCCACAACTCACACCCGTGTAGTTCCCCGCCTCCGATTGCGACGACACCGGTTACTCACAATTCACACCGCGGTTAATGATGGTGTTCTTCGAAGAGAGAAATGGGGAGGGGAAGAACCTCTACACCCCAGGGAACCGGCCATGTCGCGAGAGAACGCCTGTGCCAGTATTAACCCCCGAGCCATCGGGCGTGAGCCCGTGCGCGACGGCGCCGTCATCGGAGCCGTCGCCCGTCCGCACCAGGAGAGTCCCCATGAAGTTCCAGGTCAATCGCGACGTCTTCAGCGAGGCTGTCTCCTTTGCCGTGAAGCTCCTGCCGCAGCGCACGACGCTGCCGATCCTCAGCGGGGTACTGATCGAGGCATCAGACGATGGTCTGACTCTGTCGTCGTTCGACTACGAGGTGTCGGCACAGACGGTGATCGCGGCCGAGATCGAGGAATCGGGCAGGATCCTCGTCTCCGGTCGGCTGCTGGCAGACATCGCGAGCCGGCTCCCGAATGCGCCGGTGATGTTGTCGACCGAAGACGGCCGCATCTCGGTCACCTGCGGTTCGGCTCATTTCACGCTGCTGAGCATGCCCGTCGAGGAGTATCCGACACTCCCGACCGTCGCCGAGCAGACCGGGCTGCTGCCCGCCGAGGCCTTCGCTGCAGCGGTGGCCCAGGTGGCGGTGGCCGCGTCGCGAGACGATGTGACTCCGGTCATCACCGGAGTACAGCTCGAGATCACCGAGAACTCGCTGAGTCTCGTCGCGACGGATCGTTATCGCGTGGCTGTCCGCGCCGTCGAATGGGACTCGGCCGACTCCGGGGTGGCCACCGCCACAGCGCTGGTTCCCGCGCGCACCCTGCAGGAGATCGGCAAGACCTTCGGGCACTCCGGCACGATCTCGGTCTCGATCACCGGCGGCGGCGACAGAGAGCTCATCGCGTTCAGAGCCGACAAGAAGACCGTCACATCCCTCCTCATCAAGGGCAACTTCCCGCCGGTGAAGCGGTTGTTCCCCGAGACCGTCGACGACTACGCGGTGATGAACACCGGAGAGCTCATCGAGGCTGTTCGCCGGGTCGCCCTGGTACTCGAGAGAGAGGCGGCGCTGAGGTTCACCTTCTCCGTCGACGGGCTGACGCTCGAGGCCATCGGGTCGGAACAGGCGCAGGCGTCGGAGTCCATCGACGCGTTCCTCACCGGCTCCGACACCGTCGTGTCGCTCAAGCCGCAGTTCCTCCTCGACGGCCTGGGGGCGGTGCACTCCGAGTTCGTGCGCATCTCGTTCACGAAGACCGAGAACCCCAACAAGCCCGGCCCGGTGCTGATCACGAGCCAGTCCTCGAAGGATTCCGCCGGCACCGACGACTACAGGTACCTACTGCAGCCGAACCTCCTGCTGCGCTGAGGGGCCTGTGATCATGCATATCGGTCTCGTCGGCCTCGGCAAGATGGGCAACAACATGCGCGCTCGGCTGCGTGCGCACGACATCCAGGTCACCGGGTTCGATCGCAATCCCGACGTGACGGATGTCGCGAGCCTCGCCGACCTCGCGGAGGCACTGCCCACCCCTCGCATCGTCTGGGTGATGGTGCCGGCGGGGGCCATCACCACTCAGGTGGTGACCGATCTCGTCGCGGTGCTGTCGCCGGGTGATCTCATCATAGACGGCGGCAATTCGAGGTTCACCGACGACTTCGCACACTCGGCGATCGCCGCTTCGAAAGACGTCGACTACATGGATGCCGGGGTGTCCGGCGGGGTCTGGGGGCTGAAGAACGGCTACGGACTGATGGTGGGCGGCTCGGCCGAGGTCGTGGCCCGGGCGATGCCGGTCTTCGACGCGTTACGCCCCGAGGGTCCGCGCGAGGAGGGATTCGTGCATGTGGGGGAGGTCGGGGCAGGTCACTACGCGAAGATGGTGCACAACGGCATCGAGTACGCCCTCATGCAGGCTTTCGCGGAGGGCTACGAGTTGCTCGACACCCGCGAGGACATCGTCAAAGACGTCACCGGCACCTTCAAGGCGTGGCAGCGCGGCACCGTGGTGCGGTCGTGGCTGCTCGAACTGCTGGTCAAAGCGCTGGAGGAGGATCCCGAGTTCGAGGCGATCGAGGGCTACGTCGACGACTCCGGCGAGGGTCGCTGGACGATCGAGGAGGCACTCGCGAACGCCGTGCCCGTGCCGACGATCAGCGCATCGATCTTCGCCCGATTCGTCTCCCGGCAGCAGGACGGCTCCCCGGCGATGAAGGCGGTGGCAGCTCTGCGCAACCAGTTCGGCGGTCACGGGGTCAAGAAGGCCGAGTAGCCGGTGATCGTCACCAGACTCGAACTCACCGACTTCCGCAACTACGAGAACGCCGCCGTCGACCTGGTGGCGGGCTCCAATCTGTTCGTCGGGCGCAACGGCCAGGGTAAGACGAATCTGGTCGAATCGCTCGGATACCTCTCCACCCTCACCTCGCATCGGGTGTCGAGCGATCAGGCGATGATCAGGCAGGGCATGGAATCGGCCATCATCCGGGCCAGGCTCGAGCACGACTCGCGGAGTGTTCTCGCCGAGGTGCAGCTCAACCGGGCCGGTGCCAATCGCGCGCAGGTCAACCGGTCGGCGATCAGGACCCGCGAGTTGCCCAGGTTCTTCTCCAGCGTCTTGTTCGCCCCCGAGGATCTCGCACTCGTGCGCGGGGAGCCGGGCGGTCGCCGCCGGTTCCTCGACGAGCTGCTCGTGCTGCGGACGCCACGGATGGCGGGCGTGCTCGCCGACTACGAGCGGGTGGTGAAGCAGCGCAACGCCCTGCTGAAGTCGGCACGGGCGTCCGGACTCCGCGCCGAACGGCTCTCGACCCTCGACCTGTGGGACGACAGGCTCGTGCTCTTCGGTTCGGAGATCGTCGCCGCGCGATCCCGACTGGTGGCCGATCTGCAGCCGGAGGTGCGAGCCGCCTATCGGGATGTCGCCGGCGACGATCATCGGGTGCGATTGGCGGGGCGGCTCAGTATCCTCGGTCAATCGCCGTCGTCGGAACCCGACCCCGCGGGGTCCGACGACCCTGGCTCCGATCCGCACTCGGAACCCGTGTCGATGGATGTCGCGACCGAAGCTTTCAGAGCTTCGATCGAGCGGATGCGGCCGACCGAACTCGACCGGGCGATCACCCTGGTCGGGCCCCACCGCGACGACCTCTTCCTGGAGTTGAACGGACTCCCTGCGCGGGGGTACGCCAGCCACGGCGAATCCTGGTCGTTCGCGCTCTCCCTCAAGCTCGCGTCGGCCGGACTCCTGCGGCGGGAGTCCCCGCTCGGTGATCCCGTGATGATCCTCGACGATGTGTTCGCAGAATTGGATCGCGGTCGTCGCGCGCGGCTGGCGGGGGCCGTGGCCGATTTCGCCCAGGTGCTCATCACCGCCGCGGTGCTCGAAGACGTTCCCGACGAACTGGCCGCGAACACCGTGACCATCGACAGCGGACGGATCGTGGGCGCGTGAGGCCCGGAGCATGACGGATGACGCGGGCGCCCATCCGGCGACACCCGGGCGATCAGGGCAGACCGACAGCACCGCGGGGGTCGCGGAGACCTCGGAATCGCGCGCGGTGTTCGAGCGGTTCCGTCGCGTCTTCGGAGATGGTCAGTCGAGGTCGAGTGACGCGAGAAAGCGTGCGAAGCGGGAGCCGGGGTCATCCGCGGCGTTCGGTTCCGGGCGTGACGCCCTCGGACTCGGCGACGTGATCGAGTCGCTGACCGCGACCATGGGGTGGACGTCTCCGTTGGCGCAGTCCGATCTGCTCGCCGCATGGGAGGAGATCGCCGGCGCCGAGACCGCGAAACACTCGGCACCGATCGCCATCGACGACGGCACACTGTCTGTCTCCTGCGACTCGACGGCCTGGGCGACGCAGCTCCGGTTGATGCGGTCGCAGATCACCACGAGGATCGCAGAACGGTATCCGGACGCCGGTATCCGGTCGATCCGCTTCGATGGGCCGGGTGCCCCCTCCTGGAAACGGGGCCCCAGATCAATTCCAGGCCGTGGTCCGCGCGATACTTACGGATGACTGGGCAAATCTGGTCGGTGCACAACGGAAAGTCGCTCACAGGGGCCGTTTCGCCTGGCCGGGACCCCCTCTCGCGATAGACTGGAGCGGTCATCGGGAAAGCTCCCACCGCGGATGCCGATCGCCCTTTTGACCACTCGAACTACCGGCAGGAGCCCAACTTCACATGTCAGTCATCCCCTCAGCCCTGCCCGACGACGCGGTGCCGCGCATCCCTGTGGACGACAGCTACGGCGCCGACCAGATCCAGGTTCTCGAGGGTCTCGAGGCGGTGCGCAAGCGTCCCGGCATGTACATCGGATCGACGGGTCCGCGTGGGCTTCATCACCTCGTGCAAGAGGTCGTCGACAACTCGGTCGACGAGGCGATGGCCGGATACTGCGACCGCATCGAGGTGACGATGACCCGCGACCGCGGCATCCGCGTGGTCGACAATGGCCGAGGCATACCGGTCGACCTCAACAAATCGGAGAACAAGTCGACCGTCGAGGTGGTGCTCACCATTCTGCACGCGGGCGGCAAGTTCGGCGGGGGCGGGTATTCCGTCTCCGGGGGGCTCCACGGTGTGGGCATCTCCGTGGTCAACGCGCTCTCGCGAGAGCTCGATGTCGAGGTGCGTCGTCAGGGACACGTCTGGCGGCAGAGTTTCGCTCACGGCGTGCCGGACGCACCGCTCTCGCAGGACGAGGCGTCGGACATCACCGGCACCACCGTGACCTTCTGGCCGAGCGCCGACACCTTCGAGACCGTCGAGTTCGACTACGAGACCCTCAGACAACGCTTCCAGCAGATGGCATTCCTCAACAAGGGCCTGACGATCGTGCTCACCGACGATCGCGCGGAGACGGTCGATGAGAACGCCGGCGAGCCGGTGTCCGCGACCTACCTGTACGAGAAGGGACTCGTCGACTACGTCGAGTACCTGAACTCCGCCAAGAAGGTCGAGGTCGTGCATCCGGAGATCATCTCCTTCGATCTCGAAGACACGACCCTCAAGATCTCGGTCGAAGTGGCCATGCAGTGGACGAGCTCGTACCAGGAGAGCGTGCACACCTACGCGAACACCATCAACACCCACGAGGGCGGAACCCACGAGGAGGGCTTCCGCGCCGCACTCACCACCCTCGTCAACAGGTATGCGCGTGAGAAGCAGATCATCAAGGAGAAGGACGACAACCTCACGGGAGACGACATCCGCGAGGGTCTCACCGCCGTCATCTCGGTGAAGCTCGCCGAGCCGCAGTTCGAGGGTCAGACCAAGACCAAGCTCGGCAACACGATCGCGAAGTCGTTCGTGCAGCGCATCACGGGCGAACAGCTCGGGGACTGGTTCGATCGCAATCCGACTCAGGCGCGTGACGTGATCCGTAAAGCCATCCAGGCGTCGCAGGCGAGACTCGCGGCCCGTAAAGCCCGCGAGCAGACGCGTCGCAAGGGTCTTCTGGAGTCCGGCGGGATGCCCGGCAAGCTCAAGGACTGCTCGAGCAAAGACCCCGGGCTCAGTGAGATCTTCATCGTCGAGGGTGACTCGGCGGGCGGTTCGGCGGTGCAGGGGCGCAACCCCGAGACGCAGGCGATCCTCCCCCTGCGGGGCAAGATCCTCAATGTGGAGAAGGCCAGGCTCGACCGGGCACTGGGCAACAACGAGGTGCAGGCGATGATCACGGCGTTCGGCGCCGGCATCGGCGAGGACTTCAGTCCGGAGAGGGCCCGCTACCACAAGATCGTGTTGATGGCCGATGCGGATGTCGACGGCCAGCACATCACGACGCTGCTGCTCACTCTGCTCTTCCGCTACATGCGGCCGCTGATCGACCTCGGCTACGTCTACCTGGCGCAGCCGCCGCTGTACCGACTCAAGTGGAGTAATTCCCCCCACGAATACGTCTACTCCGATCGTGAGCGCGACGCGTTGCTCGAGGCGGGAGTCACCGCGGGCAAGCGCATCCCGAAAGACAACGGCATCCAGCGCTACAAGGGTCTGGGTGAGATGGACTACAAGGAGCTGTGGGAGACCACGATGAATCCCGAGACCCGCACCCTGTTGCAGGTCACTCTCGATGACGCGCTCGCCGCCGATGAGATCTTCTCCACCCTGATGGGCGAAGACGTCGAGTCCCGCCGCAACTTCATCCAGAAGAACGCCAAAGACGTGCGGTTCCTCGACATCTGATCCACTCCTCGCGCTTCGACGGTGGCGACCCCGTGCGGGTTTCCCTCCGCTCATCGAAGGGCCGTAACAGAGAGACACCATGGCTGACATGACACCCCCGGAAGACTCCGAGGACCCGCAGATCGCCGGGCGCGAGATCGACCTCGCGCACGACAAGGTGGAGCAGGTCGACCTGCAGCTCGAGATGCAGAGGTCGTACCTCGACTACGCGATGAGCGTCATCGTCGGTCGCGCCCTCCCCGAGGTGCGCGACGGCCTGAAGCCGGTGCACCGCCGCGTCATCTACGCCATGTGGGATGGCGGGTACCGCCCCGATCGGTCCTTCTCGAAGAGCGCGCGTGTCGTCGGCGATGTGATGGGACAGTTTCATCCGCACGGCGACTCGTCGATCTACGACGCTCTCGTGCGCTTGGTGCAACCGTGGAACCTCCGGTACCCGCTGGCGCTCGGCCAGGGCAACTTCGGGTCGCCCGGTAACGACGGGGCGGCGGCATCCCGATACACCGAG
>JBEANR010000182.1:0-17665 GCA_041165365.1 Actinomycetota bacterium | reverse complement strand
CATCGAAGGCCTCACCAAGCGGTTCGACGAGACCCTCGCGGTCGACGACATCCATCTCGATGTGAGCGTCGGGTCGATCTTCGGGATCGTGGGGCCGAACGGCGCGGGAAAGACGACCACGCTGTCGATGGTGACCGGACTGCTCCGGCCGGACGCGGGTCGGGTGCTGGTGCACGGCGCCGATGTGTGGGGCGACCCCGTGGTGGCGAAACGCAACATGGGGGTTCTGCCCGATCGACTCCGGTTGTTCGACAGGCTCACCGGGGCCCAGTTGCTCTATTACGCGGGCACCCTCCGCGGGCTCGATCGCGCCACGGTCACGTCGCGGTCGGGTGATCTCGCGTCGGCGTTCGGTCTCGAGGAGGCGCTGGGACGCCTCGTGACCGACTACTCGGCGGGCATGACGAAGAAGATCGCGCTCGCGGCGGCGATGATCCACTCACCGCGACTGCTCATCCTCGACGAGCCGTTCGAAGCGGTGGACCCGGTGTCGGCGGCGAACGTGATCGAGATCCTGCAGAAGTACACCGCGGCGGGTGGCACGGTGGTCATGTCCAGTCACAGCATGGATCTCATCCAGCGGGTCTGCGACGCCGTCGCCATCGTCGTGCGCGGTGAGATCCTCGCCAGCGGCACCATGGCCGAGGTGCGGCGGGGCGCGACGCTCGAGGATCGTTTCGTGGAACTGGCGGGCGGTCGCAAGGCGGCGGAGGGTATGGAGTGGTTGCACAGTTTCTCGGACTGAAGCTGCGGCTCACCGTCAACGCGTTCCGCAGGAGCCCCTGGCAGATCGTGGGCATCGTCGTCGCCATGCTCTACGGGCTCACCGCGTCGGGGTTCGCCGTGATCACTCTCGTGGGTCTCCGGCTGGTCGACGTCGATCTCGCGAGGAGCATCGTCGTCGTGTTCGGCTCGATCGTGGTGCTGGGGTTCCTGCTGGTGCCCCTCGCCTTCGGCGTCGATGACACCCTCGATCCCCGACGGTTCGGCCTGTTCGGCATCCCGACCACCCCGCTCGCCGGCATGCTGGCGCTCACCGCTCTGCTCGGGGTGCCGAGCATCGTGGTGATCGTGATCGCCTGCGCCCAGGTCGTGACGTGGAGTCGCGGGAGTCTGCCCACCACCCTGGCGGTGCTCGGAGCCGCGGTGATCATCGTCACGTGCGTGCTCGGTGCCCGCGTGACGACCTCGCTCGCCGCGTTCCTGCTCGCCACGCGGAGGTCGAGGGAGACCACGGGGCTGGTGGCCCTTCTCGTGATCGTGTGCCTCTCGCCGGCGATCGCGATCCTCGCGAGCGTCGACTGGCAGGAGGATGGCCTCGCCGCCCTAGCCAGGATCGCGGATGCCGCATCCTGGACGCCCCTCGGAGCCGCCTGGTCTGCGCCCGCCGACGCCGCAGCGGGCGACCCCTCGACCGCGATCACCAAGCTGTTCATCGGCGCGGTGTTCGCGGGGCTGCTGTGGTTCGCGTGGCGCGCGCTCGTCGCCCACATGCTCGTGACCCCGCAGCGGGAGGGCACGCAGCGCAGCTACGAGGGCCTCGGCTTCTTCGATCGACTGCCGTCGTCGGAGGTCGGTGCCGTGGCCGCGAGGAGCCTCACCTACTGGGTGCGCGACGCTCGCTACAGGGTGCAGTTGGTCATCGTGCCGATCGTGCCCGTGCTGATGATCATCGCCTTCCTGGTGAGCGGGGTGTACTGGCAGAACCTCGCCCTCCTGCCGCTTCCGGTGATGTGCCTGTTCCTGAGCTGGTCCGTCCACAACGACGTGGCCTGGGACAACACCGCCGTCTGGCTGCACGTCAGCTCCAACACCTCCGGAATCGCCGACCGGATCGGGCGGATGGTGCCGGTGCTCGCGCTGGGCGTGCCGCTGATCGCGGTCGGGGCCCCGATCTCGGCGAGCCTGTACGGCGACTGGTCGGTGCTGCCGTCGATGATCGGCGTGAGCGCCGGCATCCTGCTCACCGGTCTCGGTCTCGGGTCGTTGCTGTCGGCCCTCGTGCCCTATCCGGCGGTGCGCCCGGGGGACAGCCCTTTCAGTCAGCCTCAGGCGACCGGTGGGGCGTCGTCGCTCATCCAGTCCGTGGCGTTCTTCCTCACGATCCTGCTGTCGTCGCCGGCCATCGTGCTCGGAGTGCTCGGCCTGACCGAGCGTTCGCGCTACCCGGTCTACTCGCTCGTCATGGGGATCGGAATCGGGATGCTGATGCTCGCGATCGGCGTCGGTCTGGGTGCGCGCGCCTTCACCCGCCGCGGGCCGGAGCTTCTGGCTTTCACCCAGCGCAACTAGCATCTTCTGCATGACTCCACCGATCCTCGCCTCCGACATCGTCGTGAGGGACCCAGACCGCGGCACAGGTGGCGGCACCGACGTGCTCGATCGCGAACTCGAGAAGCTGCTCAACGAGGAGCAGGTCGAAGACGGGGATCACGAGCGTTTCTCTCATTACGTGCAGAAGGAGAAGATCCTGAAATCCGCTCTCAGCGGCAAACCGGTCATCGCGCTCTGCGGCAAGGTGTGGACGCCCGGCAGGGACCCGCAGAAGTTTCCGGTGTGCCCCACCTGCAAGGAGATCTACGAGTCGATGAAGGACTGAGCGGCTCGCCGTTCTCAGCGATGCAGGGTCGGGATGACCGGCTCGCCTCGACTCAGGCGCCTCGCCTCCGGCGGCAACTCGGCGATCGCCGCGGCGTGGTGGGTGCGTGCGAGCGCGGTGCCTGCCGCCCCGAGGAACCTCGCGTCTGCCGCCCCCGCCGTGACGAGCCGTTCGAGCAGGGACCGCGACCCCTCGGGCAACACCTCGTCGTCTCCGATCAGCACGGTCTCCGACACGGCGACCCCGTCGACGAGCTCGCGCAGCGGGCGTTTGCGTCCGCCGATGGTGGCCTTCGCGGCGGATCTCTTGGCCACCGAGACCCACTCTCCGTTCCGCGCCCGTCGCGCGACCAGCTTGTAGACCATGCCCGCGGCGGGGTGTCCTGAGCCGGTCACGACCGACGTGCCCACGCCGTATGAGTCCACGGGAGCGGCCCGGAGCGCGGCGATCGTGTACTCGTCGAGGTCGTTCGTCACGGTGATGCGCGTCGAGGTCGCGCCGAGGTCGTCGAGCTGGCGCCTCACTGCGGCCACCTGTTCTGGAAGGTCGCCGGAGTCGATGCGCACCGCACCGAGTCCAATGCCTGCCACCTCCACCGCGAGAGCGACAGCAGCCGTGACGTCGTAGGTGTCGACGAGCAGAGTGGTGCCGGGGCCGAGAGCGGCGACCTGCGCGCGGAACGCCTCCTCCTCGGTCTCGTGCAGGAGGGTGAACGAATGGGCCGCGGTGCCCATGGTGGGCACTCCCCAGGTGCGCCCGGCCTCCAGGTTGCTCGTCGCACCGAAACCGGCGATGAACGCCGCCCGTGCTGCGGCGACCGCGCTCCCTTCGGATGCCCGGCGCGAGCCCATCTCGGCGAGCGGACGCCCGTTCGCCGCACCCACCATCCTCGAGGCGGCCCCCGCGACCGCCGAGTCGTAGTTGAGCACGCTCAGGATGAGGGTCTCGAGCACCACGGCCTCGGCGAAACCGCCCTCGACGACCAGCAACGGGGAGCCGGGGAAGAACACCTCGCCCTCGCGGTATCCCCAGATGTCACCGCCGAAACTGTAGTCCGCCAGCCAGTCGAGGGTGGGGGAGCTCACCACCTGCGCCTGAGCCAACCAGGACAGCTCGGCATCCGTGAATCTGAACTCGGCGATGAGGTGCAGCAGGCGACCGGTGCCCGCGACGACACCGTACCGACGCCCGGCCGGGAGCCGCCTCGTGAACGCTTCGAACACGCAGGGCGTCTCGTGCGTGCCCGACTGTAAAGCAGCGTCGATCATGGTGAGCTCGTAACGATCGGTCAGCAGGGCGCTCGTCATCCGTTGAGCCTAGCCACGGCGGGTCGGGTGCCCCGCGGGGCACCGCTGTCCAGGGGGTGCCTCTGTCGCCCGCCCGGGTTAGCCTTCGGGTGATGACCACTTACACCGATCGCACCCGCTGGATCTTCGCCGGCCAACTCGGCCCCGCCTTCGACGACGGAGGGCGGATGCTGCTGATCGAAGCCAGATCGGTGCTGAGACGGGCACCGCTGCACCGCGCCAAAGCCCACCTCATCCTCTCGGCGATCCGCCATCGGGCCGCCGAACTCGGCGACAGGGTCGAATTCCACCAGGTCGACCGCTACTCGGAGGTGGTCGAGGGGCGCACGGATCTCGAGGCGATCGACCCCACCTCGTATGCCGCGCGGAGGGCCGTGCGCCGGGCAGGGGCGACGGTGCTCCCCAGTCGGGGGTTCGTGACGAGCGAGGCCGATTTCGCCCAGTGGGCCGCGGGCCGCGGGGCGTCCCGACTTCTGCTCGAGGATTTCTACCGCTGGGTGCGGGCGCGCGAGGGCATCCTGATGGAGGGCGACGCACCCGTCGGCGGTCAGTGGAACTTCGACCACGACAACCGCGAGCGTCCGCCGAAGGGTGCGGTCACCCTCGGGCTCCCGCAGCCGTGGTGGCCGGAGGAGGACGACATCGACGCCGAGGTGAGGTCGGATCTGGACCGCTGGCAGGCGGCGGGAGACATCCGTCTGGTCGGCGATGACGGGCCGCGCAGGTTCGCGGCGACGGCGGCGGAGGCCGAGCACGCCCTCGACGACTTCATCGAGAGCCGCCTTGTCGACTTCGGCCCGTTCGAGGACGCGACTCTCACCGGCGACTGGACCATGGCGCACTCGCTGCTCAGCGCGCCGATGAACCTGGGCCTCCTGCACCCGCGAGACGTCGTCGATCGGGCCGCGGCGGAGTTCGGCTCCAACGGAGCGCCGATCTCGAGCGTCGAGGGTTTCGTGCGTCAGATCGCCGGGTGGCGCGACTACATCTGGCATCTCTACTGGCACCTCGGCGAGAAGTACACCACCACCAACAACGCCCTGGATGCCACGCGCCCGATGCCGCGCGAACTGCTCGAGCTCGACGACTCCGTCATCGAGGCGAACTGCCTGAGCGAGACCGTGGCCGGGGTGAGAGAGCACGGCTGGGCGCACCACATCCAGCGACTGATGATCCTCGGCAACCACTCGCTGCAGCGCGGATACGACCCCGTGCAGCTCAATGACTGGTTCATCGGCATGTTCGTCGACGGCACCCCGTGGGTGATGCCGGCCAACGTGGTCGGCATGTCGCAGCACGCCGACGGCGGCATCGTCGCCACCAAGCCCTACGCCTCCGGCGGCGCCTACATCGCCAAGATGACCGACTACTGCGGCGGCTGCCGGTTCGATCCGAAGAAGCGGATCGGCCCCGACGCGTGTCCGTTCACAGCCGGCTACTGGGCGTTCCTCGATCGGGCCGAACCTGCTCTGCGGGGCAACCATCGCATGGCGCAGCCGCTGGCCGGGCTCCGGCGACTGTCCGACCGGGAAGCGGTCGTGCAGCAGGAGAGCGAGCGCGAGGGCCTCTGAGCCGGGTCGGTCACGGCTCGATTGCTAGGCTCGACTCCCGTGACAGACGCACCGATCGGAATCTTCGACTCCGGTGTCGGTGGACTCACGGTGGCGCGGGCGATCATCGATCAGCTGCCTCGGGAGTCGGTGCTCTACGTCGGAGACACCGCTCATTCCCCGTATGGGCCCAAGCCGATCGCGGATGTGCGACGCTACACCCTGGCCGTGCTCGACGACCTCGTGGCCCAGGGCGTCAAGATGATCGTCATCGCGTGCAACACCGCGTCCGCGGCAATGCTGAGAGACGCCCGTGAGCGCTACACCGAGGCGCTCGGCATCCCGGTGGTCGAGGTCATCCAACCCGCCGTGCGCGCTGCTGTCCGCCAGACCCGCAACGGCAGGGTCGGCGTGATCGGCACCGTCGCCACCATCACCACCAACGCCTACGACGACGCCTTCGCCGCGGCACCCGACCTCGCGCTCTTCAGCGCCGCCTGCCCGCGCTTCGTCGAGTTCGTCGAGGCGGGCATCACCAGCGGACCCGAGCTGTTCGCCGTCGCCGAGGACTACCTGTCACCCCTCCAGGCCGCCGAGATCGACACCCTTGTGCTCGGCTGCACCCACTACCCGTTGCTGTCCGGGGCGATCCACTACGTCATGGGCGATCAGGTCTCCCTCGTGTCGAGCGCCGACGAGACCGCCTACGACGTGTATCGCACCCTCGTGAAGCACCGGCTCGAGCACACCTCAGCCGCTCCGCCCCGGTATGTCTTCGAGGCGACCGGAGACAGCAAGGCGGATTTCACGAGGCTCGCCCGGCGGTTCCTCGGCCCCGAGGTCTCCGATGTCGAGTTGGTCGAGACCGGCGTCATCCCACTCCCAGAAAGGCCACGATCATGACCGACCCCACCACCGCGGCACTCCGCGCCGACGGGCGCACCGTCGCCGACCTGCGCCCCGTCACGATCGAACGCGGTTGGAGCGAGCAGGCCGAGGGTTCAGCCCTCATCTCGTTCGGACGCACGAAGGTGCTCTGCACGGCCTCCTTCACGAACGGCGTGCCGCGGTGGATGACCGGCAAGGGCAAGGGCTGGGTCACCGCCGAGTATTCGATGCTGCCGCGCTCGACGAACGACCGCATGGACCGCGAGTCGGTCAAGGGCCGGATCGGCGGGCGCACCCATGAGATCTCTCGGCTTGTCGGGCGCTCGCTGCGGGCGGTCGTCGACATGAAGTCCCTCGGCGAGAACACCATCGTGCTGGACTGCGACGTGCTGCAGGCCGACGGGGGCACCCGCACCGCGGCGATCACCGGCGCCTACGTCGCGCTCGCCGACGCGTTGGAGTGGGGTCGCTCGAAGAGGTTCATCGGCCAGAACGCCACCCCGCTCGTCGACAGCGTCTCGGCGGTCTCGGTCGGCATCATCGACGGGGTGCCGATGCTCGATCTTGCCTACACGGAGGATGTCCGCGCCGAGACCGACATGAACGTGGTCGCGACGGGACGCGGTCTGTTCGTCGAGGTGCAGGGAACCGCGGAGGGCGCTCCGTTCGACCGACGCGAACTCGACGCTCTGCTCGACCTCGCCCTGGCGGGCACCGCCGACCTGACGGCTCTGCAGCGCGCCGCACTCTCGGCGTGAGCGGGCCGCTGCGGGTCGTGCTCGCGACCCACAACGCCCACAAGGTCCAGGAGCTCACGCGCATCCTCGGGGCGCAGCTCGACGGGTTCGAGCTGGTCGCCTACGACGGCCCGGAACCCGTCGAAGACGGCGACACCTTCACGGAGAACGCCCTCATCAAGGCCAGGGCGGCCGCCGCGCACAGCGGTCTGCCGTCGATCGCCGACGACTCGGGCATCTGCGTCGACGCGCTCGGGGGAGCGCCGGGCATCCATTCCGCCCGATACGCGGGTACCCGCCGCGACGCCGACAACGTGGCGAAGCTGCTCTCGGAGCTCGCCTCGTCGACCGACCGCACCGCACGATTCGAGTGCGCGGCGGCCCTCGTGATCCCTCGGAATGACACGGAGGGCACGGATGACGCGGCGACCCCGGAGTGGGTCGAGACCGGCACCTGGCACGGGTCCGTCCTCTCCGAGGCAGTCGGCGTGAGCGGATTCGGCTACGACCCCGTCTTCCGTCCCGACGGCTACGAGGTCTCCGCCGCCGAACTCACCGCCGACGAGAAGAACCGGGTGAGCCACCGAGCACTCGCCTTCGGCAGGCTCGTGACCGTCGTGAGCGCGCAGCTGGCCGAACGCGCCTGAGGCTCAGAGCGCGAACTCCCTGGGGCGATCGCACCCGTAGGGTTTCGGTATGCCGAAACCTCGAGTGCCGTCCACCGGTGCCCGCACCGCGGTGCTGCTCGGCCCGGCGTTCGTCGCGGCGATCGCGTACGTCGACCCCGGCAATGTGGCGGCCAACCTCACCGGGGGAGCCCGCTACGGCTACCTCCTCGTCTGGGTGCTCGTCACCGCCAACCTGATGGCCGCCCTCGTGCAGTTCCAGTCGGCGAAGCTCGGCATCGTGACCGGACGCACGCTGCCGCAGGTGCTCGGCGATCGTCTCGGACGCCGCGCCCGCCTCGCGTTCTGGGGTCAGGCCGAAGTGGTCGCCGCAGCCACCGACCTGGCCGAGATCATCGGCGGAGCGATCGCGCTGAACCTCCTCTTCGGGTTGCCCCTGCCCGTCGGCGGCGCGATCGTCGGCGTTGTCTCGCTCGTGCTGCTCGCCTCGCAGAACGGATTCGGTCAGCGTCCGTTCGAGGGCCTGATCATCGCGCTCCTCGCCATCATCGCGATCGGATTCCTCGCCGGACTCGTCGTGGCTCCTCCCGACCCGGTGGGCGTGATCGGCGGCCTCGTGCCGAGGTTCGACGGCGCAGGCTCGGTGCTGCTCGCCGCGAGCATGCTCGGGGCCACGGTCATGCCCCACGCGATCTACGTGCATTCCGCCCTCGCGCGCGACCGCCATGGTCACGCCGAGTCTCCGGAACATCGACGCGTGCTGCTGCGGGCCACCCGGTGGGATGTCGGCATCGCTCTGGGCGTCGCAGGAGTGGTCAACCTGGGTATGCTCCTGCTGGCCGCGGTGACGCTGCAGGGGGTCGACGGCACCGACACCATCGATGGAGCGCACAGGGCCATCGAGTCGGCGCTCGGCCCGGTGGTCGCCCTCGCCTTCGCCGTGGGTCTGCTCGCCTCCGGACTCGCCTCGACCTCGGTCGGGGCCTACGCGGGCGCGACGATCATGGAGGGTCTTCTGCACCGCCGCATCCCGCTGCTCGTGCGCCGCGTCGTGACGCTCATCCCCGCGATCATCCTGTTGAGCGTCGGCATCGACCCGACCGTGGCGCTCGTGATCAGTCAGGTGCTGCTGAGCTTCGGCATCCCGTTCGCGCTCGTGCCCCTGCTGCGCCTGACGGGTGACCGTGATCTCATGCAGGAACAGGCGAACGGGGTCGTCGTGCGCGCGCTCTTGCTGCTCGTCGTGGCGCTGGTGATCGCCTTGAACCTGGCGTTGATCGTGTTGACGGTGACAGGATGACGGCGCGGGCGACCGGCATCGCGGCCGAGGACTACGTGAAGGCGATCTACGCCCACACCGAGTGGCAGCCGGAGCCGGCGACGACCACGGGTCTCGCGCATCGCCTGGGTCTCGCGCCATCGTCGGTGACCGAGATGCTCTCGAAGCTGGCCGAGGCGGGGCTCGTCACCAGGGTGCCCTACGGCGGGGTCTCCCTCACCGCGCAGGGCCGGGTGCTCGCCCTGCGCATGACCCGGCGCCATCGTCTGCTCGAGACCTGGCTCGTGGCCGAGTTCGGGTACGGGTGGCACGAGGTGCACGTCGAGGCGGAGGTGCTCGAGCACGCGGTGAGCGATCGCCTGCTCGAGCTCGTCGATCGTCGGCTCGGCCACCCCCGCCGCGATCCGCACGGCGACCCCATCCCGGGCGCGGACGGCAGCGTCGTCAGGGTCGAGGGCATGCTGGTCTCCGAGGTGGAGATCGGATGCCGCGGCACGCTGGTGAGGGTGAGCGACAGGGTTCCCGGCCTGCTGGTCGAGCTCTCCCACCACGGCATCGCCCTCGACACCGAGGTGGTGAAGACCTCGACCGACACCCTCACGGTCGTCTCGTCGCGCTCGGGCGGCACCGGCACCGCCGCACCGCGCGCGTCCACGGCGGGTGCCGTCGACTTCAGGCTGGATCGTGAATCGGCGACGGCGCTGTGGATCAGCCCGAAGTGACAGCGACGACCCGTCGATCGCTCGGCGGCGACTCCGGCGGGTAGCGTGGACCCGCCATGACCAGTCAGCCCACCCCCAGTCAGCCGACCCCTCGCCAGCCCTCGCCCGTGCCCGTCGACCTGCCGGTGGCCGAACGACTGCAGGCGGCGATCGATCGCTACGGCCTCGACGAGGTCGTCGAGCGGTCGATCGCGTTGCTCGGCGGCGCGAATGCCGGCGAGGAGTTCCTGCTCTACCTGGGCGGCCGTCACGCCCAGGGCATCCTCGACGGAGCACCGCCCCTCTACTGGCCGGAGGTCTGGGGCGCGCGGGCCCTCCTGCGCGCCTGGAACAACTCGGCGACCCAGGCAGTCCTGGCGGGCCTCGCCAACCGGTCGTGGCGGGTGCGTGAGATGTGCGCGAAGGTGGTGGCCGCTCAGGCGCTGCCTGTTTCGGAGGCCTTGCTGTCTCTGCTCTCCGACGAGGTCGCGCGGGTGCGCGCGGCGGGGGCGCGGGCTCTCGCAGAGGTCGGAGGGATCGAGCACCGCGCACCCCTCGAGTCCCTCCTGGTCGACCCCGAGATCGAGGTGCGACGGGCGGCCGGTGCCTCGCTGACCGGACTCAGCGCGAGACTCGGCCCCTCCAGGCCGTAGCCCGCGACCCAGGCCGACCGATCAGGCCCGCCACACCTGTGCGACAGACGGCCGAGGCCCTGCCCAGGAACCCTCCGGCGCGGTCGTGCCCGCACCGACGTAGTCGGGGAACAGCGACGTCGGGGCACCCCATTCGCCCTCCTCGCCGGGATGCTGCACGGCCACATAGACCATCTGGTCCTCGTCTCGGATGACCGGGCCGCAGGTCTCCGCGTCCCTCGGAACCGAGAGGAACTGCTGCACGCGACCGCGCTCGGGCCCTTCGAGCGGCACCTTGAAGAGGCCGTCGCAGAAGCCGATGCTGGAGGGCGCGCCATCCGTCGAGATCCACAGTGCGCCGGCGGAATCGAACGCGACATTGTCGGGACACGAGATAGGCGAGACCTTCTCGCGCGGGAACCCGGCGAAGTACGTCGACGCATTCGTGGCGGGGTCGCCGCACACAAGCAGGAGGTTCCAGCGGAAGGTCGTGGATGTCGCGTCGCCGCGGTCCTCGGTGATCTCGACGATGTGGCCGTCGCGGTTGCTCACGCGAGGGTTCGCCTCCGTCGCGCCCTCTTTGCCGGGCTTGCCCCGATCCGAGTTGTTGGTGCACGCGACGTAGATCTTGCCGGTGCGGAGGCTGGGTTCGACGTCTTCGCAGCGGTCCATCTTGGTCGCTCCGACCGCGTCGGCGGCCAGGCGTGTGTCGACCAGCGCACGCTCGGTGGTGAAACCCGGCACCTGAGAGACGCCGTCGATCACGAGCGGCAGCCATTCACCGCCGCCGTCGAACGCGCCGTCACTCGGGAGGGCTCCCGTGCCGGTGATCTCGGCGACCGGCGAGTCGCCGCTGAACCGGGCGACGTACAGGCTGCCCCTGGTGAGCAGGGTCTTGTTGGCCCGCCGGGCGCGGCGACCGGGCCGACGGTCGAAGCGGTCGTGCGACACGAACTTGTAGAGGTAGTCGAATCTCTCGTCGTCGCCCATGTAGGCGGCGACGTGGCCGGTGCGGCCGACGATGACGTTCGCTCCCTCGTGCTTGAACCGGCCGAGCGCGGTGTGCTTCACCGGCGGTGCGTCGGGCTCCTCCGGGTCGATCTCCACGATCCAGCCGAAGCGGTTGGGCTCGTTCTCGTAGCCGGGAGTCGTGGCGTCGAATCGTGGATCGACCCGCTCCCAGAGCCTGCTGGTCGCGGAGTCGGTCAGACCGTACCGGGCGTTCGAGCCGCGTGTCGGCGATGCCGTGAAATAGCCGTTGAAGTTCTCCTCGCCCGACAGCACGGTGCCCCACGGGGTGGTTCCGCCCGCGCAGTTGCCGAGGGTACCGAGAATGCGGCGCCCGGTGGGGTCGTCCTTCGTCACGAGCGAGGCGGATCCGGCTGCCGGCCCCGAGACGTCGAACGGGGTCGACGCCGTCACGCGGCGATTGCGGCGGTCCCCGACCACGTACTGCCACGGGGTGCCGGCACGCCGACGGTGCAGCGCGACCACCGACATCCCATGGGCCATCATGGCGACCCGGCGCTGCTCGTCTGCGGTCGCCTCGTCTGCGGCGGGCGGGAACATGATGTTCTCGTTCGTGTACTCGTGGTTGGCGACCAGCACCGCCTCACGCCCTCGGCCCTGCCCGCGCTCGAGGATGTCGAGGTAGTCGTTGTTGTAGCCGAACTGACGCGCCTGCAGGTCGGCGGTCTGCGCATTCGGGTCGAACCTGTCGGCCGCGGCGAACAGCGGGTCGCCCCAGCGGATGATCGCGTTCCACTGGTACCCGTTGGGCACGACGAACCTGTCGGTCGCCGCCGGCACCGGCGCGATGGGGGCGAACTGCAGCGATCCTCCTCCGTGGGCGGCCGCCGACGGTGCGGATGCCGCCGACTCACCCACCACGAGCGCGCCCGCCCCGACGGCAGCCCCGGCCAGCAGCATCCGCCTCGAGAACGCCGAGCCGACGACGTCACGGAAGTAGCCGTTGTCGGACGTGTTGGGCACCGGGTGGAAGCAGGCATCCGCGCATTTCAGGTGGCACGTCACCGCGCTTCGCTTGCCGTGTGTCTGACCCCGCATGGGCAGAAGTGGCAGCAGCGGGCGGTCCGGGGTGAGCGTCATCGATGTCTCCGCGTCGGTCGTGGGTGGTCGCGTGTTCTACCCCCGTCAGGGGCACATCCCACTCTTCTGCGTGGCAGGGGGTGGCGACACAGACACCGGATGACCGAAAGATGAACCTCCGGTGACGCCGGGCGCTGAGCTCAGTCGGGCTTCTGGTCGAGGTACTTCGCGTCGACGACGGCCTCGGTATCCGTGAGCACGGGCACGCCCTCCCGGTTCGCCCGCTTCGCCTTGCGGGAGGACTGGATGTAGTGGAACACCGTGGGGACGAGGGTGATGAGCACGGCGCCGAGCAGGATCACGTCGATGTATTCCTGCACGAAGTCACCCACGACCGGCACTAATCCGAGCAGATAGCCGGCGAAGGTCAGGCCGGCGCCCCAGATCATCGCCCCGATGAGGTTGTACAGCGTGTATTTGCGGTAGTCCATGTGCGCGACGCCCGCCGCGACGGGAACGAAGGTGCGCAGGATCGGCACGAAGCGCGCGAGGATGACGCTCAGCCCGCCGAATCGCGTGAAGAACGTGTTCGTGCGCTCCACGTTCTCCCGGCTGAACAGGCCGCTCTCCTTGCGTTCGAACACCGTCGGGCCGAGCTTGTGCCCGATCAGATAGCCGACCTCACCGCCCGCGAAGGCGGCGAAGCCGATCGCGAGGCATACCCACCAGATGTCGATCTCGATCACCCTGTCGGGTCCGAAGGCGAGCAGACCGGTGATGACCAGCAGGGTGTCTCCGGGGAGGAGGAAGCCCACCAGGAGCCCGGTCTCGGCGAAGACGATCAGGCAGACGCCGAGGAGGGCGAAGCCGCCGAACCCCTGGATGAGGGTCTCCGGGTCGAGCCACGGGATGAGGGCGGCGGGCAGCAGCGCGGGCAGGTCGAGCACGGGAGAGCTCCTGTCGTGGTTGCGGCGACGTGCGGGGGCCGCGATGGCGACGGGCCCGGTCGAGTGCTGACAGGCTACCCGCACCGGCCTGCGCGTCGCCCGGAAATACCTCCGATGGGCTAGCGGCCCTGCCCGGCGTACCCCCAGCGGACTACGCGCTCCGACGCCCGCTCGCGGTGACGCCGAGCCGGAAGGGCACCTACGCTGGCACCATGACTTCTCTCGACGGTTCCGTCATCCTCGTCATCGGTGCGTCCGGCGGCCTCGGCTCGCGGATCGCCGCCCGGCTCGCCGACGGGGGAGCGACCGTCATCCGCTCGGGTCGCTCCGCGAACTCGATCTCGGGCGCAGGGGCGTATCTGGCAGACCTGAGGACCGACCGGGGGGCGGCCTCGCTCGTCGCTGCGGCGATCGCTCAGGCGGGCAGGCTCGACGGAGTGGTGATCGCCGCGGGGGTCGTCGCCTTCGGACCGTCGGCAGAGGTCGCGGACGCCACCCTCGCCGAGCTCTTCGAGACCAACGCCATCGGGCCGATCCGCGCCATCCGCGCAGCGATCCCCGCCCTCACCGAATCCGCCTCCGCCGGTCGCGACCCCGTGATCGTGACGATCACCGGCATCGTGAGCGAGGCGCCGACGGCCGGACTCGCCGCCTACTCGGCCTCGAAGGCGGCGCTCGCGGCCTTCGTGCAGGCCTCGACGCGTGAGCTGAGACGGGTCGGCATCCGGCTTCTGGATGCCCGCCCCGGCCACACCGAGACAGGGCTCGCCACCCGTCCGATCGCCGGCACCGCTCCAGCATTCCCCGAGGGGCATACAGCGGATGCCGTCGCGGATCGCATCGTGAAGGCCATCGTCGACGGCGAGAAGGACCTGCCGAGCAGCGCCTTCTGATCGTCGCCCGCGGACTACTGTGCGGTGCCGTCTGAGGTGCGGCGGAGCACAGGGTGCGGAAGAAGGGGCTCGAACCCTCACGCCTTGCGGCACAGGAACCTAAATCCTGCGTGTATACCAGTTTCACCACTCCCGCGACGGGCCCAGTGTACAAGCCGGGTAGGAGCAGTCCGGCGGCGTCGCCGGGGCAGGTGGCTGGCTGGCGGACCGGCCGGGGGACTGGTCGGGGGTGTCCACGAGGGGCGGGCTCCGATGTGACGGGAGCACGCCGTCGGTAGCGTCTGCGTCGAACCCGGGTGTGCAGACATCCGGCCACCGTCGACGACCAGAGGAGCCACCATGTCCGTCACCCTGACCGCGCCGCTCGCGTGGACGACCGCATCCGGCGACGACGCCGCCATGCTCGCCGAGCTTCAACCCAACATCGTGAAGGCGCACGTGCGCGAGTCTCTCGCCGTGCTCCTGCTGAGGTTCGAGGATGCCACGGAGGGCGCCGCCTTCCTCTCCGCTCTCGCGCCGCTGATGAAGTCCGCCGCGACCCACCTCGACGAGGTCGCACAGTTCAAGGCGTCGGGAACGGAGGGATCCGTCTACGTCGGTGTCGGCCTCACCGCGGCCGGGTACGCGGCGCTCGAGATCCCGACGATGCCCTCGGATCCTTCGTTCCTGCGCGGCATGCGGCACCCGCAGTCGCGTCAGACTCTCGCCGATCCGCCGGTGTCGGTCTGGGAGGAGCCCTATCGCGAAGAGCTGCACGCGGTCGTGCTCATCGGTGATCAGACCGATGCCTCGACCAGCACGACTCGAGAGGCTGTGCTCGCCCTCATGCCCGACTCCGTCGTGGTCGTCGGCGAGGAGACCGGGTCGGGGCAACGCAACGGCAATGGAGACGGCATCGAGCACTTCGGCTACGTCGACGGTCGCAGTCAGCCGTTGTTCCTGGTCGAGGACATCGAGCGCGAACGGAACACCACAGACGGCACCTCCGTCTGGGATCCGGCTTTCGCACTCGACCGGGTGCTCGTGCCCGACCCCGCGTCGCCTGATCCGAGCGCCTGTTTCGGCAGCTACTTCGTGTTCCGCAAGCTCGAACAGAACGTGCGCAGGTTCAAGACCGTCGAAGAGCGCCTCGCGGAGTCCCTCGGACTCGAGGGCGAGGATGCCGAGCGGGCAGGCGCCCTGATCGTCGGGAGGTTCGAGGACGGCACCCCGGTGACCCTCCAGGCGGAGGGCGGGGCCATCCATCCGGTTCCGAACGACTTCGATTACGACAGCGACCCTGAGGGTGCGAAGTGCCCGTTCCACGCCCACATCCGCAAGACCAACCCCCGCGGCTCCGGCGGATTCGAGCCTGTAGCCTCCGAGCGCGATCACCTCATGGCCCGCCGGGGCCAGACGTATGGCGAGCGGGCCGACGACCCGAACGACGGCGCGGTGCCCGTCGAGTCGCGTCCGACCGGCGGTGTAGGCCTGCTGTTCATGGCGTTCAACACGTCGATCGGGGCGCAGTTCGATTTCACGCAGCAGGTCTGGGCCGACAACCCCGGGTTTCCGAAGGTGCCGGCAGGCACGGCGGCTCCGGGCCTCGACGTGGTCATCGGGCAGGGCGCGCGCGGTCCGCAGACCTTCCCGACCGAGTGGGGTGGCGACGCCGCGCAGGCGGCCGACCCCCTCGCCCAGGCGGTGAGGATGCGCGGCGGCGAGTACTTCTTCATGCCGTCGCTCGCGTTCCTGCGGTCGCTCTGAGCCCGGTCATGCCGCCGCGGAGGCACCACGCCTGTGGATAACTCGCGAGGCTCGTGGCCCGTTTCGCGCATGATGACGGCATGTCGTCCGCCATCACGCTCATCACCGACCGGGTGAGGGAGCGGGTGCGGCGCGACGGGGTCGATCTCGCCCGCGACACCGCGCTCGCCGGGGAGTACGTGCGCGCCGAGGTTCAGCGCTACAGCGAGCGTGCCCTCGGCGGCTCGATGCCCATGCTCGCCGACGAGGCGTTGACCGCTCGGCAGATCGTCGCCTCCATCACCGGCTTCGGTGTGCTGCAACCGCTCCTCGACGACGAGTCGATCGAAGAGATCTGGATCAACGGACCCGAGCGGGTCTTCGTCGCCCGCGGCGGGGTGCCCGAGCTCACCGACATCCGTCTCACCGCCACCGAGGTCAGGGACCTGGTCGAGCGGATGCTGCAGAGCTCGGGTCGTCGCGTCGATCTGAGCTCCCCGTTCGTCGACGCCTCGCTGCCGGACGGATCGCGGCTGCACGTGGTGATCCCGGATGTCACGCAGAAGCATTGGGCCGTGAACATCCGCAAGTTCTCCAAACGCATCCGCTCGCTCGGCAGGCTGGTCGACCTCGGATCGATCACGAGGCAGGCGGCCGAGTTCTTGCGCATGTGCGTGCTGTCGGGCCAGAACATCCTGGTCTCGGGCGCGACGCAGAGCGGCAAGACCACTCTGCTCAACGCTCTGCTGTCGTCGTCGCGGCCGGGCGACCGCATCGTGACCGTCGAGGAGACCTTCGAACTCGATCTCGACGCCCTCGACACCGTGGCGATGCAATGCAGGCAGGCGAGTCTCGAGGGAACGGGCGAGATCACCCTCCGTCGGCTGATCAAGGAGGCCCTCCGGATGCGCCCGGACCGGCTCGTGGTCGGCGAGGTGCGCGAGGCGGAGTCGCTCGACCTGCTGATCGCTCTCAACTCCGGGCTGCCGGGCATGTGTTCGCTGCACGCCAACAGCGCGCGCGATGCCCTCGTCAAGCTCTCCACCCTGCCGCTGCTGGCCGGCCGCAACATCGACGCCGCCTTCGTGACGCCGACGGTCGCCAGCGTCATCGATGTCGTCGTGCACCTCGAGCTGCAGCGGTCGGGGGCGAGGCGGGTCGTCGAGATCCTCGCCCCGAGCGGACTGGTGACCGGGTCGGTGATCGAGGCGAGCACCCTGTTCTCGCTGTCGCACGGCGTCCTGGAGGCGACCGGGGGGTACCCCATGAAGACCGCCAAGTTCACGGCGGCGGGGTACGACCTCGCCGCCGTGCTGGCGAGGGGTGGGCCATGACTATCGTGCTCGGGTGCCTGCTGGGCGCCGGACTGATACTGCTGGTGTCACCGCGCCTGTGGCCTGCGACGGTCGGCCGCACGGAACGTCGTCGCTCCCGTCTCGTGGCGGGCGTGCGCGATCGCATCACGCAGGCGGGGCTGCCCTCGGTGGGGATCGCCACGGTGGTCGCGGTCTCGGCGGTGCTCGGGCTCGCGGCATCCGCCCTCACCTTCGCTCTCGCCCCCGTGCTCGCCCTTGCCGCCGCCGTCGGGCTGATCGCCGCCGCCGTGCCCGCGATCGTCATCGAGTCGAGGGCGCGTGCGAGGCACCGGGCGAACCGGGCCGTATGGCCCGACCTCGTCGACCACCTCGTCTCGGGGGTGAGGTCTGGTCTCGCCCTCCCCGACAGCGTCGTC
>JBEANR010000181.1:0-5393 GCA_041165365.1 Actinomycetota bacterium | reverse complement strand
TGGCGGTCACCCGGAAGCGGGCACCGTCGTGATCCGGGGCTCCGGCGAGGGCCTGCTCCGTCGTGAGGGTCTCGCCGGGAACATCGGCGCGGAACACATTCGTCAGGGGCAGCGGGTGACTCGTGGCCGGCACATCCGCTCCCGCCACCTCGGAGACCTTCGCGATCGAGTCGACGATGGTGCCGAGTTCACCGGTCAGCTTGACGACCTCGCCCTCGGTGAGAGCGATGCGGGCGAGGCCGGCGAGATGGCGCACGACGTCGGGGGTGAGTTCAGACATGCGGCTCCGTGAGTGGCTTCCGGGGGACCCGTCGATCCTACCGGGGCGGGTGCGGGCGGCCCGGGCCCGGCGGCGGGGTGCGGTCGGTCGCTCAGCGCTGCGCGAGCAGCCGACCGACGCGCGGCTCGCCCGATCCGACGACGAGGTCGCCGCGGTCGAGTCCGACGAGCGCCATGTTGCGCATCGCCTCGGTTCCGGCGTCGAAGTAGCCGAGGTGCCCGGTCGCGGCGGTCAACTCCACCCCGGTGATGGGATCGATCCCACCGGAGACGTCCATGGCGCTCGCCCCGAACGAGTCGGCACCGGGGTCGCTGCCGAAGAACGCCGTGTCGACCACCGGATCCCACGCGGCCTCACCGACGAAGACCGTGTCCTCGGTCATCCCGAGCTCGTCGACGGATTGGGCGGCACTGCCCGGCGACCCGATGATCACGAGGGAATCCACGTCGACATCGCCGTCGGCGAGCGCGATCATGGTGGCGGTGGAGCCGTAGGAGTGGGTCATCAGGCTGAGGTACGGCTCGTCGCCCACCCGGGTCTGCTGCACCCCTGCCACGGCGTTGCTCAGGAACACCGCACCCTCCTTCGCCAGATCGAGTGAGGCGATGTCGAGCACGCCGGGGGTTTGATAGCCGATCCACGACACCGTGGCGACCGTCGCGCCGCGCATCTGCGGATCGGAACGCCCCAGGGTCTCGACCCATTCGACCTGCTCGGCGTGCAGATCCTGTGAGATCACGGTCCAGTCGACCATCTGGCCGTCGACGGTGAAGAACATGCCGGGCACCATGAAGCTCACGAAATCGGCGGTCTCCAGGTCGCCCACCACCACCGCTGCGCGACCCGGCCACTGCGTGTCGACCGACAGCAGCGATCTCTCGGGCTCGTCGTCGGAGGTGACGAGGGACTCCTGGATCTCGCGCAGCATGTGCAACCGCTTCTCCGAGTCGGCGCGTTCCGCGCGGCCGAGGCCGTCGAGCCCCTCCGCGAGCGAGTCCACCTCGTCGTCGAGGAACACCCGATTGGCCGTGTCACGGATGTCGGCCGGCACGCCGTCGAGGTTTCCCACGAGCTGCGGCGCCCCGAGGGCCAGCGACGATCGAGACGGTTCGGGGAGCACGTTCCACCACGACGCGACGGCGCGCGCGGTCGGCGGCGCTGCGAGCAACGACGAGACCGCACCCCGGTTGTCGCGCATGAACGAGGAGATCGCGTCGGCGGGGAGCACGGCGAGCTGACTCAGGAGGGCCATCCTGCCGAGTTTCGGCAGCAGACTCGAATCCACGGCGAGCGACGGCTCGGGCACCGACATCCCCGGTCCGGACATCCCCGGGCCAGCCGTCAGATCACGCGAGGCCTCCGAACCCGTCTCGGTCTCCACCGCGAGACGAGCGTTCCTCGGCGCGTCCCCGCCCTGCGATGCCTCGGATGCCGCGGCTCCGGCCACGCCGAACACCCCGGTCAGCGCACAGAGCACGACCGAGGCGATGAGGACTGCTGAGGTGCGTGTCAGCAATGCGGGTTGACCCCTTTACTGGCGACGGCGATCTTCGACGGGCCCACCCGGCGGGCCTTATCCCCCAATAGTAGGGGTGCCCCTCGTCGACCGGCCACATCCGACGCCACACGAGATGCGTGGACCTCGAGGCGAACCCCGGGAAGTCAGCCGTTCAGAGCGTCTGGACCGTCGGTCACGAGCACGGCGAACTGCGCCGCGTCGATGATGCGCACCCCGAGTTCCTCCGCCCGACCGAGCTTCGATCCGGCGCCGGGGCCGGCCGCGACGAAGTGGGTCTTCTTGCTCACGCTGTTGCCCGCTTTGCCGCCGGCCGCGATGATCGCCTCCTGCGCCCCCTCGCGGGTGAAGCCCTCCAGCGACCCGGTGGCGACCACCGTGATGCCCTGGAGCACACCGCCTGCTGCGGCGGCCGCTCCGGGGCCCGGGTGGTCGGGGATCGACAGCCGTGCGCCCCCCGCCGCCCACCGATCGACGATCTCGCGATGCCAGTCGACAGCGAACCAGTCGATCACGGCGTCGGCGATGATGCCGCCGACCCCGTCGACCGCGGCGAGCTCCTCCCTGGTGGCGGAGCGGATGGCGTCGACCGACCCGAAGTATCCCGCGAGGGCGCGCGCGGCCACCGGACCGACGTGTCGGATGCTCAGCGCGACGAGGAAGCGCCAGAGATCCTTGGTCTTGGCGATCTCGAGTTCGGCGATGAACTTCTCGGCGGCGCTCGACGGCACGGAGTCGGCATCGCCGGCGAACTCGGCGGAATCCGGGTCGAACGCGGCATCCGCTCCCTTGCCCGACAGCTTGCGACGCTTGCGGTAGGGGGTCTCGACCCTCTCGCTCCCGTCGTCGTTCAGCTTGACGAGACCCGTCTCGGTGTCGCGCACCCGCACCCGGATCGGGCCGATGTCGGCCAGGGTGAGCTCGAACAGACCGGCCGCGGTGTTCAGCGGCGGATCCGCCGGGGTCTCGGGCTGGGTCAGAGCCGCGGCCCCGACCTCGCCGAGCCCCTCGATGTCGAGGGCGCCACGACTGCCCACGTGCTCGACCCGCCCGCGCACCTGCGCCGGGCAGCTCCGCGCGTTCGGACACCGCAGATCGACGTCGCCCTCCTTCGCGGGCGCCAGCGTCGTTCCGCACTCCGGGCACGCGCTCGGCATGACGAACTCCCGCTCGGAGCCGTCCCGCAGCTCGACCACGGGGCCGAGCACCTCGGGGATCACGTCGCCGGCCTTGCGCAGCACGACGGTGTCTCCGATGAGCACCCCCTTCGCCTTGACGACGTCCTGGTTGTGCAGCGTCGCCTGCCGCACCTCGCTGCCCGCTACGCGCACCTTCTGCATCACCGCGAACGGCGTGACGCGGCCCGTGCGCCCGACGCTGACCACGATGTCGAGCAACCTGGTGTTGACCTGCTCCGGGGGGTACTTGTACGCGATCGCCCAGCGCGGGGCACGGCTGGTCGCCCCCAGCTCCGCATGCAGCGCCAGCTCGTCGACCTTCACGACCACGCCGTCGATCTCGTGGGCGACGGGGTCGTCGGCGCCGCCGTCCCGGTGCTCCCCGTAGTGGCGGATGAACGCGGCGGCGCCCTCGACCGTGTCGTGCACCCTGTAGTGGGTGCTCGTCGGCAGCCCCCATCCGGCGAGCAGATCGTAGACGTCGGATTGCGCGGCCACCGGCGGATCCGGCCACGCCCCGATGCCGTGCACGAGCATGCTGAGGCGGCCGAGCCGGGCGTACATGCGCTCCAGGGCGGCGGCGGACTTGTTCTCCTTGACCTGACGGAGGCTGCCGGACGCCGCGTTGCGCGGGTTGGCGAACAGCCTGTCCCCCGCCTCGGCCTGGGCGGCGTTGAGCTGCCGGAAGTCCTCGACGGTGAAGAACACCTCCCCGCGCACCTCGACGATCGGTGGATGGCCCTCGCCCTCGAGGGTCGACGGGATGCCGGGCACGAACGCGATGTTCTCGGTGACGTCTTCGCCCACCACGCCGTCGCCCCGCGTCGCGGCCGACACGAGCGCGCCGTTCTCGTAGCGGAGGTTGATGGCGAGACCGTCGATCTTGAGCTCGCAGAGCAGATGCACGGCTCTCCCGGAATCGCGGACGACCTTCGCCGCCCACGCCTCGAAGTCGTCTTCGGAGAACACGTTGTCGAGACTCAGCATCCTCTCCGCGTGCCGCACCGGGGCGAAGAGGGTGGTCTCCGCGCGGCCGCCGACGGTCTGGGTGGGTGAGTCCTGACTCTGCAGCTCGGGGAACAGCCTCTCGAGCCCTTGGAGTCGGCGGAGCAGGGCGTCGTACTCGTCGTCGCTCGCGATGGCGGCGTCGCGCTCGTAATAGGCGTCGCGGAGTTCGAGGATGCGCGTGGTCAGCTGCTCGGCATCGGCGCCGGCCTGCTCGAGGGTGAGTTCGTCGTCGGCTGGTCGTGACGTCTCCCGCGCGTGTGGATGCTCCGACACTTCTGAGTTCTCTGGCACCCCAGAAGTCTACGAAGCACCACCGACCGCACCGAGCGCGGACCAGGCGCGGATGGTCAGGCGCGGACGGTCAGGCGGTGACGACGCTCACCGTCCGGTCGATCGTGCACTGCCCGAGCACCCTGGTGCCGAGGTAGACCACCGCCGTCTGGCCCGGCGCGACGCCGTCGAGCGGCTGCTCCGGGGTGATCACCAGTTCGCCGTCGGACACCACCGCCGTGGCGGGCACCGGGTCGGCGTGAGCGCGGATCTGCACGTCGCAGGCGAAGGGCGTCGCCGCGTCGTCCGGAGCGGCTCCCGCCCAGGTGTACGAGCGCCCGGCGATCATGCCGATCTCGAGGGCCTCCTTCGGCCCGACGACGACCTCGTTCGACGACGGCTTCACTTCGAGCACGAAGCGCGGCCGGCCGTCGGGGCTCGGCACTCCGAGAGACAGCCCGCGGCGCTGGCCGACCGTGAAGGCGTGGGCGCCCTCGTGCGTGCCGACGACTTCTCCGGCCCGGTCGCGGATGACACCGCGTTCCGCGCCGACCCTGTCGGCGAGCCACCCGCGGGTGTCGCCGTCGGGGATGAAGCAGATGTCGTGGGAATCGGGCTTCGCTGCGACGCTGAACCCGCGGGCGGCGGCTTCGGCTCGCACCTCGGCCTTCGTGGGCGTGGATCCGAGCGGGAACATCGAGTGCGCGAGCTGCTCGGCGGTGAGCACGCCGAGCACGTAGGACTGATCCTTCGCCCAGGATGCCGCGCGGTGCAGCTCGCGCGAGCCGTCCGGCGCGACGACGATGCTCGCGTAGTGCCCGGTCGCCACCGCGTCGAACCCGAGATCGAGCGCCTTCTCGAGCAGCGCCGCGAACTTGATGCGCTCGTTGCAGCGCATGCAGGGGTTGGGGGTGCGCCCGGCCGCATACTCGGCGATGAAGTCGTCGACCACGTCGGCCTGGAACCTCGTGGAGAAGTCCCAGACGTAATACGGGATACCGATGATGTTGGCGGCGCGCTGGGCATCCATCGAGTCCTCGACCGTGCAGCAGCCGCGGCTTCCGGTGCGGAGCGTGCCGGGAGACCGGCTGAGCGCGAGGTGCACCCCGACGACGTCGTGGCCGGCGTCGACGGCGCGCGC
>JBEANR010000180.1:0-28778 GCA_041165365.1 Actinomycetota bacterium | reverse complement strand
ACGAGCTCGCCTTCGCGACGCAGGAGTCGCACGCCGCGGAGTCGTCCTCAGGGGAGTCCGGCAATGACGAACAGATGAATGCCGCAGCCCACCAGCACAGCACCACCAGCGGACCGGGCGCGCCCCACCGATGATTCCGACCGCCGCCTCGTGGAACGTCCTTCCCTCTGGAAAGTGTTCGCAGTTCAGGCCGGAACCGTTGGCGAGGCCCGAAGGCGGTGATCTCGAGTCGGTCGCGGCGAACGAGCCTGAGTTGTGAACGTGTACCCGCAGCGAGTAGCACGTCCTAGCGATCGCCGAGCCATGCGAGACCCACACCGAATATCCTGGGCGCATGCCTGAGACCGACACCGCCGTCCCCCTCGTTCCCCACTACATCGGCGGCGCACCCGTCGACAGCACCTCGGGCCGCAGCGCCCCCGTATACGACCCGGCGCGGGGGGTCGTCACGAAGAACGTGGCGCTCGCCAACCGGGCGGAGATCGATCGAGCCGTGGCCGCGGCATCCGCTGCCTTCCCGGCCTGGCGCGACCTGTCGATCACGCGGCGCCAGCAGATCGTGTTCAGGTTCCGCGAACTGCTGAACGAGCGCAAGGAGGAGCTCGCGCTCATCCTCACGAGTGAGCACGGCAAGGTGCTCTCCGACGCGCTCGGCGAGATCGCCCGCGGCCTCGAGGTCGTCGAACTGGCGACCGGGTTCCCGCATATCGTGAAGGGCGAGTACAGCTCGAACGTCTCGACCGGCGTCGACGTGTACTCGATGAAAGCACCGCTCGGCGTCGTGGGCATCATCAGCCCGTTCAACTTTCCGGCGATGGTGCCGATGTGGTTCTTCCCGGTAGCGATCGCGGCGGGCAACACGGTCGTGCTGAAGCCGAGTGAGAAGGATCCGAGCGCGTCGAACTGGCTCGCCGCGCTCTTCACCGAAGCGGGGCTCCCCGACGGGGTCTTCAACGTGCTGCACGGTGACAAGGAGGCCGTGGACGGCCTGCTGACCCACCCCGACATCAAGAGCATCTCCTTCGTGGGGTCGACCCCGATCGCCAAGTACATCTACGAGACGGCGGCGGCGAACGGCAAGCGCGTTCAGGCGCTCGGAGGCGCGAAGAACCACATGCTGGTGCTTCCCGACGCCGACCTGGAGCTGGCCGCGGATGCCGCGATCAACGCCGGTTTCGGATCCGCCGGCGAGCGCTGCATGGCCATCAGCGTCATCGTCGCCGTGGAACCGGTCGCCGACGCTCTCGTCGAGAAGATCCGCGAGCGCATGGGCGCGCTCACGGTGGGTGACGGACTGCGCGGCTGCGACATGGGGCCGCTCATCACGCGGCAGCATCGCGACACCGTGTCGTCGTACATCGACCTCGCCACCTCGGACGGCGCCACCGTCGTGGTCGACGGCCGCGGCATCCAGGTGGATGGCGCGGCCGACGGCTTCTGGCTCGGCCCGACCCTCATCGACCGCGTGCCGCTCGACTCCCGTGTCTACCTCGACGAGATCTTCGGCCCCGTGTTGTCGGTGGTGCGGGTCGCCTCGTACAAAGACGGCGTCGCACTCATCAACCGCGGCAGATACGGCAACGGCACCGCCATCTTCACGAATGACGGTGGGGCCGCCCGGCGATTCCAGAACGAGATCGAGGTCGGCATGATCGGCATCAACGTGCCCATCCCGGTGCCGGTCGCGTACTACTCCTTCGGCGGCTTCAAGGACTCGCTGTTCGGATCGGCGAAGGCCTACGGCATCCAGGGGTTCGACTTCTTCACCCGCGAGAAGGCGATCACGTCACGCTGGCTCGACCCGAGCCACGGCGGGATCAACCTGGGGTTCCCGCAGAACTGATCCCGCACCGGGTGGGCCGATCTCGGTCGCCCCGCCAGAACCCGGGGAGACCGTTCCGTCTGCTGCGCCGGGGTGCTACCGTGAGGTTTCACCACTGCTCGTTGCGCCCCTCACCCGACAAGGACGCCCGGTTTGGCCGAACTCGTGATCATGTTCGCGGGCCCCATGGGGTCCGGGAAGACTGCCGCTGTGCAGACCCTCAGCGAGATCGACGTCGTGCTCACCGAGGTCGCCAACTCAGACCGTCAAGCCTCGGACAAGGCGACGACCACTGTCGCTCTCGACTACGGCGAGATCACCGTGGGCGACGATGAGAAGGTTCGCCTTTACGGCGTGCCGGGGCAGAAGCGGTTCAGCTTCATGTGGCGCATCATCCGCGAGCGCGCGATCGGCATGGTGCTGCTCGTCGGCAACGACGGGCCCTCTCCGATCGACGGCATGCTCGAGTTCCTCGACGAGTTCGACGATTTCGTCGACCGGTCGGCGGTGGTCATCGGCGTGACCCGCTCAGACCTCGCCTCCTCGCCCACCCTGGCCGACTACCGGGCAGCCCTCGATCACCACAGGCCGGGGATGTCGCTGCCCGTCGTCTCGGTCGACACGAGGAATCGCGGGCAGATGCGGGTGCTGCTCATGACCCTGGTGGAGAGCATCCAGACCCGCGCGCTCATCCCGGCATCGGCATCGGCATCGACATCGGCATCGACATCGGGCGACAGTGGAGGCGAGGCCGCATGAACGGACCACTGCACCGCGACGAGAACGTGATCGAGCGCTCGAACGAGGGCCTCGCCGCGCTCTACGAGGCCTGCCGCGCGCTCGTGTACGCGACCGTCGCCACCGACGACGGCTTCGTCGTGGCCAGCATCCTCGAGGGCAGGGTGCAAGCCTCGAGCATGGCCGGGATGGCGAGTTCGATGCAGGCGCTCGGCGATGCGGTCACCCGCGAACTCGAGATCGGGGGCGCCGAGTACATCATCATCGCCGCTGACCGGGGGTACACCATCCAGTTGCGCATCCCGGGGCAGCCGCTCGTGCTCTCGGCCGTCTTCGATTCCGCGGAGACCGTCGGCAAGGGACTCGCGGCGTCGCGGGTGTCCGCCCTCGACATCTCGGCGAAGTTGCTGACGGAAGCGGCTTGAGCGTTGTGGGCATCTTCCGACGCCGCCGGCCGATCATCGACCCGGTGTTCGCCGATCCTGCCGACCTGCCCGACCTCCCGCCCGTGACCCGGGTCGCACCCTTCCCCGACCTCCCTCTCCTGACCGGCATCACCTCCCTCCCCGACCTCCCGGTCCCCCGGCTCCGCACCCGACCCCAACCCGACACAACCCGAACGAAGGAAAACACCATGGGCAACATCACGCAGATTCTCGACGACCTCCTGACGGTCGAGGGGGCGACGGCGGTCGCGCTCGTCGACAGCACCTCGGGGATGGTGCTCGGGCAGAAGGGCGCGGGCCTCGACCTCGACATCGCCGCAGCCGGCAACACCGAGGTCATCCGGGCGAAGCTCGCGACGATCAAGGCGCTCGGCCTTCGCGACACGATCGACGACATCCTCATCACGCTCACCACGCAGTACCACGTGATCAGGCCGCTCGCCGACAACCCCACGGTCTTCCTCTACCTCGTGCTCGACCGCTCCCGCGCGAATCTCGCCATGGGCCGGTACAAGGTCGCGGCGAGCGACAACCTGCTCGTGATCTAGCGGTTGTCGTCGGGCCGGGCGACGGAACTCGGCCCGACGTACATCCGGAGTGCGGCCGTCCCCCGATTCAGGGGTACCGCTGTACCCCGATCATCGGTATTGTCAGGCGCATCTGGGGGGACCCTCCCAAGGTTGTCGACGATGTCCGCCAGGGTGTCGTTCTCCGCCTTGCTGCGCCCGCGTGCCGCACGGCCTGTCACGAAATGACTCCTGTGCTGCGCAGCGCCCGCCTTCTCGTCGTGTTCCTCCTCATCGTGGCCGGTCTCACCGTGCCGCCGTTCGCCGAGTCTGCGACGGCCGCCGGCAGCCCGGATGTGCAACTCACCAAATCGGTGCCCGCGACGACGCTCTACGGCGAGCCCGTCGCGGTGACCCTCTCGGCGATCCAGACCACCGGACCGACGGGCTTCAACCTCTCCTTCACCGACATCATCCCCGCCGGGACGACCATCGTGAGCTCGTCGATCCCGGTGACGAGTCTGGTCGTGCAACCCGACGGATCGACCAGGGTGATCTGGGCCAACGTAGGCGACCTGCAGACGGGCGCCGCCGTCGCGCTCGAGTACAGCTACAGCTATCCGACCGGCACCTACGACGTCGGTGCCAGTTTCACCGGAACCGCTCTGGCCTACGCCAACTCAGACCCGAGGGTGCTCCCCCGCTTCGATGCGGTGTCCGGCGCCATCGTGCCCGCCACGTCGACGGGCTCCGCCTCCGCGACCGACACGACCGACCTCATCCCGTTCAGACTGACCAAGAACGAGCCGAGCCCGGAAGACGAACTGCTGCGCGGCGTGCACGATCACAAGACGGTCTACAGCCTCACCGTCACGAACAACCTCGTCGCCCCGACGAACAGCTTCACCGTCGTCGACTTCCTGCCGGCGAGCCTGGAGTTTCTCGGCTGCGTCAACGTCGACAACTCGCCGGCCGGCACGGAGGAGTACCCGGGCGCCGGCCGCATCAGCGATACGCCGCTGCCCGCGATGTCGAACTGCGTGACCCCGACGTCGGTCACCACGGTCGCGACCGATCCGGATGGTGCGGGCGGGCTTCCGAACGGCGTCTACACGCGCGTCGAATGGACGGGACTCGGCACCATCGCGGCAGGTGCGAGCCGCACGATCAGTTACGCCGCAGCCATTCCATTGCAGCGGAACACGGCATCCGGAGCCGTCGCGACGGCCAATCTCGTCAACAACACGGGAGCGGTCACCGCCGACGAAGAACTCGTGCGCAATCGCGCGACAGCCACCGGTGTGTACGGGGGCTCGAGCTACAGCGACAGCGACACCGAAGACGTGACGGCGGAGGATGTCGCGGTGCAGAAGACCGTCGACCTCCCCTCCATCGCCCAGGGTCAGACGAGCACGTGGACCCTGCAGGTGCAGTCGTCGGAGTACGCGACATCCACGGGCGCCGTCGTCATCACCGACACCGTTCCGGACGGATTGGACTTCGGCTCGGCGACCCCCGCGGCGCAGAGCATCGTCACGAACGGTGACGGCACGCTCACAGCGACGTGGTCGCTTCCCGCCTTCAGCGCGCAGAACTCCACGGCGACGATCACCTACACGACGGTGACGCGCTCCACCTACCGGGCCGGCGGCGGGCCCGTGAGCGCCAATGACTCGTGGTCCAACGCCGTCACGCTCGCAACGACCGCCACGATCGTGACCGCAGCGGATGGCTCGACCACGAGCCTGCCGATCACCGATGCCACCTCGGCCGAACAGGTCGCCGCCGGGCTCGTGCTCGACAAAGACGTCGCCTCGCCGACCGCCGGGCCCGTCAGTTGCGCTAACGATCCCCTCACCTGGAACCCCGAGCTCGCCGGCGACTACAGCCCCGGTGACAGGGTCTGCTTCCGACTCACCGTTCGATTCCCCGGATCCCTCGACACGAGGAATAACGTCATCACCGACTTCCTCCCCGCGGGATTCGCCTACGAGAGCTGGGCCTTCACCGGCGCGAGCACGGTTCCGGCCGGGAGCGTCGCGTTCACCGGTGACGCGGCGACGCCCGTGCTTCGTTGGGCGGTGCCCACCGCGGCGAGCGGACAGGTGTTCCAGGTGGTGCTCTCCACCCGCATCACCGATCCGAACGCGGCGCGCAGCGGCGACATCACCTCGAACCTGCTGAAGATGACCTACGAGAACTCGAAGGGCAGTGTCTTCCAGCTGCGGGAGCAAGCCGATGTCTCCTGGGCCGAGCCGGAGGTGGCGCTCACCAAGGGGATCGCCGAGAGGAACGGCGCGCCTGTTGCCGGCGCGCCTGCGGCCTCGCTCACCATCCAGGCCGGCGACGAGCTGACCTATCGCGTCACCCTCACGAACACCGGCGACGCCGACGCCACCGCGGTCTCGGTGCGCGACGTCATCCCGGGGGACTGGGCCTGCTCAGACATCGGAGCCATCGGCGACGGGGGAACCTGCTCCGGCGACTGGATCCAGTGGAGCGGGCTCTCGATCGCGGCCGGGGCGACGATCACGCTCGGCTACACGGCGACCGCTCCGGCCGACGGCTCGCCGGGGTCGACCTACGTCAACAGCGCCGGGGTGCGCAGCTTCGAGGGCGAGACCAACACGGGGACACCTTTCGTCTACGTGCCGTCCGACAACATCGACCCGGCGCTCGCGGCAGACGAGAACACGACTCCGGCGCTCGCGAGCGCGACCGTCGCCATTCCGAACGCGACGGTGCTCAAGTCGGCCACGACATCCGTCACCGAAGCGGGGAACGCGGCCGGGCAGGCAACGATCGGCGAGCTGGTCACGTACTCGATCGCGGCGACGATCCCGCAGGGTTCGACACTCTTCGGAGCGCCGGCCGTCGTCGACGTCGTGGATACCCGCCTCACCGTCGTCGGCACGCCGACCTTCACGATCAACGGCGGCAGCGCCCAGAACGCCGCGGTCTCCGGTCAGACGGTGCGGGCGCCGCTCGGGTCGTCCTTCGCGAACGGGCAGGACACCGGCGACGACCTCGTCGTGCTCACGGTAACGGCCCGGGTGAACGACACGGGCGGTCCGAGCAGAGGGAACGACGTGCCCGATCGCGCCGACCTCACGTGGGAGGACGCCGACGGAGACCCCGGCGTCGCCCAGAGCAACACCGTGCAGACGAGGATCGTCGAGCCGAACCTCGCGATCGCGAAGTCCGACGACGACACCGACGGCCAGGTCTCGCCCGGCCAGACCATCTCCTACACCCTCACCGTGACGAACACCGGAGCGGATGCCGCGACCGCCCACGACCTCGTCGTGACCGATGTACTGCCCGCCGAACTCACTCTCGCCTCCTCGCCGGGCGGCACCTACACGAGCGGCACCCGCACTCTCACCTACACGGCGCCCTCACTTGCGCCCGGAGCCACTGCGACCTTCACCTACACCGTGACGGTCAACGATCCGATCGTCGGAGCGGGGTCGATCCGCAATACGGCGACCGTCACCGGCACGTCCCTCGCCGGAGCGAGCGCCAACGAGCGCACGTCGACCTCCCCCCTTGGCGGCCCGGGCTCCGGCTACCAGGCGAGTGACTCGGACACCCTCACCGCACCCACCATCACCGTCGCGAAATCGGTGAGCCCGACGACGCGCACCATCGGCGAGAGTTCCACCTATCAGCTCCGGGTGACCATACCGGCATCCGTCATCGCCTACGACGTGACCGTGATCGACGTGCTCCCCGCCGGGGTCTACTTCAGTTCCCCGTTCTCGGTGGGCTGCGTGCAGGCGGGCGGTGCGTGCTCACCCAACGTGCCGGCGTCGGTCATCGGCAACCCGGGGCCGGGCGACTCCACGCTCGGCTTCTTTCTCGGCGATCTCGCGCCCGCGGCATCCGGTGACCGTGTCGTGACGATCAGCTACACGGGCGTCGTCGCGCGTCCAGCCGTTGCTGGCGACGCCCTCGTGAACTCGGCGACCCCGAACTTCAACTCGACTGATCGCCTCGCCGGAACGCCGAGCTCGGTGCCCGCCGCCGGGTCATTCGACGTGCGGGGCACCGCATCGACGGCCACGGTGAATGTGGTCGAGCCGAAGCTCGTGATCGACAAGATCGTCTCGGGGCAGGTCGGCGACTCCGACGAATTCCGCGCGAGGCCGGGCGGCAGCCTGCTCTACGTGCTCGCCGTCACCAACACCGGGACATCGACCTCCTACGACGCCATCGTCGACGACACGCCCGACCCGCGGATGACCGGTTTCGCCTATGTCGGCCCGGCGACCCTCCTCGACGGCGACCCGACCGACGGCAGTCTGCGGTGGTCGATCCCCGGCGCACTCGCGCCAGGAGCGAGCACCACGATCACCTACTCGCTCACGGTGCCGGCCGGCCTCGACGAGAGCGACGAGGTCGTCGGTCGTGAGCTGCTCAACACCGCGGACATCGCGAACTACGCCGGGGTCGACCCGGGCGCGCGCGACCCGGGACGCACCTACGTCGACTACGACGATGTCACGCCTGACACCGTCGGGATCGAGCTCGACCTCGCGTCGATCGGCGACCTCGTCTGGTTCGACGTGAACGGTGACGGCGTGCGGGATGCCGGTGAGCCGGGCCTCGCGGGGGTCGACGTGACGGTCGTGTTCGCGGGAGTCGACGGCGTATTCGGCACCCCCGACGACGAGACGCGAACCACGACCACTTCCGCGACCGGAGCCTGGCTCGTCGACCAGCTCCCCGGTGGCCGGTATCGCGTGACCGTGGACTCTGCCGACCTCCCGGCTGGGCTCGCCCCGAGCTACGACCTCGACGGCGGCACCGCGAGCGCCGACGGCGAGTGGATCGGCGCTCTCGGCGAGGCGGATGCCAAGCGCGACATCGACGTCGGCTACACGGGCACCGGCTCGCTCGGTGACCGTGTCTGGTTCGACCAGGATCGTGACGGCGTGCAGGATGCCGCGGAGGCCGGCCTGCCCGGCGCGATCGTGACCGTGACATGGGGTGGGCTCGACGGCGATCTGGCCACGACGACCGACAACGTCGACTACGTGCGCACGACCGGCGCGAACGGCGCCTGGCTCGTCGATCGACTGCCGGCCGGACCGTACGCGGTGACCGTGACCGGGCTCCCGACCGGGTTCGACGTCGTCTCAGGGCCGAACGGGGCATCCTCCTCGAGCACCGTGACCCTAGGCAGCGGTGAGAACCGCCTCGACCAGGACTTCGGCTTTGCCGGCACCGGCTCGATCGGAGACTATGTGTGGCTCGATCGTGACGGCGACGGCGTGCAAGACGCATCGGAGGATCCGATAGTGGGCGCCGTCGTCGAACTCACCTGGCTCGGCGTGGATGGGGTGGCCGGCGGCGCAGACGACGCGACCTTCACGACCACGACGGGGGCAGCCGGGGAGTACCTGTTCGACGGTCTCCCGCCCGGCGCCTACGTCGTCGCCGTGACCGGCGCGCTCCCGGCGGGGGCCACCAACAGCTTCGACGAAGACGGCGATGAGAACTCGTCGACGCCCGTGACGCTCGCTGCGGGTGAGAACCACCTGACCGCCGACTTCGGCTATGACGTGCAGTCGGCGATCGGCGATCGCATCTGGTGGGACCTCGACTCGGACGGCGCGCAGGATGCCGGCGAACCGGGCCTGCCCGGCGTGACCGTGAACGTTCTCTACCTCGGCGCCGACGGTGTCGCGGGCGGGGGCGACGACCTGACCTTCAGTGATGTGACCGACGCGAACGGCAACTGGCTCGTCGTCGATGTGCCGGACGGCGACTACGTCGTCGTGGTGGCGAGCGGGGTGCCCGCAGGATTCGCGGCCACCTACGACGCCGACAGCGGCACCGTCTCGCCGGACGAGGCATCCGCTCTGACGCTCGTCGGGTCCGACCTGGCTCAGGACTTCGGCTACGCGGGCAGCTACTCCCTCGGCGACAGGATCTGGTTCGACCTGAACGCCGACGGCGTGCAGGATGCCGGCGAGCCCGGGCTTCCCGGCGTCGGAGTCACCCTCACCTGGTACGGCGCCGACGGCATCCTCGGGAGTGCCGACGATGTCGTGCTGAACACGGTCACCGACGCCGACGGCCTGTATTCGTTCGGCGCGCTGCCGCCCGGCGAGTTCAGCGTGACGCTGGTGCGGAGCACCATCCCGGCCGGAATGTACAACAACAGGGATCGAGACGCGAGGCCCGACGAGACGACGGTCGTCACGATCGTCGACCGCTCGATCGACGACGCCGACTTCGCCCTCACCGGGTCCGGGCGGATCGGCGACGTCGTCTGGTTCGACCGCGACGGGGACGGCGCGCTGGATGTCGACGAGAAGGGCATCCCGGGCGTCACCGTCTCGGTGCTCTGGCCCGGCGGCGACGGAGTGGCCGGCACCGCCGACGACGAGACCTTCACCACGGTCACGGATGGCGACGGGGGCTACCTGTTCGAGAACATGCCGATCGGCACAGGCGACTTCGTCGTGACCGTGAGCGGTCTTCCTGCCGGTCTTGCCCCGACATACGACGAGGACGGGGCGCTCGATTCCGCGACGACCATTCCTCCGACCGCCTTCGACGACTCGTACCATCTCACCGCCGACTTCGGCTACCGGGGCACCGCCACGATCGGAGATCTGGTCTGGATCGACCTCGACGGCGACGGCATCCGCGATGCGGGTGAGCCCGGCGTGCCCGCACAGCCGGTGACCGTGCGGTGGGCCGGAGCAGACGGCGTGCTCGACACGCCCGACGATGAGGTGTGGCAGACGGTGACGGATGCCGACGGCGCCTACGCCGTCGACTTCCTGCCCGACGGCGACTTCCGGGTGACGGTCGACGGAGGCATCGCGCTCTCGGCGACGAACACCGGCGACCCGGACGGCGGCGCTCCGAACGCGGCGCTGACGACGATCACGGGCGGTGCCAGCGACCTCGACCAGGACTTCGGCTATCGGGGATCGAACTCCGTGGGCGACACGGTCTTCTGGGACAAGAACGGCGACGGGGTGTTCGCGAACGAATCGACGCTGACTCTCATCACGATCGACGTGACCTGGTTCGGCCCGGACGGAGCCGCGGGCGGCGGTGACGACATCGTCTTCCCGACCGCGACCACTGGGGCCGGCACCTATCGTGTCGACGGACTGCCCGACGGGATCTACCGCGTCGCCGTTACCGGCGACATCCCGCTCGGACTCGTACCGAGCGTGGACGCCGAGGGCGCCGCCGACGGTGTGAGCATCGTCACTCTCGCGGGCGGTGTGGCGAACCTCGACCAGGACTTCGGATACGTCGGCAACGGGAGCATCGGCGACACGGTGTGGCTCGATCTCGACGGCGACGGCACGAGGGATGCGGGCGAGCCCGCCATCCCCGGAGTGACGGTGTCGCTCTTCTGGCTCGCCGACGACGGCATCATCACGACGACGACCGATGCGAACGGCAACTATCGGTTCGAGCTGCTGCAGACCGGTGACTACGAGGTCGGCATCGATTCGGGCCTCCCCCTCGGCCTCAGCCCGACGGCCGACCCGGATGGAGGAGACGACGACACGTCCATCGTGAACCTGTCCGCCGGTGAAGCCGATCTCGACCAGGACTTCGGCTATCGCGGCGGCGCCGCGATCGGCGACTCGATCTGGCTCGACGTTAACGGTGACGGGGTGCGTCAGGCCAACGAGCCCGGCGTTCCCGGCGTGACCCTCGAGGTGCGTCACGCGGGGGCCGACGGGGCGCTCGGAACGGCCGACGACATCGTCGCCTCCGTGACGACCGATGCGGCAGGCGGATATCTCGTGCCCGGGCTGCCCGCGGGTGTCGTGCAGGTGAGCTACGCGACATCCGCCCTCCCGGCCGGGTACGCGCCATCGGCGGATCTCGACGGGGGCGACGCGACTCGCGCCGTCGCGACGCTCACCGCGGGCGAGACGAGACTCGACGCCGACTTCGTGGTCGAGGGCACGGCGAGTATCTCGGGAGTGATCTACGACGATCGCGACGGAGACGGAGTGCGCGACCCGGGTGAACGCGGGGTCGGCGGCGTGGTGGTCGTCGTCACCTGGCAGGGCCCGTCCGGCCCGGTCGTAATCAGGGTGACGACCGCGCCGGATGGCTCGTGGTCGCTCGGTTCGCTGCCGCCCGGCCTGTACGGCGTCGCGGTCGACCTCTCGACGGTGCCGAGCGGCTTCCGCGCGAGCAACCCCGTCGCGACGACCGTGCAGCTCGCTCCAGGAGGCACAGCGTTCGTCGCGAACGGGATCACGACCAGGGCCCTCGCCATCACGGGCGTCGAGATCGCGGTCGCCGTGCAGATGGCCGCAGCCTTCCTCGGCGCGGGCATGCTCGCGCTGCTGGTGTCGCGTCGACGCCGGGAGGGCGGCGCCTGGTGAGGGCACGATCACGTCCGCCGCTCCCAGTCTGGCGCGCGTAGGGTCGAGTCATGACCTGGGACACCTCCGACCTGCCCGACCTCACCGGCACGACCGCCATCGTCACCGGCGCCAACAGCGGGATCGGACTGGAGGCGGCGCGCGCGCTGACCGCTCACGGCGCCCACGTGGTACTCGCGGTGCGCAATGCGGAGCGTGGGTCGAAGGCTGCACGGTCGATCGGAGGGTCCAACGAGGTGCGCCCGCTCGACACCTCCGACCTGAGCTCGGTGCGGGCGTTCGCCGAAGGGTGGAGCGGCGGCATCCACCTGCTCATCAACAACGCGGGCGTGATGGCCACCCCGCTCACCCGCACCGTCGACGGCTTCGAACTGCAGCTCGGGACCAACCACCTCGGCCACTTCGCCCTGACCGGGCTGCTGCTGCCGCAGGTGACCGGACGGGTGGTGACCGTGTCGAGCCTCGCCCACAAGAGCGGACGCATCGACCTCACCGACCTGCACTTCGAGCGCCGGCGTTACCAGCGGTGGGCGGCGTACGGGCAGTCCAAGCTCGCGAACATGCTCTTCACCCTCGAACTGCAGCACCGGCTCGGCAAGGCTGGCTCACCGGTGCTCGCGACGGCGGCGCATCCCGGGCTGTCGTCGACGAACCTGCAGAAGTCCCGTAACGCCGTCGAGGCGTCGTTCGCCCGGTTCCTGATGGCTGCGATCGCCCAGGATGCCGCGGCCGGAGCCCTGCCGACCCTCTACGCCGCGACCGCCGACATCCCCGGCAACAGCTTCGCCGGGCCCTCGGGTCGCGGACAGATCAAGGGGTCTCCGAAGCTCGTCTCCCGGTCGGACACCGCCTCGGACATCGGGCTCGCCGGCCTGCTGTGGGCCGAGTCGGAACGGCTGACAGGCGTCACCTACCCGGTCTGACCCGCGGCGGTTCGGCCGTCCTTGCGGTCGCGGCCGCGGCCCGCGCTCGGCGCAGCCGCCTGCCCTCCCCCCGCGAGTTGGCCGTTCCCCCGTGAGTTGGCCGTTCCCCCGCGGGTTGGCCGTTCCATCGCGAGTTGGCCGTTCCATCGCCACAGTGATGGATCGGCCAACTCGAGATGGAATGGATGCGTCTCGCGGGGCGGCCGCCGGGTCCATGGCGCGCAGGGGGTCAGCTCTCCCGCGTGATCTCGACCTTCACGAAGAGCGCCGACTTGAACGGGCCCGCGTACACGCCGCGCAGCGGGGGAACGTCGTTATAGTCGCGACCGCGACCGACCATCACATGCCGGTCGCCGATCTCGATGAGGTTGGTCGGGTCGTAGCCGCGCCATCCTCCGCAGAACCACTCGACCCAGGCGTGCGATTCGCCGCTCACCGTCTCGCCGATCGCGGCGCTCGGCTTGGGATGCAGGTATCCCGACACGTAGCGCGCCGGGATGCCGACCGACCTCAGAGCACCGATGGTGAGGTGCGCGATGTCCTGGCACACCCCCTTGCGGTGCTCCCACGCCTCCGCGGCCGTCGTGTGCACGCCGGTGACCCCCTGCATGTACTCGACGCTCTCACCGATCGCGACGCAGATGCGCTCCGCCGCCTCGCGTGGCCCGCTGCTGTCGTCGGCGATGCCTCGGGCCAGATCTGCGACCTCCTGCGGAGGCTTGGTGCGCCGCGTCTGGCCGCGCTGCTCCACGAACTCGGTGGCCCGTTCCGCCTGCTCGGCGAGCTGCGCCCAGGAGATCGCCTGGGTCGGATGCGGGCGCGGCTGCACCTCGACGAGGCTCGTCGCGGTCAACGCGAGTTCCCGATGCGGGGTGAGCAACTCGAACGACGAGACCCGGCTGCCCCAGTAGTCCACGTAGTTGTGATGCGCCGACATCGGCAGGATCTCGAGGTTCGAGTAGAGCACCAGCTGCCCCGAAGCGCTGGTGGGCAGCATCCTGGCCTCGTTGTACGAGGCGGTGACCTCTCCCTCGTAGTGGAATCCCGTCATGTGCTTGATCCGCAGACGGTTCATGAGGGCTGACCCTCCGACGCCTGGCCGGCCGAGGTCTCGCTGACCCAACTCGGTGCGGCATTCGTCGGGAAGTAGCGTTGCCGGATGGCCTCGGATGCCTGGCTGGTGGCGAGTTGCACGTCATCCATGTGCAGGGGCAGGTCGTCGAGGATCTCGGCGATCGGCCGGTACTCGAGCTGACTGCGGATCTGCCCGAGCAGGCGCTGCGCCTGGTCGGAGACGCCGACCCGGTCGGTGCGCGGCTCGATGTCGCGCATGCACATCTCGGCCCGACGCACCGAGAAGAGGATCGAGCGGGGGAAGAGCCTGTCGAGCAGCAGGAACTCCGCGGCGTTCGTGGCGCTCGGCACGCCGCGGTAGGTGCGGAGGTATGCCTCGTACGCGCCACACGATCGCAGGATCGTGGTCCACGACGGCCCGCTCGCCTCGGTGAGCGACCTGGTGGCGAGCAGTCGCGCGGTCATGTCGGCGCGCTCGATGCTGCGGCCGAGAGTGAAGAACTGCCACGCTTCATCCCGACTCGTCGCCGACTCGATGATGCCCACGGCCAGGGCGGAGCGCTCGCGCACCCAGCCGAAGAACTCGTGCACCTTGTCGGAGGCGACTTTGCGCGGCATCCGCGCCCTCGTGGTGTTGAGGCATTCCCAGAGCTCCGACGACACGATCTCGCGGGCGCGGCGGGCGTTCTCGCGGGCGGCACCGAGGGAGTAGGCGATGGATGCAGGCTCCGACCGATCGACGGCCAGGATCGCGAGCACATCGGCGCGCGTGATGTCGCGTTCGTCGGGCACATCGGAGCCCATCACGCTCAGCAGGGAGCGGCAGGCGAGGTTCTCCTCGATCCAGGGGTCCTCGAGGAGGAGCTGGAGGTGCACGTCGAGGATGCGGGCGGTGCCGTCGGAGCGTTCGATGTAGCGGCCGATCCAGAAGAGGGACTCGGCGATGCGGCTCAACATGCCGCCACCCCGGGCGGCCCTTCGACAGGCTCAGGGACCCGGGCGCGGGCGCCGGCGGAGGGCACCCCGGGTGAGGTCTCGACATGCTCGACCAGCGGTTGGGGCTCGACCAGCGGTTGGGGCTCGACCAGCGGCAGTCCCGCAGATCGAGCTCGCCGAGATCCCGGCGAGGTGTTGGCAGGCTCGGGGTCCCGGCCGCGGGCGAAAACACGGGTCGCTGAGCCTGTCGAAGCGGGTTCTCCGGGCGGCCCTTCGACACGCCCAGGGACCAGGGCGCGGGCGACAGCGGGTTCTCCGGGCGGCCCTTCGACAGGCTCAGGGACCCGGCCGTGGGCACCAGCCGGCACCCCGGGCGGCCCTTCGACAGGCTCAGGGACCCGCAGCTGCTGCTGCTGCTCCTGCTGCCCGTGGTCCTGCGGGCGCTCATGCGGCGAATGGTCACGCGCGAGCATCTCGGGCGTGATGATGCTCATCGATTCGGTCGCGGCGGCCTGGCCGGCCACGAGTCCCTGGATGCTGTGCCGCGACACGTGCAGCATGTCCTGCCCCACCACCCACGTGTCCTTCGATCCGCCGCCCTGACTGCTGTTGACCACGAGTTGCCCCTCGGGCAGCGCCACCCTGGTCAGTCCGCCGGGCAGCACCCAGACGTCTCTGCCGTCGTTCACCGCGAACGGTCTGAGGTCGGCGTGGCGGGGGCGCATCCCGTCTTCCACGAGGGTCGGGATGGTCGAGAGCTGCACCACCGGTTGCGCGATCCAGCCGCGCGGATCGGCGAGCAGTCGGCGCCGGAGGGTCTCCAATTCGTCGGGCGAGGCATCCGGTCCGACGACGAGTCCCTTGCCGCCGGAGCCGTCGACGGGCTTGACCACGAGTTCGTCGAGTCGATCGAGCACCTCCTCGAGGGCTCCCGGATCCTCGAGGCGCCAGGTGTCGACGTTCTGCAGGATGGGCTCCTCCGAGAGGTAGTACCTCGTGAGGTCGGGCAGGTAGGTGTAGACCAGCTTGTCGTCGGCGACGCCGTTGCCTATCGCATTCGCGATGGTCACGTTGCCGAGTCTTGCGGCGAGCAACAATCCGGGCGACCCGAGCATCGAGTCGGCGCGGAACTGCAGTGGGTCGAGGAACTCGTCGTCGACCCGCCGGTAGATGACATCCACGCGCGTCGGGCCGGCGGTCGTGCGCATCCAGACGCGGCCTCCCGAGCAGAACAGGTCGCGGCCCTCGACGAGCTCGACGCCCATGAGCCGGGCGAGCAGCGTGTGCTCGAAATAGGCGGAGTTGTAGACACCCGGGGTGAGCACGACGATGGTGGGATCATCCACCCCCTCCGGCGCACTGGCACGCAGGGCGGCGAGGAGCTTGTGCGGATAGTCGCCGACGGGCCGCACGCGCATGCTGACGAAGAGCTCCGGAAGGGTCTGCGCCATGACCCGGCGGTTCGAGATGACGTAGCTGACGCCGGAAGGAACACGCACGTTGTCTTCGAGCACGCGCCATCCGCCCTTCTCATCGCGGATGAGGTCGATGCCCGACACCTGGATGCGGACGCCGTTCGCGGGGTCGATGCCCGCGGCCTCCCGATGGAAGTGACTCGACGAGCTGATGAGGGCGGCGGGGATGACGCCGTCGCGCACGGCGAGCTGCGGGCCGTAGATGTCGGCGAGGAACGCCTCGAGGGCCCGCACCCGCTGCTTCACCCCCGCCTCGACCTCGACCCACTCGGCCTGATCGATGACACGAGGCACCGCGTCGAGCGGGAACGGCCTCTCCTCACCGGCGAAATCGAAGGTGACGCCCTGAGCGAGATACGAGCTCGCGAGGGCATCCGTGCGTCCGCGCAGTTCGTCCTGCGTCATCTGGGCGAGGGCGGAATGGATGTCGCGGTAAGCCGCCCGGGTCTTCTCGGGTGTCTCGAACATCTCGTCGAACGGGGCGGCACCCGGTCGTCTCGCCGTCGCGGACGGGGCAGCGTAGCCGTCGAAGAGGTCGCCCATTGGCCCACTCTATTGCGCAGGGTGTTGCCGGGGTGTTTCGGATGCCCGCCCGCGCGGCCACCCGAAACGGTCGCGATTTGTCACCCGAAACGAGACCTCGACGTTACCCATCCGGCACCGCCCGACGATATGGTGATCGCCACCCCAACCCGTCGCTGTGCCCCGGAGACATCGTGATCGCGCCCGCCAGACTGCCTGCCCTCGCTCTCGCCCTCGTCGCGGTTCTCGCCGCCGGCGGATGCTCGTTCCTGCCGCAACTGGGGGTGCAGGAATCGTCGGGCTTCGCCCGTTCGGAGGTCACCGTCCAGGCACTGTACGCCTCGGGTGACACCGGGGGCGTCTCCGAAGAGAGGATCTCCGCCCGCCCGAGCGACGACGGCGAGCTCGCGATCGACTTCTCCGAAGACGAGGTCACCGGATTCGGCGACATGACCCGCGCCGCCTCGTGGAACGCGGTCACCGTCGCGACCCTCCTCTCGGGGGCACCGCTCTCCACCCAGTACAGGTTCGCGTTCGACGGGCGCATCGACGGCCCGAGCGCCGGCGCCCTCACGACGGTCGGGGTGCTCTCGCTGTACTTCGGCGACGAGATCGACAAGACCGCCACGATGACCGGCACCATCAACCCCACGGGAACCGTCGGCACGGTCGGGGGCATCCCGGAGAAGATCCAGGGCGTCATCGACGCGGGAGAGATCACCACCGTGCTCATCCCCGCGGGGCAGCGCAACGTGCCGAATGCCGCGGGCGAGCTCGTCGACGTCGTGCAGCTCGGGGCGTCCTCCGACGTCGAGGTCATCGAGGTCGCCACGATCTACGAGGCCTACCAGGGTCTCACCGGCGAAGAGCTGCCCTCGCCGGAAGGCTCGGCCGACCCGAAGGTCTCCGAATCCGGGTACGCGAAGATCCAGAGCGCCACGGATGCCACGCTCGCCCGTTACGACAGGTCCGCGGCTCAGTACGCAGCCCTCGACGCCTCCATCCGAGCCACCGGCGACACGCTGTACGCCGAGGTCGTCGCGACGGCGGACCGTGCGCGCAACCTGCAGGTGCAGGGGCTCCAGGCCGGAGCATTCGTGGAGGCGAACGAGGCGGCGGTGACCATGCAGGCTCTCGCCAACACGTTCACGACGCTGCAGAACATCCTGCTGCAGGGGTTCGGCGCACTCGACACACAACTCGCCGGATCGGCCACCGCCGAGGCCGCCTTCGAGGCGTTCATCGATCAACTGGGCACCTACGAGCCCGAGTCTCTCACCGACGTCGAAGCACTGATCACCAGTTATGGCAACGCCTTCGACTCCTACTCGCTGCTGACCTATGCGACCGCGGAGCTTCAGCGCATCTTCGACACGGCGGCGGCAGGCGGCTACGCCTCGATCGAGCAACTGCTCACCGATGTGTTCATCCCACTCATCTACTACGAATTCGCTCAGGGCAACCTCGACTTCGCGAAGGGCACGTTCGAGATCGGGCGCGACAACGACGGCGGGCCGATCGCCGATGACGCCGACCTCGCCGCGATCGCCTCGTTCTTCCGGCGCGGGGCCGACGCCAACTGGGCGGCCTTCGAGTCGGGCGTCATCCAACCGGCCGCCGAGGCACGCGGCGAGAGCAACGACGTGTTCCGAACCAGGCTCGGCTCGGTCGACCTCGGGGTCGCTCTCTCGTATACCGCTCAGCAGGCGCTGCCGTCGCTGCAGGACTACATCGGCGAGGGCGAGCCGAACGCCGAGTACGCGGCGATGGGCTATGGCGTGGTCAACTACGCCCGCAACGCCGCCCACCTCGAGAAGTACTACAACAACGGGGTGCTCGACGAGTCGCTGACCCTCGTGGGCGTCAACTCCGAGACGATCCTCACCAGCGCGCTCGATCTCGGACGCTCGCAGGTGGCCAAGGCGGTCTCGGTGCTGAAGGCCAACGGCACCGACCCCGTTCTCACCGTCGGCTCGTTCGAGCAGTCGGGGGTCGACAGGGAGGGCACCGTCGACGACAAGTTCGGTGCCATCTCGGGCTATACCTCGTCATTCGTGATGACGAGGATCATGGCGTTCGTCGGCGGGTACCCGACGGAGGGCTACAGCCGCTGAGGGGTGGGGCGCACCGCGGTGCTCGGGGACCCGGTTCGCGCCGTCAGACCGCGTCGGCCACCGGACCGTCGGCCGCGTCATCCGTCACTGCGGGTCCGCCGAGCGGCTCGCCGTCCCAGGTGAGGGTGACCCACCCGGCATCCGGTGATCCCTCGAGTACCACGATCGCCGTGTTCGAGAGTCCGTGATCGCCCGCGTAGTCGGCGTCGACATTGCTCGACACCCACGCTGCCCACGAGCGGATCATGGCACCGTGGCTCACGAAGACCGCGGTCTCGGCACCCGATCGTGACACCTCGTCGACGACCGCGTCGAACCGGGTCATCGCCTCACGCCCGCGTTCACCACCCGCGATGAACGGCGCGAAATCTCCGCCCGCCCACGCCATCACGGTGTCGAGGTAAAGCTCGACGGCCTCGCGGTCGTTGCGCATCTCGAGGTCACCGGCCGAGATCTCGCGGATGCCTCCCCGCACGAGCACCTCGAGGCCGGTCTCCGCCGCGAGAGGAGCGATGGTGAGCTGGGTGCGGACCATGTCGGAGGCGACCAGCACATCGATGGACTCCCCGGCGAGCGCTGCCGGGATCGCTGCGGCCTGCGCGGTGCCGAGTTCGGTGAGTCCCGGTCCGGGGATGCGGGTGTCGAGGAGACCCTCGACATTCGACGGCGTCTGCCCGTGCCGGATCAGGATGAGCCTCATGATCCGACCCTAGCCGCGACATCCGACTGGGCGCCTGGAGAGGGCGACGGCCGGAGCACTCCTCAGTCGACGCGGGAGAGGACGAACACCGGGATGGTGCGCTCGGTCTTGATCTGGTAGTCGGCGTAGTCGGGGAACGCCGCTACGGATCGGTCCCACCACAGCGCGCGCTCCTCATCGTGCAGTTCGCGGGCGAGGTAGTCGTGCTTGTCGGGCCCGTCCAGCAGCTCGACGAGCGGGTGGGCGATCAGGTTGAAATACCAGACCGGATGCTTGGGCGCCCCACCCAATGACGCGACCACCGCGTACTCGCCCTCGTGTTCCACCCGCATGAGGGCGGTCTTGCGCAGCTTGCCGGTCTTGGCGCCGACCGAGGTCAGGATGATCACGGGCATCCCGCGCATGTCGCCGCCCTCGACTCCCCCGGTGCGCTCGTAGGTCTCGGCCTGATTCCTCGCCCATTCAGACGTGCTCGGTTCGTATTCTCCGGTCAAAGGCATGGTTCCATCCAACACCCGTGGGCCCGCGACGATGCCCACCCGGGCCGAAAACGAAGGATATGCCGCCGGGCGCCTACGATGTGCTCGGCGTGTCGGCCCGTCGCGCGCATCTTCTCCTTCGTTTTCAGACCTGCGGGCATCCATCGGCGCCGCGCCGCGCGTCACTCGCTCACGCCGCGCGTCACTCGCTCGCCGCGTGCGCCTCGAGAAACTCGTACAGCTCGCGATCGTCGACCCCGGGAAAGGTGCCGGACGGCAACGGCGAGAGGATGTGCGCGTGCAGCCTCGCGCTCGGCCAGGCCTTGCCGCGCCACCGCTCAGCGAGCTCGGGCGCGGGTCGGAGGCAGCAGCTCTTGTCGGGGCACCGCGAGGTCGCACGCGCCGACGTCTCCCTGCCCCTGAACCACTTCGACGACACGAAAGGCACCCCCACGGTGATCGAGAACTCGCCGGCGGTGGTCGTGCCGGTCTGGGTCGACTCGAAGAAGGTGCCCTCCGGCGTGTCGGTGTACTGGTAGAACTCCGTGGTGCGGTTGGTGCGGGCGAAGGCACGCCGCGCGCTCCAGTGACGGCACACGAGCTGACCCTCGGTCGACCCGGTGACGTCGGTCGGCAGCCGCAATCCGTCGTTCTCGTACGCCTTGTAGACGGCCCCGTCGTCGCCCACCCTCAGAAAGTGCACCTGCATGTCGACGTGGGATGTCGCGAGGTTCGTCAGCCGAAGCGCCGCGGCCTCGTGCGTGACCCCGAAGGCGTCGCGGAAATCCTCGACCGCGATGTCGCGCTGACTCTTCGCCGCGCGGAGGAAGGCGACGGACTGCTGCAGCGGCATGAGGCACGCCGCCGCGAAGTAGTTGATCTCGAGGCGCTGCTGCAGGAAGTCGGCGTAGCTGTCGGGCGCCCGATGCTCGAGCAGTCGATGGGCGACCGCCTGCAGCGCCATCGACCTCAGACCGTGCCCGCCGGGGATCGACGCCGGCGGCAGGTACACGCGCCCGTTCTCGAGGTCGATGACCGACCGCGACGAGTGCGGGAGGTCGCCGACGTGCACGATCTCGAACCCGAGTCGCTCGGCGATGCGGCTCACCGAGCGGTGCGTGAGTGCTCCGCCGGTGTGCCCCACAGCTCTCACCGTGTCTTCGGCGAGCTCCTCGATGCGTTCGAGGTGGTTGTCGAGCGTTCGCATCCGCTGGCGCAGCTCGGTGTTGGCTCGGCGGGCCTCCTCGGGCGTGGCCACCGCCTCCCGGTCGCGGCGTGCCAGTTCGTGGTGCAGTCCGACCAGGGCGGTGAGCGCGTCATCCGTCATCCCCTTGGAAGGCCGGATGACCGGCAGCCCGAGCCCCGCGTAGGCCGACGACGACTGCGCCCGCTCAAGCTCGATCTCGAGGGCCGCCCGCGGGCTCGGAGGGGTGTTCTCGAGAAGGTCGGAGACCTCCACGCCGAGGGCGGCGGCGACGCGCCCGAGGAGTGAGATGCGCGGCTCCTTGCGCCCGTTCTCGATGAGCGAGAGCTGACTGCCCGCTACACCGGTCGCGGCACCGAGCTGGTCGAGAGTCATCGACGCCGCGGTGCGGAAGTAGCGGATGCGCTGGCCGAGCAACGAAAGATCCTGCATGCGGCAACGATAGCGAAACAATCGGCATTCTTGCGACCTTGACGATGGTCGCTAAGCGCGTTCGAGGGCAGAGAGTGGAAGGAGAACCGATTCTTGCCGGATCGAGCCCACCTCAGAGAGGACACCATGAGCATCGCCTCCCCCACCCGACAGCAGGTCTCGTCACCCGACGGTCGCACCGCCGCCGGAGCGTTCCTGACGCCTGGCTCCACGTCGGGCGAGCGGAGGGTCGGCGCGGCGCGCGCGGGGGCGCCGGCGGGAGCCGCGGCATCCGTCATCGACTGGGTCGAGCAGATCGAGCAGCTCGCCGAGCCCGACGCCGTGGTCTGGTGCGACGGATCCGCCGCCGAGTGGCACGGCCTCACCCGCCTGATGATGGCGCAGGGCACGATCGTGCAGCTCAACCCCGAGCACCGCCCGTACAGCTTCCTGGCGCGCAGCGATCCGCACGACGTGGCACGGGTCGAGGACCGCACCTTCATCTGCTCGGTCGACGAGGGTGATGCCGGCCCGACCAACAACTGGGCGGACCCCGAGCGGATGCGGGCGACCCTCGACGATCTCTTCGCCGGCAGCATGCGCGGCCGCACGCTCTATGTCGTGCCGTTCTCGATGGGTCCACTCGGGTCACCGCTCGCCCGACTCGGCGTGCAGGTGACGGATTCGCCCTATGTCGTGGCGAGCACCGCGATCATGACGAGGATGGGCACGGCTGCGCTCGACCTCATCTCCGACGACACCCGATGGGTGCCGGCGGTGCACAGTGTCGGGGCTCCTCTCAGCGCGGGTCAGATCGACGTGCCGTGGCCGTGCAATACGACGAAGTACATCTGCCACTTCCCCGAGAGCCGCGAGATCTGGTCGTACGGATCGGCCTACGGCGGCAACGCCCTGCTCGCGAAGAAGGCCTTCGCGCTGCGGATCGCCTCCGTGATCGCCCGCGACGAGGGCTGGCTCGCCGAGCACATGCTCATCCTCAAGGTCACCAATCCGCGCGGGAAGGTCTTCCACGTCGCCGCCGCCTTCCCCTCCGCCTGCGGCAAGACCAACCTCGCGATGCTGCGGCCGACCATCCCGGGGTGGACCGTCGAGACGATCGGCGACGACATCGCGTGGCTGCATCCCGCGCCGGACGGCACGCTGCGGGCGATCAACCCGGAGGCCGGCTTCTTCGGGGTGGCTCCCGGCACGGGGGCGTCCACGAATCAGACCGCGGTGGACACCCTGTGGGGCAACACGATCTTCACCAACGTGGCGCTGCGCGACGACGGAGACGTGTGGTGGGAGGGTCTCACCGACCGCACGCCCGAGCACCTGGTGGACTGGAGGGGCGAACACTGGACTCCTGAGTCGACGACGCCTGCCGCGCATCCGAACTCCCGGTTCACCGTCGCGGCGAGGCAGTGCCCGAGCATCGCCGACGACTGGGACGACCCGAACGGCGTCGTCATCGACGCGATCATCTTCGGCGGGCGTCGGGCGACGAACGTGCCGCTGGTGGTCGAGGCCCGCGACTGGGAGCACGGGGTCTACCTCGGAGCGACCATCTCGTCGGAGAAGACCGCGGCCGCCGAGGGAGTGGTGGGCGAGCTGCGGCGCGATCCGTTCGCCATGCTGCCGTTCTGCGGCTACAACATGGCCGACTACTGGGGGCACTGGCTCGACGTCGGCCGCTCGCTGCGTGCCGGGGGTCGGATGCCGCGCATCTTCCAGGTCAACTGGTTCAGGAAGGGCACGGATGGCGCGTACCTCTGGCCCGGGTTCGGCGAGAACTCCCGTGTGCTCGAGTGGATCCTCGAGAGGGCGGACGGACAGCGAGCGGCGGTCGACGGGCCGCTCGGGCTCATGCCCACGCGGGACGGCCTGGACCTCGACGGGCTCGACATCTCCGACGCCCACTGGAACGAGCTGTTCGAGGTCGACCACGAGCGCTGGTCTGCCGAGGTGGACGCCACCGAGGCGTTCTTCGACGAATTCGGCGGGCGCGTGCCCGAGGCGCTGCGCGGGCAGCTCGAGGGGTTGCGGGGGCGGCTGGGGCGGGGATGAATGGCGCGGCTCGGGCGGGGGTGAGCGGCCCGATCAGCGTGAGTGGCGCACCCCGCCCCACGCCTCACCCGTAGGCTTGTCCACGACCGCATCACCGTGGATGGAGCTCCGTGACCACACCCCCGACCCCGCTCAGAGTCGCGATCATCGGCTCGGCCTTCATGGGTGCCGCACACTCCGCGGGGTGGCGCAACGTCGCCGCGCACTTCGACGTGCCGCCCGTGGAGCAGACCGTGATGGTCGCGCGGGATGCCGAACGGGTCGCAGAGGCCGCCGCTCGACTCGGCTGGAAGGAGAGCGCGACCGACTGGCGCGCGGTCATCGCCCGAGACGACATCGACATCGTGGATGTCTGCGTGCCCGGCCGTCTGCATGCCGAGGTCGCCATCGCCGCGCTCGAGGCGGGCAAGCACGTCATCGTCGAGAAGCCGATCGCCAACACCCTCGAGGAGGCGGAGCGGATGTCCGCGGCAGCCGACACCGCCCTCGCCCGCGGTCAGCACGCCATCGTCAACTTCAACTACCGCCGTGTGCCGGCGATCGCCCTGGCCCGGCAGCTCATCGACGCGGGTCGGCTGGGCACCCTGCGCCACGTGCGGATCGCCTATCTGCAGGACTGGCTGTCCGACGCGCAGGCCCCGATGTCGTGGCGGCTGCGGTCTGAGGAGGCGGGATCCGGCGCACTCGGCGACCTGGGATCGCACGCCGTCGACCTCACGCACCACCTCACGGGCGAATCGATCGACAGCCTGTCGGCGCGACTGCACACCTTCGTGAGCGAGAGGCCGTCGGGCGAGTCCGGCGCGGGTTCCACCTCAGAGCCGGTGACCGTCGACGACGCGGCCTGGCTCACCGCGACCCTGTCCGGCGGCGCCGTCGCCCAGATCGAGGTGTCGCGGATGGCCACCGGACGCAAGAACGGACTCACCGTCGAGCTGAACGGAGAGCGCGGCAGCATCCGCTTCTCGCTCGAAGAGCTGAACGAGCTGTGGTTCTACGATCAGGCTGCACCTGCGGGGGAGCAGGGTTTTCGCCGCATCCTCGTGACGGAGGCCGGTCATCCGTATGTCGGTCACTGGTGGCCGGACGGCCACATCATCGGGTGGGAGCACACCTTCTCGCACCAGTTCGCCGAGTTGCTGCAGTCGATCCGCAACGGCGAGCCGTCGAGTCCGTCGTTCGCGGACGGCCTGAGGGTGCAGAGGGTGCTGGATGCCGCGGCCCGGTCGTCTTCGGAGGAGAGCCGCGTCATCCGCATCGATCAGAACCCCGCCGACCACACCACCGATCACACCACCGAAGGAGCCTGACATGGCACGCCCCGTCACCCTGTTCACCGGCCAGTGGGCCGATCTGCCGCTCGAAGAGGTCGCGTCGCTCGCGGCCGGTTGGGGCTACGACGGGCTCGAGCTCGCCTGCTGGGGCGACCACCTCGACGTCTGGCGGGCGGCCGAGGATGACGCGTACGTCGCCTCGCGACGAGAGATCCTCGACCGGCACGGGCTCGGGCTCTACGCGATCTCGAACCATCTGAAGGGCCAGGCGGTCTGCGACAATCCGATCGATTTCAGGCACCAGGCGATCGTCGGCTCGAAGGTGTGGGGCGACGGTGACGCCGAGGGCGTGCGCCAGCGCGCCGCGGAGGAGCTGAAGAAGACCGCGATCGCCGCCCGCAGGCTCGGCGTCGACACCGTCGTCGGGTTCACCGGGTCGAGCATCTGGCAGTACGTGGCGATGTTCCCGCCGGTGAGCCAGAACGTCATCGACGCCGGCTACCAGGATTTCGCCGACCGCTGGAACCCCATCCTCGACGTCTTCGACTCCGAGGGCGTGAGGTTCGCGCACGAGGTGCACCCCTCCGAGATCGCGTACGACTACTGGACCACGGTGCGCACCCTCGAGGCCATCGACCACCGACCGGCGTTCGGTCTCAACTGGGACCCGAGCCACATGGTGTGGCAGGGATTCGACCCCGTGCAGTTCATCGTGGACTTCGCCGACCGCATCCTGCATGTCGACTGCAAAGACACGCGGATGCAGATGCGCTCGGGCCGCGCGGGCATCCTCGGGTCGCATCTGCCCTGGAGCGACCCCCGCCGCGGCTGGGATTTCGTGTCGACCGGTCGGGGGGATGTCCCGTGGCAGGACGCCATCCGAGCCCTCAACCACATCGGCTACGCGGGCCCGATCTCGGTCGAGTGGGAGGACGCCGGCATGGACCGCCTCACCGGAGCCCCCCAGGGACTCGAGTTCGTGCGCTCGCTGCAGTGGGATGTGCCGTCCGGTTCGTTCGACGACGCCTTCGCCAGCAAGGACTGAGGCCGGGGCGCGGGTCGGACCTGTTGCAAAATCAGGAGATCCGGCGAGCGCGCGGCGTGTCGAGCCCGACGCGCCGCACGCCGGCGCGGATCTCCTGATTTTGCAACCGGCGGCGAGCGGCCCGTCAGTCGCGCAACAGTGCCCGCGCCGCCATCCCGATCACGGCACTGTAGGTCGGATACGCGAACTTCACGCCCGCGAGCGTCGCCACGTCGATGCCCGCCGCCATCGCGGTCGTCACCGACTGGATGACCTCGATCGCGTTCTCGCCCACGGCATGGGCGCCGACGATGACCTCGCGTCGCGAGTCGGACATGAGCTTGAGGAATCCGCGCTCCCGATCGTCGATCACCGCGCGGTCGACCGACGAATACGCGACCGTCGCGGCCACGAAGTCGAGCCCGCGCTCGGACGCCTGCTGCTCGGTGAGGCCGACTCCCGCATAGTCGGGATCGGTGAATCCGCCCGCCGGCAGCAGGTGGTGCGGTGTGCGGCGGTTGGTGCCCAACACAGCGTTCTCGGCCGCCGCCTCGCCCTCGAACTGCGCGGCCTGCACGAGCATGTCGCGCCCGTTCGAGTCCCCGACAGCGAAGATGTGCGACACCGACGACCTGAAGAACTGGTCGACGGGGATGGCCGAGCGCTCGACATCCACTCCCGCGCGATCGAGGCCGAGGTCGTCGACATCCGCCGGCCAGCCTGTCGCCATGATGACCGCGTCGAACACCGCGGACTCCGGATGCCCCTGCTCCCGCCACTCGAGGGTGATCGCACCGCCCTCCGACCGTGACAGGCGCGACACGGTCTCGATGCCCGTGCGCACATCCATGCCCTGCTCGCGGAAAGCCGTGGCCACCGCATCCGACACCTCCGCATCGGACGCCATGAGCACCCGCGGGGCGACGTCGAGAAGCGTGACCTGCGAGCCGAACGAGGAGAACACGGTGGCCAGTTGCGCGCCGGTGTTGCCCGCGCCGATCACCGCGACCCGGTCGGGTAGATCGGGCAGGGCGAGTACGTCTTCCGGCACCGTCGCGAGGTCGGCACCGGGGATCGGCAGCCGACGCGAGTGCCCGCCGACACACACGATGACCGTGTCGGCACTCAGTCGGCGGCCGGAGTCGAGCGCGAGGGTGGTGGCATCCGCGAATCTGGCGCGTCCCTCGAGGATGAGCTCGACCCCCGCTTCGGCGAACCTCTCCGCTTCGCGCTTGATCGAGCGGACGGCGTCGACCCGCTGCTCCACCCGCTGCACGGTGGTGGCCCAGTCGATCTTCTCGCGGGCGACGACGATGCCGTAGGCGTCTGCGGTGCGCACCTCGCGCATGAGCCGCGCCGTCTTGGCGAGCACCCTGGTCGGCACGCACCCGGTGTTCACGCACGTGCCTCCCGTGCGGGACGCCTCGGCCACGGCGACCTTCGCTCCGAGTTCAGCGGCGCGGAGGGCCGCGGCGGTTCCGGCGGGGCCGGCCCCGATCACGACGACGTTGAAGTGGTCGGGGCGGTCGGTGTCGGTGGACATCGGACTCCTCAGGGGGTGTCGAGCGGCGCAGGGTGGGGACTCCCGACTCTGCCACGGATGGCGTTGCGGAGGCTGGATGGCGAACCGGGCGCGGGGGTCGTCCCGTGCGCGTCGTCGTGCGGCGCCGTGTTCACAACTCAGGCTGAGTGGCTCGGGCGGCCCCGTAGGAGTCCGTACCGTGCACGTCCGGCCACCCGGCCTGAGTTGTGAACCGGCATCACGTCACGATGACGACCTCCGCAACACCGAGCACCGCGCCATGCGCCGGGGTCGCCCCACCGTGGACGCCACGGCCAGAAGCGCCTCGGACACCACGACCGTCACCACGGGGAGCCGGGAGCGCGACGTCATGCCCGCGAGCCCCGCCGCGCCGACGTGGTGATCGCCGGATGGTGGGCTGCATGGTCGCTCACAACTCAGGCCGTAGAGCGCCCGACTCCCGCACAGCGCGGGATCCACGCCATCGCTTTCCACACCCCGGCCACTCAGCCTGAGTCGTGAACCGACCGCAGGCCACCCCGCGGGGTGCAGTGCGGGCTACCCTGCGGGAATGGACCATCTCGCACTCCTCGACCAGGCCACAGGACTCTTCCTCCGCGACCTCGAGGCCCGCGAACTTGAGACGTCGGGTTCCCAGAAGTCGACCCCGGATGCCAGGCTCGCAACCATCGACTGGAGCATCGCAGAACTCGCAGCACACCTCGGGGGCGTGCACCGCTGGGCTGCAGGCATCGCCGCGGGGGCCGAATGGACACAGAGGGAGCAGTCGGTGCAGGCGCCGCTGCCCGCGTTCGAGTGGTACCGCGAATCGCGCCGGATACTTCTCGCGACGCTCCGCCGGGTGGACGCGGCAACCGTCGTCTGGACTGTGCCGGGCACAGACCCCACTGTTCGGTTCTGGCACCGGCGACAACTGCACGAGACCGTGGTGCACCTGTGGGATCTCCGCAGCGCGAGCACCGACGAGCATCCGCGACTCCCCGATCCGCCCGTCGAGTTCGGCCCGGAGTTGTTCGCCGACACCGTCGACGAATTGCTCACGGTGATGGTGAAGCGGTTCCCCGACCTCGAACCGCTGCGCGCCCCGATCGAGTTGGTCGCCTCGGACATTGCGCGGCGGTGGCACGTCGCGACGGATT
>JBEANR010000179.1:0-2649 GCA_041165365.1 Actinomycetota bacterium | reverse complement strand
TCAGCGACTTCCTCAACGGCCTGAGCGGCAGTGGCGTCATCCTGGTCGAAGCACATCAGGAGCCCGAGGATGACTCCGAGCAGGATGACGCCACTGCCGCTCAGGCCGTTGAGGAAGTCGCTGAGGGCGACGGTGAGCGCGGCGATCGGGCCCCCGAGCACCATGACCATCAGGCCCGATGCCACGAGCGATGCGACGAGCGGGATGATGACCACCGGCATCAGGCCCCGCACGAACCTCGGCACTTCGATGCGGCCGATGAGGTAGGCGATGTACCCGGCGAGCAGACCGCCGACGATCCCACCGAGGAACCCGGCGCCCATGAGCACGGCGACGGCCCCGGCGGTGAATCCCGGTGCGATGCCGGGGCGGTCGGCGATGGCGTACCCGATGTACCCGGCGAGCGCCGGCACGAGGAATCCGATCGAGAGTTGTCCGATCGTCACGAACACGGCGCCGAGGTACTCGGAGAGACCGTTGGCGGGGAGGTCGAGCAGATTGTTGTTCAGCACGATGTCGGTGTTGCGACCGTCGAGCACGATCTCGTACCCGCCGAGCAGGAACCCGAGCGCGATGAGCAGCCCGCCGCCCGCGACGAACGGGATCATGTAGCTCACGCCGGTGAGCAGCACCCGCTTGAGGAACTGCCCCGCGTGCTCCGACTGCCCGCGACCCGTCGACCCCGACGCCGAGGTCGCGCCGCCGCCCTGCACGCGCGCGGCGTTCGGGTCATCGGCAGCCGCAAGGGCTTCGGCGACCATCGTGTCGGGCTCGTCGATGCCGCGTTTGACGGGCGACTGGATGAGGGGCTTGCCGGCGAACCTGGCCTTGTCACGCACGTCGACGTCGACCGCGAAGATGACCGCGGTCGCCGCCGCGATGATGGCGGGGTCGAGGGGTTTGGTGCCGGACGACCCCTGGGTCTCGACGTGCAGCACGGCACCTGCGCGCTCGGCGGCGGCCACGAGCGAGTCCGCGGCCATGTAGGTGTGGGCGATTCCGGTCGGGCAGGCGGTCACCCCCACGAGCACCGGGCGCTGCTTCTCGGCTGCGGCCGCTGATGCGGGTGCATCACCCGCCGCGTCGCCGGGCGTCGACGCGGACGCGCCCGCGCCGGCCGTCGCGGTCTTCGGCGCGTCGGACACCGCGCCGTCGACCAGGTCGACGATCTCCTGAGGAGTGGATGCCGCACGCAGCGCCGCGGTGAACTCCGGCTTGATCAGCGAGCGGGCGAGCTTCGAGAGCAGGGCGAGGTGGGCCTGGTCCGCGCCATCCGGAGCCGCGATGAAGAAGATGAGGTCGGCGGGACCGTCGTTCGCGCCGAAGTCCACGCCGACGGAGGGCCTCGCCATCGCCAGGGTGGGTTCGAGCACGGCCGTCGACCTGCAGTGCGGGATCGCTATACCGCCGGGGATGCCGGTGTCGGTCTTCGACTCGCGGTCCCAGGCGTCGGCGTAGAGCGCGTCGACGTCGGTTGCGCGGCCGGCGGCGACGACGCGGTCGGCCAGGTAGCGGATGACGCCCGACCGGTCGGCGCCGAGATCGGCGTCGAGCGTGACGAGCTCGGGGGTGATGAGGGCGGACATGGTGGGACTCCTGACTGGTTTCAGTGCTGTTCGGTGACCGTGACGGCCTGGGGGTGCGGGGTGATCGAGACGACCGAGGCGAGCTCGGGGCTGGCGTCGGACGCGGACGGCATGGTGCTGCCCGGCAGCGCGGCGGCGGCCGTGCCGTGGGCGACGGCCTGCGCGAGGGATTCGGACGCCGACGCCCCGAGTCCGTCGGCGAGGAGGTAACCGGCGAGTGACGAATCGCCCGCGCCGACGGTGCTCTTCGGCACGATGGGCGGCATGGTGGCGTGCCAGGCGCCCTCCGCGGTGACGAGCACGGCGCCGTGTGCTCCGAGCGTGGCCAGCACGGCTCGGCAGCCGTCGGCCACGAGCATCCGTGCCGCCGCCGCGGCCGAGGCCGGATCGGTCTCGGCGACTTCGAGGCCGGTGAGTTCGGCGAGCTCCTCGGCGTTCGGCTTCACGAGGTCGACCCCGACCCCCGAGGCGATGAGGGCGGCAAGCGGAGCGCCGGAGGAGTCGACCGCGATCCTCGTCGTCGACCCTGTCGCGTGGAGGGCGCGGATGACGGTGGCGTAGAAGTCGGCGGGGAGGCCGGGAGGGAGCGATCCGGCGAGCACGATCCATTGCGCGCCCGATGCCGTGGCGATGACGAGATCGACGAGTGCCGCGGCATCCCGCACGGAGAGTGTCGGTCCGGGCTCGTTGACCTTGGTGGTGGTGCCGTCGGGTTCGGTGAGCGTGACGTTGGAGCGGATGCGGCCGTCGATGGCGAGCCCGGCACAGGGGATGTGCTCCGCAAGGAGGGCCAGGATCATCGGATCGACGTCGCGGCCGGGAAGCACGGCGACGGTCTCGATGCCCGAGGCGATGAGAGCTCTGGAGACGTTGACGCCTTTGCCGCCCGGCTGCTCGCGCGTGGCGAACGCCCGCTGCACTTCGCCGCGTTCGAGGGCCGAAGGCAGTTCGATGGTGCGATCGAGGCTCGGGTTGGCGGTGAGGGTGACGATCACGCGACGATCACCTCCACGCCGGCGGTGTCGAGGGCCCGGCTCAACTCGTCGTTCGGGCGGCGGTCGGT
>JBEANR010000178.1:0-12018 GCA_041165365.1 Actinomycetota bacterium | reverse complement strand
GTTCGGTGGCGGGTGAGAAGTCTGTCTGGAGAGTGGCCACCCTTCAACGGTACGGATGGCGCGGCCATGCAGGTAGCGGATGCGACCTCTGACTCCCATAACGAATCGTGATGATAGCCTTCCCGGATGTTCGATCCGACCCTCCTGAAGACATTCGTCGCGGTCGCCGACACCCTCTCGTTCACCCGCGCCGCGGAGCGACTCGGCGTCAGCCAGCCCACCGTGTCGCAGCACGTGAGAAGGCTCGAGACCGCCGCGAAACGCATCCTCGTCGCCCGCGACACCCGCGACGTCAGGCTGACCGACAACGGCGATGCGATGCTCGGTTTCGCGCGAACGATCCTCGCGGCGCACGACGAAGCGAGCGCCTATTTCACGGGGTCGGCCATGCGCGGCCGACTGCGTTTCGGGTCGGCCGACGACCTCGCGCTCACCCAACTCCCCCGCATCCTCAGAGACTTCCGACAGCTGTATCCGCACATCAACCTCGAGTTGACGGTCAGTCAGAGCGGGGTCCTCTCCCGTCGACTCGCGGCGGGGCAGCTCGACCTCGTCTTCGTGAAGCAGGAGCCGGGGGCATCCGATGGTCGCGTCGCTCGACGGGAGAGACTCGTCTGGGTGGCGCACCCCTCGTTGACGGTCAAAGGCGCCGTCCCTGTGCCGTTGATCGCGTATCAGGCCCCCAGCATCAGCCGGACCGCGGCGATCTCAGCCCTGGAGGCGGCAGGGCGCACCTGGCGGATCACCTGCAACACACGGGAGGTCAATGGGGTGGTCGCCGCGACGAGGGCCGGGATCGGCATCTCGGTGTTCCCGCAGACGATGGTGCCGCCCGATCTGCTCGATGTGACCGGGCTGTTCGACCTCCCGCCGCTCGGGGAGGTGGAGTTCGCCCTGTTGTCGAACCCGTCGACGGCACGCGAACCCATCGATGCCCTCATCTCGGCCATCCTGGGCAGGCCGAGCTCCTTCAGCTCGGACGAGCGCGCCACCGCCGCACGCCGGTACTAGGCGTCGCAGAAGGCATCGGCAGGAGTCGCCCGCGCTAGGTCGAGGGCGAGAGGCTGATCGCGGCCCGCCACCGCGCGATCAGTTCCGCTTCGTCGAAGAGCCTCTCGGGGTGAACGACCCGGTCGTCGCTCACGAAATAGAAGACCGCATCGACACGCTCGGGGTCGATTCCCCTCCACCGGGCGTAGGCGAGCCGGTAGAGCGCGAGTTGCAGCTGCTTCTGCTCGAGGTCCGCGGCATCCTTCGGCGCCTTGCCGGTCTTCCAGTCGACCACCTGGAAGCGGTCGCCGTGCCGGTACACAGCATCGATCTTGCAGATGACGATCTGACCGTCGAAGGGGAGGTGGATCTCGCGTTCGACCTCCTCGGGTCTGAGATCCGCCCACTGCGAGTTCTCGAAGACCTCACGGAGACGGGCGAGTTCTGCGCCGCCGACGGGATCCTCCGCGTCGAGTTCTGTGGAGACCGTATCGGGGTCGACGTCGTGCGGAACGAGGCCCACCGCATCGAAGCCGACCGCATCCTCGGTGCCACCCGGGCGCCCGTAGCGGTCTTCGACCCACGCGTGGAAGAGGGTGCCGAGCTGGGTCGCCCGATAGGGCCGCTCCGGCATCGGCCGTCGGAGTGCGCCGGCCACGCCGGCGGGGTCGATGAGGTAGTCCTTGAAGCGCGATGCCGGCACCCGGGTCGGAAGGGGCACGAGGCCGTCGGCGTGCAGTCGACGTCGACGTTCCTCGAGCAGGGTGTCGAGGCGGGGCCCGAGTCGCCCGGCCGAACGCGGTTCGGCGGACCTCACCGCGGCGGCCGCGGCGGCGATCGACGCCCGCCGTCGACCGAGCGGGTCGAGCGGCCAGCTGATCTTGTCCATGCGGTCGCCGAGTGGACTCTCGACATCGTCGGCGGGAGGTTCGGGCAGCGGTGGGATGACGGCGGCCTCCGCCAGCTCGACGAGGAACGGGCTCGGCGACCTGAACGCCTTCTGCCCCGCCCAGAACGAGCCCGTGAGCAGCAGCCCGTGCCGAGCACGGGTCGTCGCGACGTAAGCCAGTCGGCGCTCCTCGTCGACACTCCGCTCGCGCACGGCCTGCGAGTACCGGTCCAGCTCGGACTTGATCTCCTTGCGAGTGGTCGCCCGCTCCCATCGGAACTCGGGCAGCTCGTCGCCGTCGCCGCGGAACACCCACGGCAACTGGCCGAACGACGTCCATCCCTTGAAGCCCTCGAGGGGTTTCGCGGGGAGTTCGTCGACGACGAGCCGCGGCACGACGACGTGGTCCCACTCGAGTCCTTTAGCTCCGTGGATGGTGAGCACCTGCACGGTTCCCGGTTCGGGGTCTTCCGGCCGCGGCGCGAGGTCCTCGCGTTCCTCGGCCTCGCGCAGCCAGGTGAGGAACCCCCGCAGCGTGGCGGAGTCGTCGATCGCGAGGTACCCGGCCAGAGCATCGAGGAAGGCCTCCACCGGAGCCGGCCCGAGCGGCCTGTACTCGTTGGCGATGACCTCGATGTCGAGCTGGAGCTCTTGCAGCACCAGGATCACGAAGTCGCGCAGGTCGAGCGACGCACGCGATCGGAGCCTCGCGAAGAACCGTCCCGCGTCTCCGAGCCTCTCGACGCCCTCCTCGGTGAAGGCCTCGAGGAACCCGTGCCCGGCCCGCGCCGTACCGACGAAGTCGAGAGCGTCGACGATCGACCCGCCCTCACCGCCCGCCACCGACACCTTCAACTTCTCTTTCACGGCCGGATCGAGCGGATGCTGCGCGTAGTCGAGATCACGCAGCCGAGACGCCAAGCCCTTCAACGCGAGCAGGTCGCGCGCACCGATGCGCCACCTCGATCCCGCCAGCACCCGTATCGCCTCGAGGCCGGCGCCCGGGTCGCTCACCACGGTGAGAGCGCTCACGAGATCGGCGATCTCGGGCTCCGACACCAGTCCGCCGAGCCCCAGCACGTGGAACGGCACCCCGGCCTCCCGCAGTTTCTCGAGGAAGACCGCCTGGTTCTTGCGGGTGCGCAGCAGAAGGGCGGCAGACGGTGGTGTACCGCTCGCACCGCCGCCCCCGAGACGCGCGGCGAGCCACTGCGCAACGGACTCGGCCTCGTCGACGACGGTCTCGGCGAACAGGCTCTCTACAGGTTCTGCCGACGCCGTCGGCCCCGGCACGAGACGTTGCACCGCGGTTCGCGACACACCCTCGAAGGGGGCGACGAGATGGTTCGCGGCCTCGAGGATGCGATGCCCGTTGCGCCAACTCGTCGAGAGCGCGAACCGCGAGTCCGAGGCGCCGAAGGCCCCCGCGAAGGCGTCGAGGTTGTTCGCACTCGCGCCTCGCCACCCGTAGATGGATTGATTCGGGTCGCCGACCGCCATCACCGGATGCCCGGCGAAGAGTTCGGCGAGCAGCCACGTCTGCGTGACCGAGGTGTCCTGGTACTCGTCGAGGAGCACCACTCTGAATCGTGCGCGTTCCTCGTCGGCGATCCGTGGCTGGAGACGCACGATCTGCAGTGACAGCGCCACCTGGTCGGAATACTCGATGAGGCCGCGGCGCACCTTCTCGGCCTGGAAGTCGGCGGCGAGGTCGACGAGGATGTCGAGCGATCCGACGGTCTGGGCGAGCTCCACCACCCACGCGAAGGCTCCGCCCGTGCCGTTCGGCAGGTCGGCGATCGCCCTGAACCGGCGGGCGAAGTCCCGCACGTCCTCCGTGGGCACATCGTTCTCGGCCATCGCCCTCGACAGCCCGAGCACGGCTCGAGTCACGGGTTCGAGCCCCTTGGAGAGGTCGGGTAGCCGCGCATCCCGACTGCGCGTGACCACCCGTCGTGCGAGCTGCCACGCGCCGGCCTCGCCGAGCACCGACCCGTCGCTCTCCCGGCCGAGCAACACGGCGTTGTCGCGGAAGATCGAGTTGGCGAAGGAGTTGTAGGTGGCCACGGTCGGCGCCTCGAACGGATCGTAGGAGCCGGGCAGCAGGCCGACCCTGGCGAGTTCGGCGATCCTCTCGCGGATGCGCGCGGACAACTCCCCTGCCGCCTTGCGCGTGAAGGTGAGCCCCAGTACCTCCGAGGGGAGCACCAGTTCGTTGGCGAGCAGCCACAGCACCCGGTTCGCCATCGTCTCGGTCTTGCCGCTGCCCGCCCCGGCGACCACGAGCGCCGGTACGAGGCCCGATTCGATGACGGCGACCTGCTGAGCGGTCGGCCGGGGTCGTCCGAGCGCGTCGGCGATGTCGGCCGCGCTAGTCACTCGACACCGCCGGCACCCTGTGCAGCCGGAGCCTCGGCGCATCCATGAACCCGAACTGCGGCAGCTCGGCCGGGCCGTCGAACGACGACGCGGAGATCCGGTCGGCGGCCTCCCGGATGCGCGCGCGGAACTCGGCGAGCTGATCCGCCGTCAACGTCGACTGCACCGCTTCACGGTAGAGCTGGCCCGCCTTGCCCTGTTTGATGAACAGGAGCTTGGCGCCGCCGGCATGGTGGGCGCCTCCGCCGACGAGTGACTCGTCGAGGGCCCCGTCGGCATAGGCGAGTTGGTACGCACTGAGCTGCGGATGCTCGTCGATCTTCGCCTGCTGGGTGATCGGCGAGCCCGTCTTGAGGTCGACGATCTGCACGGATCCGTCGGGCGACCTCTCGACCCTGTCGATCGACCCGCGCAGCTGTGCGCCGTCGACCTGCAGTTCGAACCTGCTCTCGGCGCCGACGAGTGCTTTGCCCGCCGCCGTGAAATCGGCGAGGTACTCGGCCAGTGCTGCAGTGAGGTCGCGCGCCAGTCTCGACTGCCGTTCGGCCAGCCACGGCGCGTCGAAGACCAGCTCGGGCCATCGCGACTGGACGGCCGTCCACAGCGACTCGACCGACCCGTCGACATCCGTCTCCATCGCCCAGTGCAGCAGCGTGCCCACGTTGGCGACGACCCCGGAATCGCCCCCCGCGATATAGGCCAGAAACCAGTCCAGCGGCGATTCGAGCACCGAGGTCATCGCCGACGGCGACACTGGCACGATCTCGCCGTCGAAGAGCGGGCGATCTGTCGTCGTGCCGAGCAGACCGTGCCACTCCGTGGGATCGGCACCGGGCAGGCCCTCCCGTGCGAGCGCAGCGAGAGAGGATGCCGCGTCCGACCGAGTCGCCTCGTCGGCAGACGGCGACAGCAGGGTGCGCCTCAACAGACCGGTCACGCCGCGGAGCGAGAGCGGGGCAGCGGCCGCCGACTCCAGAAGCGGGGTGCCAGGGGGGAGCATGCCGAAGAACGGACTGGTCGCCTCGTCGTCATTGGAGACGGCGGCGAGGATGACGCGACTGCGCGCCCTCGAGACCGCGAGCGCGAACATCCGCAACTCGTCTCCGAGCACCTGCCTGCGGGCGTCGGTGATGCGTGCCGCGCCCGGCGCTCCGGCCGGGACCGTCGCCTCGCCCGTGGCGGCCTCGACGAGGGCTTGAGCCCCGAGGAGGGAGCCGCGCGGTCTGAGGTTCGGCCACGCGCCATCCTGCAGCCCGGCGACGACGACGGTGTCGAAGTCCAGCCCGACGGTCGCGGACGGGGTCGCGATGAGCACCGCCTCCGAGCTCTGGCGGGGCGAGAGCGTGTCTTCGGGAACATCGGCGTCGAGCACCCCCTCGAGGAACAATGCGGGCGAAGCGTCTGGCCGACGCTCGGCGAAACGCTTGGCCGCCGTGAAGAGGGCCACGATGCCGTCGAGGTTGCGGCCGGCCTCCGCCGCGGTGATGCCACTCCCGATCGCCTGCCCGTACCACTCCGAGGCGAGGCCGCTGCGTTCCCAGACGGTCCACAGCAGTTCTTCGATGGAGCCGTCACTCGCCCGCAGCCTGGCGAGGGTGTCGGCGACCCGCCCGGCGGTGCGGGCTACCCGATGGTCGATGGTGATCAATCGACCGGGGCCGGAGAGGGCTTCGACGAGCAGGTCGTCGGCGATGCGGTCGCCTCCGCCCGCGAGCTCTTCGGCGCGCAGTGCGAGCCTCAGGCGCCTCAGTCCGAGTCGATCGAGGCCGCCGAACGGTCCGAGCAGCACCTCCGTGGCGGAGTCGGAGTCGAGCTGCCGGCGTCCGATGCCGAGGTCGACCACGGTGAGCAGTGCCAGCGCCGCCGGGTCTTCGCGCAGCGGAGCACCGGCGGCGGAGAGTCTCGTCGGCACCTCGGCGAGCGCGAGCGCCCGCGCGATCGCCTCGAGGTGCGCTCCGCTGCGCACGATCACCGCCATCGAGTCCCAGGGCACATCGCCGTCGAGATGTCGCTCCCGCAGCACCCTGGCGACCGCCGACCACTGCCGCGCCGGGCTCGTGGCCTCGATGCGTGCGAGCGGTACGCCGTCGTCCAGCCCGCCGGATGTCGCGGCGCGCTGGGTGCCCGCCGACGCCGCGCCGATCCGCGAGGTGATCGCCGTCACGAACGACCGCAGCGCCGGGCCGTGGCGGTGGACGGTCGAGAGCACCAGGGTCTCCACCGTCGGATCGCCGAGCACTGTGGCCAGCCGGCCGAGCGCGTGGGGCTCGCCGCCCCGGAAGGCGTTGGCCGCGACATCCGGGTCGCCCGCGGCGACGATCGCCACGCCGCGGGCCCGAAGCGCGCGCAGGATGCCGATGGTCGACTCGGTCGCCTCGTGGAAGTCGTCGACGATGACCAGGCGCAGCGCTTCGACCCGCTCACCCGGCGCGTCGGAGCGGATCGCCTCGATCGCGAACCGAGCCAGTTCGGCGGGATCGAGCTGGGCCTGCCGCGAAAACCCGAGAACCTGCAGGTACTCCTCGATCACGTCGGCGGCGGCGATCCATTCCGGCCGGCCCAGGGCCGCCCCGAGCTCACGGAGCCGTGCAGGCGGCACGTCGTACTCCGTCGCCCTCATCATCAGCTCCCGCAGCTCGGTGCGGAACTGCCGCAGCGCGCGCACCGGCGGCGGGAGCGTCTCCGGCCAGTCGGGACCACGCCCTGCTCCACCGGATTCGGCGAGGTGACCGGCGAGGAGGTCGGCGAGGTCGGAGTCCTGCTCGCCGCCGGTGAGCAGTCTCGGCGGAGCGGCACCCGCAGACCGCGCGGCCTCGCGCACGATCTCGAAGGCGAACGAGTTGACCGTTCGCGCCATCGGACCGGTCGTCGGCACTCCGAGCCGCACGGCGACCACGTCTCGCAGTCGCGTCGCGGCGATGCGACTCGAGGTGAGCACGAGCACGCCCGAGGGATCCCACCCCCGGCCGAGCACGCGTTCCGCCACCAGTTCGACGACGGCCGTCGTCTTGCCGCTGCCCGGTGCACCGAGCACCGCGGCGGAGACATCTTCTGCGAGGTCGACGACGGCGAGCTGCGAAGCATCCAGCTCTGCCGACTCGGCTCTGGAGGACGCCGGCGACGCCCTCGCGAATCCTCGGATGCTCACGTGATGAACGCTAGCCGAGGGCCACGACATCGCTGTTCCGCTCAGGACGAACGACGCGGTCCGGCGCCCGCGCCATGTCGTAACCTGTGCTCGTGGACATTCGAATCGGCATCGCCAACACCTCCCGTGAGATCAGCTTCGAGTCGTCGCAGACGGCAGCGGAGGTGGAGTCTGCAGTCGCCTCTGCACTCGACTCGAAGAGCACCCACCTGAGCCTGACCGACGACAAGGGCAAGGTCTACGTGGTGCCCACGGCAGCCCTCGCCTACGTGGAGATCGGCTCCGAGTCTGCTCGTCGCGTCGGTTTCGTCGCCTGACCGGCGCCTCGACATGGAGCTGCTCTTCGTGGCCGTCGGCGGTCTGGGTCTCGGTGCGATCCTGCGGTACGCGCTCCCGGGCCGCACGAGCCACGGCGCCGCCCTCCTCCCTGCGATCGGCATGATTGTGGCCTCGGTGGTGTGGGCGGTGCTCACCTGGGTCGGGTGGCCATTCGACGGCGGCTGGATCTGGTGGGCGAGCCTCGGCCTCGGCACTCTCTCCGCGCTCGCCGCGGGCCTCGCGCTGCCGCCGCGCCGGCGGGAGTCGGATGCTCGGCTCCTCGCCTCACTCACGAAGGCGTAGCCGGTGTCGAGGCGCCTTGCGGCTCGGCCCGTGCCGCCCACCCCCGGTCCGTGGCGGCAATGGAGCGACCTTGACAGTGTGCTCGCCCGCCCCGTCGACACGGACTGGGAGCACGATTGCGCACTCGTCAGCCAGGAGACCTCCGATCCGTGGATGGCCCCCCGATAGAAAGTCTTCTGCGCCCTGAAATGCTGCGCGGACATTCGACGCCACTCACACTTCGCGAGTCTTCACACGCGCAACGCATCCGACCTCCGCGGCATCGAGCACCTGGTCGAGGTCATCGCCGTGTGAAGCGGCCCGCCGTCGATCGTCGTCGTCACGATTCGTCGTGGCCGTCGATCGCCGGCCGTCTCGATGTCGGTCTCGGTCTCGGTCTCAGACCGCCATTCGGTCGACCTCAACGTCGATCGCGGCACCGGCGAGGATCAGGTCGCGCATCTCCGGCAACCGCCGTGGTCTGTCGAGCGAGACGGCGCCGACCATCGTGCCATCCCTCCAATAGCCGACGAGGGCCGCACCCGCCTCCAACGACCCGTCGACGACGGATATCGCATCGGCCCCGCGGGTCATGCCCACTCCTCTGAGGCGTAGTCGGAGGCCTGGTGCCGTGAGATCGGACCAGAACGTGGGCACCTGCCGATACGACGGTGCGGTGCCCCTGGGTGCGAGCAGGGTCGCAGCCGCGGCCTTCGCCTGCTCCGTCGCGTTGCTCCAGTGCCGAACCGCGACGAGGGCCCCGCTGCCCAGCGGATCGGGTAGCCGAGCGACATCCCCGACTGCCACGACGGGAACGGATGTCGCGACGCCGGGTCGCACGAGCGCGAGGCAGTTCTCGTCGCACACGATGCCGTCTTCGAGTATCAGCCCGCTGCCGCGCAGCCACGCGGTGGAGGGTTCCACGCCGATCCCGATCACGGCGAGTCCGGCCCGCACGGTCGATCCGTCATCGAAATCGGCGCGGGCCAGCGAACCGTCTGCTCCGGCGGTCAGTGCGGTGAGCGTCGTCGATGTGCGCAGGTCGACCCCCGCATCGTCGAGTCGATCGGTGACGAACCGCGCCACCTCGAGGCCGAGCGCGGAGAGCAGCACGAGACCCGCCCGCACCGCCAGCACTGCGCGGCAGCCACGGGCCCGGGCGGCGGCGGCCACCTCGGCACCGACGAAGCCCCCGCCGACGACGACGATGTCTGCGCCGCGGTCCAGAGCAGCACGGAGAACGCGGGCGTCCTCCGCCGTGTGCAGACCGATCACCCCGGGCGTGCGGGCACCGGGTCCGGTCCACCACCGCGGAGACGCCCCGGTGGCGATGACGATGGCGTCGGCGGAGTGGACGACGCCCGATTTCGTCGTCACCGCGCCCGCGGCGAGATCGAGCGTGGCAGCCGGATCGCCGAGGATCCACGTGGCGCGCACGGCGTCGATGCCCGCGAGCGGCCTGGTCGCAGGTCGATCGCCGGTCAACACCTGCTTCGAGAGGGGAGGTCTGTCGTACGGCGGGTGCGACTCCGCTCCGAGCACCGTGATGTCACCGTCGAATCCGTCGGCCCGCAGCGCCTGGGCGCTGCGAAGCCCCCCGAGCGACGCACCGACGATGAGCACGCGGTCACGCGCGCCATACCCCGGAGCACCGAGGAGGCGACCAGACATCACTCCACCACGATGGCGAGCACGGGGCAGGCTCGCGCCGCCGCCTCCACCCGCGGTCGAAGCGATGCGTCGGGAGCGGCGTCGAACCGCAGTTCGCCGTCGTCGTCGAGTTCGAAGACGGTGGGGGCCTCGAAGCAGCAGTGACCATAGCGCTCGCAGACGGCGAGATCGACGGAGACCGAGAGCGTGCTGTCATCCATGGTGCTGATCCTCCGGTTCTCAGGCCCGCGAGCGGGCGTGGGCGGGTGCAGCGACGAGCCGCGCGGGCACGTCGCGGCCGGGCTGCAGGGTGAGGAGTGGCTGGGGCGGGAACGCGATGTCCGCCGGCACGTCGAGTTCGAAGCGCTGCGAGACGGTGGCGAGCACGAGCACCGCTTCGAGGAGCGCGAACCTGTTGCCGAGGCACACGTGCCGCCCTCCGCCGAACGGGAACCAGGCGTGGCTCGGGATGTCCTTCGCCGCGTCCCCCAGGAAGCGCTCGGGTCTGAACACGTGTGCGTCGCCGAACCACCGCGGGTCGTGGTGGGTGGCCCACTGACTCATCCACACGTCGGTACCGGCGGAGACCGGATGACCGGCGATCTCGACGTCGACGGCAGCGCGCACCACATGCAGCCAGGCTGGTGGGTACAGGCGCAGCGTCTCCTTCACCACCGCCTCGGTGTACGCGAGCGAGTGGTAGTCCTCCATCGTCGGCAGGCGATCTCCGACGACTGAGGAGATCTCCTCCGCCATGCGGCGACGGACGTCCGGATGACGCGACAGCATGAGGTACGCCCAGACGAGCGTGTTGCCGGTCGTCTCGTGGCCGGCGATGTAGAGGGTCATCGACTCATCGCGCAATTGGGTGTCGGACATCGGCTCACCGTCGTCGTAGCGGGCGTCCATGAGCAGGGCGAGCATGTCGTCCGGTCGATCGACGGAGCCATCGCTGCGGCGTTCGTGGATGATGCGGTACAGCACGGACTCGACCTCGGTGATCGCGGCCCTGAGCCGCCGGCGCCCCCTGGTGGGCACCCACGCGGGCAGGAACATCGTGACTCCGCGGAACTCGGCCCCGATCTCGCGGGATGCGACATCCAGCGCGCGGCCGACCATCGCCGCGTCACCCGTGACGTCAGCCCCGAAGAGGGTCTTGGCCGCGATCTTCTGGGTGAGCGCGAGCATCTCGACCCGAACGTCGACCTGCTGCCCGGTGCCCCACCCCGCCAGCATCCGGTCGGTCAACTCGACCATGGTCGTGGAGTACGCCGCGACGCGCTGCGGCCTCATACCCGGTTGCATCGTGTTGCGCTGGCGGCGCCACTCATCGCCGTGGGTGGTGATGATCCCGTTGCCGGCGAAGAGACGGAACCCGAAACCGACGTCGCCCTGCATCGAGAAGGTCTTCTCCACGTTCTGCAGGGTGTGCGCGATGTCGGCCGGGTTGCTGATGAAGATGTTGCGCTGTGGGCCGAGCTGCCACCGCACGATGTCGGCGTGATCGCGCATGCTGGTGAAGAATCCGAGCGGATCCCTCGCGAAGCGGTGGAGATGACCGAGGCCGGGCAGGGCGCCGGGCATCGTCGGGATGGTGGAATCGAGCGGGGCATTCATTGGGACGTCTCCTTCGGTTTTTCGGCGTGGTGAGATGCCAGATTGATCATGCGGTCGGGCTCATGGCCCCGGTGTGATCGGTCAGTGAGAGCAGGATGTCGCGGAGGCTCGCCCGTTCTGCGGTAGCGGAGCGCCCGTCGAGGAGTTCGGTCAGCCACATGCCGTCGAGTACGCGCGAGATGATGAGCACGCGGTCGGCATGGAGGCCGTCGGCGGTGAGCTCGCTGCGCCAGCGCTCGCCGCTCTCCCTCGCGCGGCGGAGCACTTCCGGCACGGCGAGGAGTGCCGCGAGCACGGCCGGGTCACTCCAGAGTTGGTCGTCGCCGACGAGCGTGTCGTCGAACGCGGCACGGATGTGCGCGCGGCACACTCGGCCGGGGCGCTCGTCGCTCGGGTCGAGGTGGTTCTGCACGGCCGCGTCGAAACGTGTCATCCATTCGTCCGCGAGCCCGGTGAGCAAGGCGTCCTTGCTCGCGAAGTGGTGCAGCAGGCCGCCCTTCGACACGCCGGCCTCGCGAGCGACCGCATCGAGGCTGACCGTGGGGCCGTGCGCCCGGAGCGCTGTCGCCGCGGCTTCGAGCAGTGCTCGTCGGGTGCGTTCGGCGTCTCGCTGAAGTACTGAAGTCATGTCGGATCCTCCGTCGACCGGCTGGTGAGGCATCGAGCGGTGCTCGGTGCTTCGAACATACCGTCCAGACGGTTGTGTGTCAACCGTCTGGACGGTATGTTAAACCTGACCTCAGGA